>NZ_CAMPHV010000002.1 GCF_946886105.1 uncultured Pseudomonas sp. | reverse complement strand
GCTTCGGCTTCGGCTTCGGCTTCGGCTTCGGCTTCGGCTTCGGCTTCGGCTTCGGGGACAGCATCGTCCGGCTCGTTGACAACCGGCAAGCTCGGCTCGCCGCCTTGGCGGAAGCTGCGGATCGCCTCGATCAACTCCAGCGGCTGGCCCAGGGGAGCACGCTGTTGCAGCTGGTCGAGCAGCACCGCCAAGCGATCGTGGCTTTGTTGCAACAAGCCGGCCAGCAGTGGGGAGTAACCATAACGCCGGTCCACCAACCCCTCGTAGAGCGACTCGAGCTCGTGGGCGAGATCGCCAATAGGGCGTATTTCGGCCATCCGCGCGCCCCCTTTGAGGGTGTGCAGATCGCGCTGCAGGGAAGACAGTGCCGCTTTGTTGTCCGGCTCAGCTAGCCAGCGCTCCAACGCCTGGCCCGCGCTTTCGAGGATATCCACGGCCTCTTCGAGGAAAATCTCCACCATTTCGGCGTCGAGTGCGTCATGGACCGGGGCTTGTGGCTCTTCGAACACCGGTTCGGCGAGCGCCGCCAACTCGATCTCTTCGCTGTCATCCACCCCGTTATCTTCGCCCGGCCATTGCGTTTCCTGCAGCGCAGCAGTGGCGGCGTCCAGCTCGACGATGTCGATACCGCCCTGGCCGTCGCTCGACAGCAAGGCCAATTTACCCGGGTCCAGGGCTTCGTCGAGCAGGTTGCGCAAGGCGGCGACGCGCTCGGGGCGGGCACTGACCTGCAGGCCGGCAGCGACCTGATCCATCATGCTGATCAAGGCTTCGTGGGCCTGTTCGGCCTCGCTGAAGAAGCGCTCGCTAACCGCCAGACTGCCTTCTTCGACCGCGCCGTAGAGGTCCAGCAAACCTTCGCAGAGCTCATCGATCTGCGGTAACTCGGCCATCTCGGCGCCGCGGCTCAGGGTCGTCAGCTCCTCCAGCAGCGCGCTCAGTTCTTGCCGCTCGGAAGGGTGCTCGCGCCAGCGTTTCAGCAAATCCTCGGCATCGAGCAGGATATCCATGCCCTCGGCGAGGAAGATACCGATCAGTTGCGGATCGCGGGTTTCGCCCTGTTCGCTTTCGCGGCCGACCTTGGCGGCATCCAACCGGTCGTGATGGAGCTTTTGCACCTGCTCGAGAAATTCGGCGGAGCCCTCCAGCGGCGCGAGTGGCTCGCTTTCCAGCTGAGACAGACCTTGGCGGATCATTTTTTCCGCCGCGCTCAACAACTCGGCCTCGGCCAAATCCATAGGGATCAGGTTGGCCTTGAACTCTTTGACCAGTTTCTCCAACGGCGCGGCGATTTCCGCCACTGGCGCGATGCCGGCCATGTAGGCGCTGCCCTTGAGCGTATGCAGGGCGCGTTGCAGGTCATCGGTGATGGCCTGGGGCAGTTCTTGCGCGCAGTCGGCGAGGAATCCCACCAGGGTATCGAGATGGGTTTCGGCCTCGTTGCGGAAAATTTCCAGCAACTGCGGATCGAGGGGCTCTCCACTGAGGGGCTCGCCATCGAGCTCTTGCACGGCCTCTTGCTTGGTAGCCTCGGCGATGCCCTCTGACGCGGCTACCTGGGCGACCGAGGCTTCAGTTTTTGGGCGAGCTTGCCCCTTGGCCAGCGCGTAGGCGGTGGCTGCCAGAAGATCGACATCGTCGCGTTGGCGCTGCGCTTTGGCGGCAAATTCGTCGACCAGGGACGGCATCAACGCCACTACATCGGCCACCACCTGTTGCACTTCGGCGGAGGGTTCGATGCTGCGATCGAGCACGCGATTGAGCAGGTTCTCGATCGACCAGCCCAGCTCGCCGATAATCAGCGCGCGCACCATGCGCCCGCTGCCCTTGAGGGTATGGAAGGCGCGGCGCAGTTCTACCAGGGCGTCCCTATCGTCGGTGTTGGCGAACCAGCGCGGCATGTATTCGGCGATGGTTTCCAGCACCTCGCCGACTTCCTCGATAAAGACTTCCAGCAATTCGTCATCGATCGGTTCTTCGTCCGCGGGTGGCGGCAACAGGCTCGGCGGCACGTCATGGGCCGGCGGATTGATCGCCTGTACGGGCACGGCCATGACATCGGCCATAGACAGCGGCTTGTCGGCGGCTTCCGCTGGCTGCTCGGGGACCGCTGGGGCGCTCGGCAATTCGACGTCCGGCAGCTCCAACTCAGCGATCTCGGCTTCGTCCCAGGTCATGGGGCCATCGAGTTCATCCAGGCTGAGGGTTTCAAACGAGGTGCCGTCATCGAGGAGCGGCTGCGACGACGCTTGATCCGCTTCGCTTTCGGGCGCCAATGACCAGTCGGTGTCGATCGGCTCGGCACTGAAATCGATGAGTTCGAGCTCGCCTTCCAGCGGCTGATCGCTCCAGCCGGCATCCGCGACAGGCTGCGCCTGCTCGGCGGGGGTTGTCTCATCGCTCAATTCGCCGAATTCGCTGCTGAATTCGTCGCTCGGCGACGGCTCTTGCAGATCGGTCAGCGGTGCCGCCGGCTCGAACGGCAAATCGGCGACAAGGCTTTCGACGGGCTCGTCGGCGAGCACTTCGATTTCGTCCAGCGGATCGGAGTGGGGCGCGAACGACTCTGCCGGAGGTTCGATACGGTCGAGAATCGACGGCTTTTCCTTAAGCGGATAACCCAGGCTTTCCAGGCTTTCTTCGGCCACGTCGAGGATCAGGTCGCCCTGGGTCGCATGGTCTTCGGCCAAGCGCTCGAGGTAGTACTCGACGCTGGTGATGGCATCGGCCAGGGTGTCGAGGTTCTGCCAGTTGGGGACGGCCTTGCGCGCCAACAATTGTTCTTGAATGTAGCGGTTGCAGGCATTGAGCAGATCGGCGGCGCGGGTCAGCGGAATCATCGCCAGCCCGCCGCGCACTTGGGTCAGCAGCTCCGGCACGCGCGCGAGGTGCTCGTGGTTCCACTGCGAGGCGATGAATTCGATGATCGCGTCTTTCGACTGTTCCAGGCCGTTGCGCGCTTCCTTGATCACCAACTGGTGGATCTGCGCCACGTCGGTGGTCGGCAGATGGCTCTCTTCGCGCGCCGAGTCTTCGGCGGGGCCGACCATGCCGGCCAGGGTCGCTTCGACGTACAGCAGCGCACCGGCGACATCCATCAGCACCGCGTCGCTAGGTTCCTGTTTGCCCTGGGACAAGCCCTGGACGACCTCCAACTGATCGGCGATGACTTTACGCGGCTGGCCGAAACCGAGTACCGCGAGGGTATCGGCGATCTGCTTCAGGGGCGCCATCAGCGCTTCCAGATCGCTGAGCTGTTTACGGTCGCTGCGCACGAACAGATCGAGGCTGTCCTTGACCCGTACCAGTTCTTCGCACAAGGCGCCGACCACCGAACGCATGGCGTCACGGTCGGGTCCAGCCAGACGCGCGCGCTCCTCGTCGATCACCTCGCTATCGGGCAGAGCCTCATCGAGTCGGTACTGTTCTTTCAGTGACTGCAGGCGTGGCGACTGGGCGGAGGCCTTGGCCACATAGAACAGCAGGTTCTTGTTCAGTTCGTCGGGGGCGGGCTGGTTGATGCCGTCGGCGCCCTGCTCGACCAGGCGCTTGAGCTCCTTGTCGACTTGGCGCAGCAAGGTCCGCACACTGGCGCCGTTGCTCACGCTGCCGTTGGCCAGGCCTTCGACCATGCCCGAGGCGATTTGCCACAAGGCCGCGAGCGGAGCGTCCTTGCACAGCGTTTCCAGGCGCGCGAATACCCGGGCCATGTAACCCAGGTTGGTCGGCAGGTCCTGGCTGCGGATCACACCGACCAGCGCCACTTGCAGCATTTGCCGCAGCTTGCGCAGCAATTGCGGCAATTCGTTGGTACGCAGCGCGGCAAGCGACTCGCTGGACAGGGCCGGCACCCGCGCCGACATATCCGGGGCGAACAGGCTGGTTTCCGAGAGAAGTTTTTCGCCACGGGCCGCGCGCAAGTCGTTAAGCAGCGGCAACACCACCATGGGCAGATCGCGTCGCGCGGTCTGGATCCGATCGAGATAAACCGGCAGTTGCAGGATGGCCTGCATCAGCACTTCCAGGGCTTCGCCCTGGTTGGTCACGCGGCCGTCGATCAGCGCCTGAACCAGGTGCTCCATTTCCTCGGCGAGCAATGCCGCGCCGAAGAACTCGACCATCTGCAGGGTGCCTTGCACCTGGTGCACGTAGGTCAGGCAGAAACGCATGCGTGTCGAGTCCTGGGGGTTCTCGACGAACGCCTCCAGGGCCTGACGCGCCTGCTTCAGGGTTTCCGCGATTTCGCCTTTGACCCACTCCAGGGCGACATAGTCGTGCCGATCACCCATAGCCACTCCACTCATAAACCTATCCCTTGCGGGTAAACGCCAGCACTCGCTCATCGGCCACCGGAATCAACTCCGGATGCTGCCAACCGACCACCTCGCCCACTCCCACCACCAGCAGACCACCCGGTGCCAGGCGCTCGGCCAGACGATTGAGGATCTCGCGGCGCCGCCAGCGACGAAAATAAATCAGCAAGTTCTGACAAAAAATAACATCCATCCCGGACATCGGCGCTTTGGCCAACTCCAGGACGTTGAGCCTGGCGCAGCAAACACGCGCCGCCAGGCTCGGCATGATTTTCAAGCGTCCATCCGGTTGAGTCAGGAAATAACGCCGACTCAGGTCCTCATCCATCTGGTCCAACCTGCGCGCCGAGTACTGGCCATCCCGCGCCTTGCTCAGGGCATTCAGGCTGATATCCGTACCCGTTACGCCAAAATGTGCGGGCTGTTCGGTTTCGCGCAGTACCTCTGCCGCGGTGATCGCCAATGAATAGGGCTCTTCACCACTGGAACACCCGACGCTCCACATCTCCCACGGTCGTTGCAAACCCTGCGCCAAGCGTTCGCGCAGGTAATGCTCGAGCACCTCGAATGAGGGGCGATGACGAAAAAAACGGGTTTCCTGAACGGTCAATCGATCCAACAGCGTGGACCACTCCACGGCACCACGCGGCCCAGCGGTTACCTGCTGGTAATAGCTGCTGTAATCCGTTACGCCCAATTCGCGCATCCGCGCGGTCAGGTTGGTTTGCAGAAACGCCCGACGCTGCTCGTTGACCACTACACCGGTGCGCTCTTCAAGCAACGTCTGCCATTTGCGGAACTCCGCGGCGGACATGTCCGCCACTGGTTGCAGAGCCCAGACGCCTGGCTGCATGTCGTCCCTCTCGCTCGTGGCCATGGGTTATATACGACGGCGACCCATCCAGGTCAGCGCGTTGCCTCTCAGGCGTTATCCCCGGCATCCGGCAAGGTAAAGTCGGAAACCGACTTACGCATCTCGCTGGCCATCTTGGCCAGATTACCAATGCTCTTGGCGGTAGCCGTGGTACCGGACGACGTCTGCGAGGTGATTTCCTGAATCACGTTCATGGTGTTGGAGATATGGCCCGCCGAAGAAGCCTGCTGGCGTGCCGCGTTGGAGATGTTCTGAATCAAGGCCGCGAGGGTCTTGGATACCTTCTCGATCTCTTCCAGCGCCACCCCGGCGTCCTGTGCCAGGCGGGCACCGCGTACCACTTCGGAAGTGGTCTGTTCCATCGAGATAACCGCTTCGTTGGTGTCGGTCTGAATCGTTTTAACCAGCGCTTCGATCTGCTTGGTCGCCGCCGAGGAACGTTCGGCGAGGCGCTGTACTTCGTCCGCTACCACCGCGAAGCCGCGGCCCGCGTCACCGGCCATGGAGGCCTGGATCGCGGCGTTCAGTGCGAGGATGTTGGTCTGGTCGGCAATGTCGTTAATCAGGCTAACGATGTCACCGATCTCCTGGGACGACTCACCGAGGCGTTTGATCCGCTTCGAGGTGTCCTGGATCTGCTCACGGATGTTATCCATGCCGGTGATGGTGTTGTGTACGACTTCGTTACCCTTGTTGGCAATGGCTACGGAACGTTCCGCTACCGCGGAGGACTCCGAGGCGTTCGCCGATACCTGGTCGATCGACACGGCCATTTCGTTGATCGCCGCGGATGCACCGGCGATTTCCTGGGCCTGGTGCTCGGAAGCTTCGGCCAGATGCATCGCCGTGGCCTGGGTTTCCTGAGCCGCACCGGCTACCTGAACGGCGGTCAGGTTGATCGTGGCTACCAGGTCGCGCAGTTGGTCGATGGAGTAATTGATGGAGTCGGCGATGGCGCCGGTGAAGTCTTCGGTTACGGTCGCGGCCACGGTCAAGTCACCGTCTGCGAGGTCGGCGATTTCGTCGAGCAGTCGCAGAATCGCCGCCTGGTTACGCTCGTTCTTCTCGGCGGTTTCGGCCAAGCGACGGTTGGTCTCACGCACCATCACGATACCGATCAGGATGATCGACCCCAACGCCAGAACGCCCAGCACATAACCGGCCAGGGTGTTGATCGCCCGGCCGTCGGCCAGGTCTTCGAAACCAGCGGCCAACTCGGAGGCTTTATCCAGCAGGGTTTGCGATACGGTGAAAATCCCGTTCGCCGATTCCCGCACCTGGAACAGTTCGGGCGAGGTTTCGAGGATTTCGTCCACCGAACCGGAAACGAATTCGAACAGCTCGGAAATTTCCGCCAGACGTTCGAGGGCTTCGGCATCCGTTACCTGGGAAATCTCCATCGCGGCGTTGCCTTCCAGCATCGCGCTGAGTACGCGGCCGAACAGGCTGGCGTCGCGGCCGAACATATCCGCCGCTTGCACCGAGTCGTCGTCACCGGCCAGTACTTTGTTGACCGAGCCGAGAATACGTTCGGCCAGCAGCGACTGACGCTGCGCTACCGAGACCTGGGCCGCGGGCGCACCGCTCTCCAGCAGAATGTCGACCACTTCTTCGTACTCGACCTGTAACTGCGGAATGGTTTCCGCCAGGGTCTCGGCTACCTGATGCAGCGACAGGATGGTCTGTTCGCTGGCCAGAATGGCGTCGGTATTCCCCCGCAGGCTGTCCCAGTCCTGCTGTACCGCGGCCATCTGCGTTTGCACGGCTTCCGGCGCAGGCGGTACGCCGCTTTCCTCATGACCTTCGGTCAGGTAACCCCAGCGGGTCTGGAAGTCGTTGCGCGCATCGCGCAACAAACCGAAGGCCTCGGCCTTACCGGCCGCCGCTTCGGTGGCGTTCTTGGCGATCCGCTGGGACAGAACACGCAGCTCACCGGAGTGACTGATGTACTCGGTGTCGTAGTTCGATTGGGTGTTGAGGTAGGCGAAGTTGGCGAACAACAGCACGATGGATACGATCAGGGCGATAAACAGCCCCGCGATCAACGAGCTACTGCGCGTACCTGCCAATAGATTGCTTGCATTTAGTTTTTTCATTATCTGGCCCCCGCCTGGACCGATCGCACTACGGTTTCCATGTAACGACAAAAGGCCGGCAGCGCCGACCCAACCGAAAATTTATTAAACCGCCACATCGAGAAACCCCTGGTGTTTGGCCAACGCATGCGGGCTGAACACCAACCAGGGTTGCTCACGCTGAAATACGCCATGGATAAAAGGCTGAATCGAGGCTTCGAGTGGCGGCAGTTGCTCGGAGAAGGTATCCACCGGGAAATGCTGCATACCGAACACTTCGTCGACCGTCAGGCCGGCGAATACCTCCTGGTGGTCGACCACCAGAACACGGCGTTTCTTGCGCAGCGGCGACAATTCGTTGCCGAAGAAACCACACAAATCCATCACCGGCAGCAGACGACCGCGCACGTTCGCCACTCCCTTCACCCAGTTTTTTACGCCGGGCAGCAGCGTGTGCCGGGGTTCGTGCAGGACTTCGCCGACCTCACCCATCGGCGCAACGAAAAACCGATCCCCCATGCGAAAACCAATACCACTCCAGGTTTGCACCACCGCCTTCTGCGAAGGCAGGCCAGCCGCAAGCGACCGACAACGCTGGTCGATTTCAAGGAGCGTTTGAAAGGGTGTTTGGGCTTCCGACATGCCAACCGCGGCCTTTTATTATAGTTAGTTGCGCACTGCCACCGCGTTAGCCGGCCAATACGGCATTCAGGGTTTTCAGCAGCGTGGCTTCGTCAACCGGCTTGGTCAGGTAATCTTTCGCGCCTTGGCGCTTACCCCAAACCTTGTCGGTTTCTTGGTCTTTGGTGGTGACGATGATCACCGGGATATGGCTGGTTTCCGCATCCTTGGTCAGCTGACGGGTCGCCTGGAAGCCGTTGAGGCCCGGCATGACGATATCCATCAATACCGCGTCGGGTTTTTCCTGGCGCGCCAGGGCGACGCCGTCGGCACCGTTTTCCGCTTTGAGTACTTGATGCCCGTGCTTTTCCAGCATGGCGGTCAGTTTGTACATTTCGGTTGGGGAATCATCAACAATCAGAATTCGAGCCATGGTGTTTTCCAATACATAGAGAGAGCTTCAGAAGCGCCACGAAAGCGGTGCCTTGGGCTATCCAGCAAGACGTCAGGATGCTTGGTCCACCGGGGTGAAGTTAGGCACATGCGCTTTTATAGCACCGAGCAGCTCTTCCTTGCTGAAGGGCTTGGTCAGGTACTGGTCGGAGCCCACGATGCGGCCTTTGGCTTTATCGAACAAGCCGTCCTTGGAGGACAGCATGATCACCGGAGTGGATTTGAAAGCACTGTTGTTCTTGATCAGGGCACAGGTCTGATAACCATCCAGCCTCGGCATCATGATGTCGACAAAAATGATATTGGGGTGGGTATCGGCGATCTTTGCCAAAGCATCGAAGCCATCCACTGCGGTTATTACCTCGCAACCCACCTTCTTCAGCAGGGTTTCTGCGGTGCGCCGAATCGTTTTCGAATCGTCGATCACCATTACCCTCAAACCCTCGGAATGTTGTTCCATGTTTGCCCTACCATCGCCTCGGTGAGTCGTTATTTTTCTGCGTCTGTATCAGTGCGCCTGAGGCCCTGCCATCGACGGGCTGCAACCCGACCGTTCGGCCTTTTTAGCATACTCTCCAGATGCAATCTATAAGCCCCGGAACACGGGGTTTTTCCTTGACCGTCCATTTCGCCAGCACCGCCCCGACGACAGGGGTTAGAATCAACCCTTTAGCCGCCACCCTTACGGAGAAGCGCCAATGAGCGTCCGCCTCGGCATCGTCATGGATCCCATCGCCCGGATCTCTTTCAAAAAAGACAGCTCGCTCGCCATGCTGCTCGCGGCTCAAGCGCGGGGCTGGTCGCTCTTTTATATGGAGCAGAAAGATCTTTACCAGGCCAAGGGCCAAGCCCGTGCCCGCCTCAATCCGCTCCAGGTTTTCAATGACCCGCTGCACTGGTACGAACTTGGCGACGAACAGGATGTGGCGCTGAGCGAACTGGATGTGATCCTGATGCGCAAGGATCCACCCTTTGATAATGAATTCATTTACTCGACCTACCTGCTGGAACAAGCCGAGCAAGAAGGCGTGCTGGTGGTCAATCGCCCGCAAAGCCTACGCGACTGCAATGAAAAACTCTTCGCTACCCAGTTCCCCCAATACACCCCGACGACCCTGGTCAGCCGCAGGCCAGACATTCTGCGCGAGTTTGCCAAAGAACAGCGTGACATCATTCTCAAACCCCTTGATGGCATGGGTGGTTCTTCGATATTTCGTCACCGCGAGGGCGATCACAACCTCTCGGTGATCCTCGAGACCCTCACCGCCCACGGCACTCAACAGATTATGGCGCAAGCTTATCTACCCGCCATCGTCGACGGCGACAAACGTATTCTGATGATCGACGGCGAGCCCGTGCCCTATTGCCTGGCCCGCATACCCGCCGCCGGGGAAACCCGTGGCAACCTGGCCGCCGGCGGCCGCGGCGAAGCACGCCCGCTGACCGATCGCGACCGCGAAATCGCCGCAGCGGTGGGCCCGGCACTGCGCGAGCGCGGGCTGTTGTTCGTCGGCCTCGATGTCATCGGAGAACACATGACCGAAATCAACGTCACCAGCCCGACCTGCATCCGCGAGATCGATGCCGCCTACGACACGCGAATCGGCGAACGCCTGATGGACTGCATCGCCGGCAAGCTGCAGAACATGAAGCCATAAAGACAGAAAGCTTGACGCAAGTGGCAGCTTGAAGCTCGCCGCTTGCAGCCTGCCACTCCAAGCCGTCAGACTGCGCGGCAACCTGAGCCGACCCGAAACGCGATGAACGCAGCCACAACACCGCCAGCCACTACCCCGTCCACCGAGATACGCCCGGCGGACCGGCTCGGCTTTACCCTGTTCCTCGCCGCCGCCCTGCACGCCGCCGTGATCCTCGGCATCGGCTTCAGCCTGGCCGAGCCGAACCAGATCAGCAAAACCCTGGAAATCACCCTGTCGACGTTCAAGAGCGAGGAGAAGCCCAAAGAGGCCGACTTCCTCGCCCAGGACAATCAACAAGGCAGCGGCACCCTCGAACACAAGGCCGCCCCCACCACCACCGAACAGGCGCCCTTCCAGGACACCCAAGTCAAACGCGTCACCCCGCCGACGACCCCGCAACAACCGGCGGTCCGCCAGGAAGCGCCGAAAGCCGCGGTCGCCACCCGCGCCCCGCAACAACAGAAAACCCCGGTCAAACGCGAAGAGACCAAGCCCACCCCGCAAACGCCCCCCGCGCCGGTGTTCGACAGCGCGCAACTGTCTTCGGAAATCGCCAGCCTGGAAGCCGAGCTGGCCCAGGACATCCAGCAGTATGCCAAGCGCCCGAAGATCCATCGCCTCAACGCCGCCTCGACCATGCGCGACAAGGGCGCCTGGTATAAAGACGAATGGCGCAAGAAGATCGAGCGCATCGGCAACCTCAATTACCCGGACGAAGCGCGCCGCCAACAGATTTACGGCAGCCTGCGCCTGCTGGTGTCGATCAACCGCGACGGCACCCTCTACGAGGTGCAGGTTCTCGAGTCGTCGGGCCAGCGCCTGCTCGATCAGGCCGCCATGCGCATAGTCCGCCTCGCCGCGCCGTTCGCGCCTTTCACCGGCGACCTGGCCGATATCGACCGCCTGGAGATCATCCGCACCTGGCGTTTCGAGCGCGGCGACCGCCTTTCCAGCAACTGATGCCGCACGCCAGGTTTTTTATGGCCTGCCATCCCTGGCGGCCACCCTTCGGGCCGTCGCTGCGCGACGTTAAAAATGGCTCCCGGCCATTTTTTCTTGTCAGCTTGCTGCTTGAAGCTTGAAGCTGTGGGCTCGAAGCCTGAAACTACCGCCATGAAAGACGCCAGCGCCAGCTACCTCTCGCACCACTTCCTGATCGCCATGCCACACATGGCCGATCCGCATTTCGCGCAGACCGTCACCTACCTGATCGAACACAACGCGCAAGGCGCCATGGGCCTGGTGATCAACCGTCCCAACGGCCTCAACCTGGCCGACGTACTCGAACAGTTGCGCCCCGACGAGCCGCCACCGGCCGCCTGCCAGAAACTGCAGATATTTTCCGGCGGACCGGTGCAAACCGACCGCGGCTTCGTCCTCCACCCCGCCGGCCCGCAATTTCTCGCCACCCTGGATCTGGGCGAACTGGGTCTATCGACTTCGCAGGATGTGCTCTTCGCCATCGCCGACGGTACCGGACCGGAGAAATACCTGATCACCCTCGGCTATGCCGGCTGGGAGGCGGGTCAGCTGGAAGCCGAATTGGCCGATAACGCCTGGCTGACCTGCCCGGCGGATCAGCGCATTCTCTTCGAGCTGCCATTCGAGCAACGCCTGGAGGCCGCCGCCGCGCACCTCGGCGTCAATCTCAGCCTGCTCACCTCACAAGCCGGACACGCCTGATGGCGCAAACCGACAAACCACTCCGACTACTTCTGGGCTTCGACTACGGCAGCAAGCAGATCGGCGTCGCCGTCGGCCAGGCGATCACCGGCCAGGCCCGCGAACTGTGCATCCTCAAAGCGCAGAACGGTGTACCCGACTGGCAAAAGGTCGATGGGCTGATCCGCGAATGGCAACCCGATGCCCTAGTCGTCGGCCTGCCATTGAACATGGACGGCACGCCGAGCGAAATGAGCGAGCGGGCGGCGAAATTCGCCCGCCGCCTGAACGGCCGCTTCAACCTGCCGGTGCACACCCACGACGAACGCCTGACCACTTACGAAGCCAAAGGCCAGCGACTGCAACAGGGCCAGAACAGTGGCTATCGCGAACGCCCAGTCGACGCCCTGGCCGCCGCACTGCTGCTGGAAGGCTGGCTCGGCGAGCACTGTCCGACTTGACCGATGCGTGAGCGCACGCCTGCTCACTAAGGAGCTTCCGATGACCCTACCCAACCCCGCCGAACTACTGCCGCAAATGGCCGCGGCGCTGATCGGCCACCTCAACCAACGGCAAATCGGCGAACCGCGTTTTATCGGCATCCGCACCGGCGGCGTCTGGGTCGCCCAGGCCTTGCTGGAAGCGCTGGGCAACTCGAGTCCGCTGGGCATTCTGGACGTCTCCTTCTACCGCGACGACTTCACCCAGAACGGCCTGCATCCGCAAGTCCAGCCTTCGGAGCTGCCGTTCGAGATCGAAGGCCAGCACCTGGTACTGATCGACGACGTACTGATGAGCGGGCGTACCGTTCGCGCCGCCCTCAACGAGCTGTTCGACTACGGTCGCCCGGCGAGCGTGACCCTGGTCAGCCTGCTCGACCTCAACGCCCGCGAGCTGCCGATTCGCCCGGATGTGGTTGGTGCGACCTTGTCGCTGGCCAGCGATCAGCGGGTAAAATTGTCCGGCCCCACGCCGCTGACCCTCGAACTCCAGACGCTGGCCAACTGAGAATGAACATGATGGATGGCAAACGCCCTCTGCAACTCAACGACCAAGGCCAACTGCGCCACTTCCTCACCCTCGACGGCCTGCCCCGCGAGCTGCTGACGGAAATTCTCGACACCGCCGACTCCTTCCTCGAAGTCGGCGCTCGCGCGGTGAAGAAGGTGCCGCTGTTACGCGGCAAGACCGTGTGCAACGTGTTCTTCGAGAACTCGACCCGTACCCGCACGACCTTCGAACTGGCCGCCCAGCGTCTGTCCGCCGACGTCATCAGCCTCAACGTGTCGACCTCCTCGACCAGCAAGGGCGAAACCCTGTTCGACACCCTGCGCAACCTGGAAGCCATGGCCGCCGATATCTTTGTCGTGCGCCATGCCGACTCGGGAGCGGCGCACTTCATCGCCGAACACGTGTGTCCGAACCTGGCGATCATCAATGGCGGCGACGGCCGCCACGCCCACCCGACCCAGGGCATGCTCGACATGCTGACGATCAGACGGCATAAAGGCGGCTTTGAGAATCTATCGGTAGCCATCGTCGGCGATATCCTGCATTCGCGGGTGGCCCGCTCGAACATGTTGGCGCTCAAGGCCCTGGGCTGCCCGGACATCCGCGTGATCGCCCCCAAAACACTGCTGCCGGTGGGCATCGAGCAGTACGGGGTGACCGTCTATAACGACCTGGCGACCGGCCTCAAGGACGTCGACGTGGTGATCATGCTGCGCCTGCAACGCGAGCGCATGCAGGGCGGCCTGCTGCCCAGCGAAGGCGAGTTCTATCGCCTGTTCGGCTTGACCGAGCAGCGCCTGGCGCTGGCCAAGCCCGACGCTCTGGTCATGCACCCGGGGCCGATCAACCGCGGCGTGGAAATCGAATCGGCGGTGGCCGACGGCCCGCAGTCGGTGATCCTCAATCAGGTCACCTACGGCATCGCCATCCGCATGGCCGTACTGTCGATGACCATGAGCGGGCAGAACGCCCAGCGCCAACTCAACCAAGACAACGCCGAGGAGCAGAACTGATGCGCACCCTTATCCTCGGCGCCCGGGTAATGGACCCGAGCAGCAACCTCGATCGAATCGCCGACCTCGCCATCGAAGGCGGCAAGCTCGTCGCCATCGGTCAGGCACCGGCCGATTTCGTCGCCGAGAAAACCCTCGAAGCCCACGGCCTGATCGCCGCACCCGGACTGGTCGACCTTTCCGTAGCCCTGCGCGAACCCGGCTACAGCCGCAAAGGCAGCATCGCCAGCGAAACCCTGGCCGCGGCCGCCGGTGGCGTCACCGCGCTGTGCTGCCCGCCCTATACCAAGCCGGTGCTGGATACCTCGGCGGTGGCCGAGCTGATTCTCGACCGCGCCCGCGAAGCCGGGCATACCAAGGTGTTTCCGATCGGCGCCCTGAGCAAGGGGCTGGAGGGCGAACAACTCGCCGAACTCGTCGCGCTGCGCGACGCTGGCTGCGTGGCGTTCGGCAATGGCCTCGACACTTTCCGCAACAACCGCACGCTGCGCCGCGCACTGGAATACGCCGCCACCTTCGACTTGACGGTGATTTTCCATTCCCAGGATTTCGACCTTGCCGAAGGCGGCCTGGCCCACGAAGGCCCGACCGCCAGCTTCCTCGGCCTGTCGGGCATTCCGGAAAGCGCGGAAACCGTGGCCCTGGCCCGCGATCTGCTGCTGGTCGAACAAAGCGGCGTGCGCGCCCACTTCAGCCAGTTGACCAGCGCCCGCGGCGCCCAACTGATCGCCGACGCCCAGGCCAGGGGATTGCCGGTGACCGCCGATGTCGCCCTGTATCAACTGTTCCTCACCGACGAGGCGCTGATCGATTTCTCCAGCCTGTACCACGTGCAACCGCCGCTGCGCACCCGCGCCGATCGCGACGGTCTGCGCGAGGCGGTGAAAAGCGGGGTAATTTCGGCCATTGCCAGCCACCACCAACCCCACGAACGCGATGCCAAACTGGCGCCGTTCGGCGCCACCGAACCGGGCATCAGCAGCGTGCAATTGCTCCTACCCCTGGCCATGAGCCTGGTGCAGGACGGTTTGCTCGACTTGCCGACCCTGCTCGCGCGCCTGTCCTGCGGCCCGGCCGACGCCTTGCACCTACCCGCCGGACGCCTGGCGCTGGGCGCGCCGGCGGACTTGGTACTGTTCGACCCACAAGCCTCGACCCTGGCTGGCGAAAGCTGGCATTCCAGGGGCGCCAACTGCCCCTTTATCGGCCATTGCCTGCCGGGCGCGGTGCGCTACACCCTGGTCGACGGGCACGTCAGCTATCAGGCTTGAGGGACGACGGCGACGGGCGCGAAATGCGCCAAGGAGTCGGGGTGACCTCGCGACGAATGCAGCCCGCACGGCGGGCCTGCCAATGGATTCGCAGATACAGCGAACAGCTCGCCCTGAGATCGTAATGCCGTTCACTTGAGCGGCATCTCGGGGCATTTACCGTACGCCAGGCACCCAACGCGTAGCCCGGATGCAATCCGAGAGCGGTGATGCATGCGCCAGCTCCCCGGATTTCATCCGGGCTACAGAAAAATGCTGCTCACTTGGCATAAGTGAACGGCATTGCGACCCGAGGTCGGGCCTCCTGCGGGGCGCAGATTACTCTTCCCAAGTGCTACAAAATCTAAAACGGCATAGAGCTCAGAACGGGTAGTGCTCATCCAGCCCGTACTTCCTGTAGATGGCGAGCAAGCTGCCGTCCTCTTTCATCAACCGCAACTGCTCGTCATAGCGCCGCGCCAATTCCGGTAAGCCCGGATAATCGGAGGCTTTGACGAAGGTGTTGTAATAGGCGTCGCTCTTCAACGGTCTGGGCAGATAGGTAATGCGCTCGGCATAGCCCTCCTGGCGCGCGCTGTACAGCGTGACCATGGCGGGCAACGGCACGATATCGATGCGCCCATGCAGTAGCTTGCGCATCTGCAGCTCGTTCTGAGTGACCAAGTCGGTGTGCCAGAGGTCCGCCTCGACCGCAGCCCAGAACTCCTTGGTATAGGAAAACCCCTGGGTCGCACCGACCCGCAAGCCTTTCAGGTCGTCGAGGCTGTCGTAGCGAAAACGCGACAGATTCTCCCTGAGCACGAAAAAATGCCAGTTGTTGTAGATATGCGCCTCCCGCGCATACAGCAAATAGGGAGTGCGTTCTTCCTTGAAGGAATAGGTGAACACCATGTCGTACAGCTTGCCTTGGCGCCAGTTGCTCTCCAGCCGGGCAGAAGACGACTCCAGACGAATCCGGTAGGGCACCTCGAGGCGACCGAGGATATGCTCGAGCACATCGACGTCGAGCCCCTTGATCACGCCATCGGCCGGATCCACATAGCGCACCGGGGTCTCAGGGATACCGCCGACCACCAACTCTCTGGCCTGGGCGACAGCCAGCCCGAAGCACAACGACAAACAGCACAGCGATACGCGGACAGTCATGGGTAGACGCATACAACCCTCGAACAGCCTGGCCCTGGAAGGCCCCCTCAACACACCCGACCGGGGGCGGGTGCGTGCCGAAAGTCAGGAGCCCATGACAAGCCTAGTCGCACGGCGACCTTCCAGCACCCTAGCATGCACTCCCCGGCCGAAGCGCTGACGCCGCGTTTAGGAGGCGCGGGCGTTGCGCACCGATATCTGGTCGTTCAAGGTCCAGAAGTCATAGAGCACGCCGATCAGGAAAAAGCCGCCGGTGAGCAGGTAGAGGATGCCGGTGATCCACTTGCCCTGGTACATGCGGTGCACGCCGAACACACCGAGAAAGGTCAGCAATATCCAGGCGACGTTGTAGTCGGTGTCGCCCGCGGTAAAGCGCAGGTCGGCCTCGCGATCCATCGCCGGAATCAGGAACAGGTCGATGATCCAGCCGATGAACAACAGCCCCAACGTGAAGAACCAGATGGTGCCGGTCACCGGCTTGCCGTAGTAGAAGCGGTGCGCCCCGAGAAAGCCGAAGATCCACAAGAGGTAACCGATGACTTTGCTATGCGTGTCCTGTCTTGCCTGCATGTTTTGCTCCTGTTAAGTGCGGCGGCTGGGTATGGCTGCGGCAAATCGGGCCTGTTGAATGATTTGCCGTTCGATAAAAAAGCCCGCTATCGCGGGCCGGGTAAAGCGTGCACTTCAACGGAAACGTCTGCCCGGATCTTCCTCGCTGACTTCCAGCGACAGGCCCTGGGACATGCTGGTCAGATGCTCGCCGTCGGTTTCCGAGCCGAGCTTGATCATCAGACGCAAATCGTTCGCCGAGTCGGCGTAAAGCAATGCATCCTCGTAGGTGATCTCGCCCTGGCTGTAGAGGTTGTACAGCGCCTGGTCGAAGGTCTGCATGCCCTGTTCGGTGGAGCGCTTCATCAAAGCCTTGAGCTCGTGCACCTCGCCCTTGCGGATCAGATCGGCGGCCAGCGGCGTGTTGATCAGCACCTCGATCACCGCGCGACGCCCCTTGCCGTCCGGCGTCGGCACCAACTGCTGCGCGACTATGGCCTTGAGGTTGAGCGACAGGTCCATCCACACCTGATTCTGCCGGTCGGCCGGGAAGAAGTTGATGATCCGGTCCAGCGCCTGGTTGGCGTTGTTGGCGTGCAAGGTGGCGAGACACAGGTGGCCGGTTTCGGCGAAGGCCACCGCGTGGTCCATGGTCTCGCGGGTACGCACCTCGCCGATCAGAATCACGTCCGGCGCCTGGCGCAGGGTGTTTTTCAGGGCGACTTCGAAAGACTCGGTGTCGATGCCCACTTCGCGCTGAGTGACGATACAGCTCTGGTGCTGGTGGATGTATTCGATCGGGTCTTCGATGGAAATGATATGGCCGCTGCTGTTCTTGTTGCGGTAGCCGATCATCGCCGCCAACGAGGTGGATTTACCGGTACCGGTGGCACCGACGAACAACACCAGCCCCCGCTTGGTCAGTGCCAGTTTTTTGAGAATCTCCGGTAGTTTGAGGTCGTCGAGCGTCGGGATATTGGTTTCGATGCGCCGCAACACCATGCCCGCCAGGTTGCGCTGGTAGAACGCGCTGACGCGGAAACGGCCGACGCCGCGGGCGCTGATGGCGAAGTTGCACTCGTGGTTTTCCGCGAAATCGCGGCGCTGCTGCTCGTTCATCACCGAGTGCACCGTCTCCCGCGTCTGTTCAGGCGACATCGGATTCTTGGTGACCGGCATGATCTTGCCGTTGACCTTCATCGACGGCGGTACGCCGGCGGTAATGAACAGGTCGGAGCCGCCCTTCTCGACCATCAGGCGCAGCAGTTTTTCGAATTCCATGCGTTGTCTCGCCCATCAGCATCACGCGCTTGGCCAACGACCAGTTGCTGGGCGCGTGTCTCGCCAACAACTTGCGTTGCCAACCAGCCTCGCGGCCGGCCGGCAACGGATTAGAAGTTTTCCGGGTTCTTGGATTTTTCCCGCGCATTCTCGCGGCTGACGATGCCTTTGGCGACCAGGCCTTTCAGGCAGGAGTCGAGGGTCTGCATGCCCAGCGCACCGCCGGTCTGGATCGCCGAGTACATCTGCGCCACCTTGTCCTCGCGGATCAGGTTACGAATCGCCGGGGTACCGATCATGATCTCGTGGGCCGCCACCCGGCCGCCCCCGGTCTTTTTCAGCAGGGTCTGCGAGATCACCGACTGCAGGGATTCGGAGAGCATCGAGCGGACCATGGATTTTTCTTCGGCGGGGAACACGTCCACCACCCGGTCGATGGTTTTCGCCGCCGAGGTGGTGTGCAGAGTGCCGAATACCAGGTGCCCGGTTTCCGCGGCGGTCAGCGCCAGGCGGATGGTTTCCAGGTCGCGCATCTCGCCCACCAGGATGATGTCCGGGTCTTCACGCAGTGCCGAGCGCAAGGCCTCGGCGAAGCCGTGGGTGTCGCGGTGCACTTCGCGCTGGTTGACCAGGCACTTCTTCGACTCGTGAACGAATTCGATCGGGTCTTCGATGGTCAGGATGTGGTGGTACTTGGTGCTGTTGAGGTAGTCGAGCATCGCCGCCAGGGTGGTCGACTTACCCGAACCCGTGGGCCCCGTGACCAGCACCAGACCGCGCGGTACGTCGGTGATCTTGCGGAACACCTCACCCATACCGAGGTCTTCCATGGTCAGTACCTTGGACGGAATGGTACGGAATACCGCACCGGCACCGCGGTTCTGATTGAATGCGTTGACCCGGAAACGCGCCACGCCCGGGACTTCGAAGGAGAAGTCAGTCTCGAGGAATTCTTCGAAATCCTTGCGCTGCTTGTCGTTCATGATGTCGTAAATCAGGGCATGCACCTGCTTGTGGTCCATGGCCGGCAAGTTGATCCGGCGCACGTCGCCGTCGACCCGAATCATCGGCGGCAGACCAGCAGAGAGATGCAGGTCCGACGCGCCTTGCTTGGCGCTGAAGGCAAGCAGCTCAGTGATATCCATGGGACTTCCTAATGACGTTAGAATGCCGCTCGCAGGTCGTCGAAAAACTACTGCGCTCGGTTATGCGGCGTTGAAATCAGCCTCGGATGCTCATGTACAGCTTGTACACTCCGCTTCCTCAACTGATTTCGCCTTGCCTAACCATCGCTCGTTACGTTTTTCAACGGCCTGCTAAACCCTAAGACGGCTGGCACAAGTAATGTCCACGATAGCAGAGAATATTGCAAAGGTCGGTGCGCGTATCCGTGAGGCGGCGCAAGCCTCGGGGCGAGATTGTGCGAGCGTCGGCCTGCTCGCGGTGAGCAAAACCAAACCCGCCGAGGCAATTCGCCAGGCCCATGCCGCGGGCTTGCGCGACTTCGGCGAAAACTACCTGCAGGAAGCCCTGGAAAAACAGCTCGAATTGAGCGACCTGCCATTGATTTGGCATTTCATCGGCCCCATTCAATCGAACAAGACCCGGCCCATCGCCGAGCATTTCGCCTGGGTGCACTCGGTGGATCGCTTGAAGGTCGCCGAACGCCTGTCCGCGCAGCGTCCCGCACACTTGCCGGCACTGAACATCTGCCTGCAGGTGAACGTCAGCGGCGAAGCCAGTAAATCCGGCTGCGCCCCCGAGGATCTGCCGGCACTGGCATACGCGGTAACACAACTGCCGAACCTGAAGCTGCGCGGATTGATGACAATTCCCGAGCCGACCGAAGACCCGGCCGAACAACGAGCCGCGTTTGCCCACTTGAAGGAGCTGCAAGCCAGCTTGAACCTCGACCTCGACACGCTATCGATGGGCATGAGCCACGACCTGGAAGCCGCCATCGCCGAAGGCGCGACCTGGGTACGTATCGGCACCGCCCTGTTCGGCGCCCGCGACTACGCCGCCAACGCCCGATAGCAGCCCCGGAATCAGTAATAAAGGAAGCCCGTTATGACCACCCCTCGCATTGCCTTTATCGGCGCCGGCAATATGGCCGCCAGCCTGATCGGCGGGTTGCGCGCCCAGGGCGTTGCCGCCAGCGCCATCCGCGCCAGCGATCGCGGCGCCGAGCAGCGCGCGAAGATCAGCGCCGACTACGCCATCGACACCTTCGCCAGCAACGCCGAGGCGGTCAAGGGCGCCGACGTGATAGTGCTGTCGGTCAAGCCACAGGTGATGAAGGATGTGTGCCTGGACTTGGCCGCGCACATCGACGACGGCCAGCTGATCGTCTCGATTGCCGCCGGAATCGGCTGCGCCAGCCTCGAACGCTGGCTCGGTACGCCACACAACAGTGCGCCGGCGATCGTGCGCTGCATGCCGAACACCCCGGCCTTGCTGCGCCAGGGTGTTAGCGGCCTGTATGCCAACGCCCGGGTCTCGCCCGCGCAACGCCAACAGGCGGAACAGCTGCTCGGCGCCGTAGGCCTGGCCCTATGGCTGGAGCAAGAATCGCTGATCGATGCGGTCACCGCTGTTTCCGGCAGCGGTCCGGCCTATTTCTTCCTGCTGATCGAGGCCATGACCGCCGCCGGCGAGAAGCTCGGCCTGCCGCGCGAAACCGCCGCGCAATTGAGCGCACATACCGCTCTCGGCGCCGCACGCATGGCAGCTAACAGCGATGTCGACGCCAGCGAATTGCGCCGCCGCGTCACCTCGCCGGCCGGCACCACCGAAGCCGCGATCAACAGTTTCCAGGCCGGGGGTTTCGAAGCCCTAGTCGAGAAAGCCGTACGGGCCGCGGCTAACCGCTCGGCCGAACTCGCCGAACAACTGGGTCAATAAGGAGCCTTCATGTCCGGTTTTATCGAAGCCCTCGTCTATATCATCCAGACGCTCGGTAGCCTGTACCTGCTGATCGTGCTGCTGCGCTTCATCCTGCAACTGGTGCGCGCCGACTTCTACAACCCGCTCAGCCAGTTCATCGTGCGCGCCACCCAGCCGTTGCTGCGGCCGATGCGCCGGTTCATCCCGAGCCTGCTCGGGCTGGATATGTCCTCGCTGCTGCTGGCGATCCTGATCCAGTTACTGCTGATGATCGTCACCCTGACCCTGATGGGCTTCGGTGTCGGCGACTACCTGCTACAACTGCTGGTCTGGTCGATCATTAGCGTCACCTCGCTGTTCCTCAAGGTGTTCTTCTTCGCCTTGATCATCAGCGTGATCCTCTCCTGGGTCGCGCCGCATAGCTACAACCCGGCCGCGCAATTGGTCAACCAGCTCTGCGAGCCATTGCTGGCGCCCTTCCGCCGCCTGCTGCCGAACCTCGGTGGGCTGGATATCTCGCCGATCTTCGCGTTTATCGCGATCAATCTGATCGATCGTTTCGTGCTCGGCAAGCTGGCCGTGTCCACCGGCATGCCGGCGATCCTCAGCCCGTTCATGTGAGATGAGCTTCTACCGCTGGGACGGCCAGGACCTGATTCTCGAGTGCCACCTGCAACCCAAGGCCAGCAGCGACGCCTTCGCTGGCCTGCATGGCGAGCGCCTGAAAATCCGTCTGACCGCACCACCGGTGGATGGCAAGGCCAATGCCCAGTTGTTGGCCTTTCTCGCCCGCGCCTTCGCCGTCGCTAAAAGCCAGGTCAGCCTGGAAAGCGGCCTGCAGAGCCGACTCAAGCGCGTACGTATCCAACAGCCGCAACGTTTACCGGAGGAACTCGCGCTGACCGCTCGGTCGCCTTGACCGACCTTAAGGCGGGACTGTGATGCAGGCCAATTGACGGCATTGTCAATAGCTCCATAATGCGGGGGTTGCAGAACGCACGGTTACTGGCTTTGACGGTGTATGACCAGCGCCGCGCACTCTGTCGAATTACTGCCGAATCCGCGAAAACCCGCATAAGGTTTTGCGCACGGAAGCGCCGCCAAAAAGGAAGACCAGGATGAGCATGCAACGTCTGAGTCAACAGGTTGATATCTACGTCGCCTGGAAGCGCGAACTGATGCGCCAGATCACCCGTTACCGCAGCTGGCTGGTGAACAACCGCCTCAACTCGGAAGCGGTGGAGGCCAAGCTCGAACGCGCGCTCAAACTGTTGCGCACCGACCACATCACCCTGGCGTTCGTCGGCGAGTTCTCCCGCGGCAAGACCGAACTGATCAACAGCCTGTTCTTCTCCGAATACGGCCAGCGCATGCTGCCGTCGCAAGCCGGGCGCACCACCATGTGCCCCACCGAGCTGTTCTTCGACCCGCGTTCGGAACGCTCCTATATCCGCTTGCTGCCGATCGAAACCCGCGTCGCCGAAGCCAGCGTCGCGCAGTTCAAACGCATTCCCCGGCACTGGGTGAACATCCCCCTGGACCTCAGCGACCCGGACAATATGGTCCAAGCCTTTACCCAGGTGGCGAAAAGCAAGTCGATGCCGGTGGAGCAGGCGATTCAGCTGGGCTTCCACCCCGACATGCTGGAAAGCGCCGGCAAACCCGGCCAGGTCCTGGTACCGGCCTGGCGCCACGCCATGGTCAACTTCGACCACCCGCTGCTGCGCCAAGGCCTGCGCATCCTCGACACGCCCGGCCTGAATGCCTTGGGCAGCGAGCCCGAACTGACCCTGTCGATGCTGCCCAACGCCCAGGCGATCATCTTCATGCTGTCCGCCGACGCAGGGATCACCGCCAGCGACATGGAGATCTGGCAGCAGCACATCCGCCACCTCGCGGAAGACAGCCAGACCAGTCTGTTCGCCGTGCTGAACAAGATCGACGTGCTCTGGGACGATCTGGCCGGCGAAGCCTTCGTGCAGAACGCCATCCAACGCATTCAACGCACCACCGCCAAGCAGCTCGGCATCAAGCCCGAAGACGTGCTGCCGCTGTCGGCCAAGCAGGCCCTGCTGGCCAAGGTGCGCAAAGACACGGATTTGTTGATCCGCAGCCAGATGAACAACCTGGAAGACCTGCTCTGCGAGCGCATCGTCACCCAGAAGGAACGACTGATCGAAGACAGCGTGGTCAACCAGGTGCTGAGCCTGCTGCAGAACAGCCAACACGTGCTCAGCCTGCGCCTGCAGAAGGTCAACGAGCAGCAAGCGCTGCTTAGCAACCACCAGCACGACAAGGGCCAGTTGCTGTTCGAACTGACCGCCAAGACCAAGGAAGACCACAGCCAGCACCACAAGCGCCTGCTCGGCCTGAAGAGCAACCAACGCCTGCTGGCCCGGCAGGCCGAACCGCTGCGCGCGCGCACCCGGCCCGAGTGCCTGCAAAAGCATCTGGACAAGGTGCGCAAGAACCTCAGCGAAAGCTGGACCACGGTCGGTATCAACCAGGCCATCCTGCACTTCTTCAACTCGCTGGAAGACGATTTGCACCACCTCGGCCAGGAAGCCGAGATGGCCAACAAGATGGTTGCGGCCGTGTATCGCCGGCATAACGAGGAAAATCCGCTACAGGGCATCGATGCGCCGCAGTTCAATGCCGACCGTTACATGCGCGAACTGCTCCAACTACGCAACAAAGCCGACCAGTTCCGCCTGCATGTGAAAACCCTGTTCACCGAACAACGCGCGGTGACCCGGCGCTTCTTCGCCACCCTGGTGCAGGAAGTGATCGGCCTGCATCAACGCCTGCGCGTGGAGGCCGAGCAATGGGCCAACAGCACCTTGCTGCCGCTGATGCAGCACAGCCTCGAACACAAGCAGTTGCTTGAGACCCATATGTTGCGACTCAAGGCCCTGGCCCAGGAAACCCAGCAAACCCGCCAACGCAGCCAGCAACTGGCGCGCTACTGCGCCGAGCTGGAACAGCAACTGGCCCAAGCCAACGAAATGCTCCGCGCCATGCGCCGCCCCGCGCCTATCCAGCGTCAAGGCAAGGTGGTCAACCTGCCGACCGGCGCCTGGAGCCAAAGCGGCGGCGAATAAGCCGGGCAGCCAAACAGGCAGCTAAGAAGACTCTGAAAAAGTCCGCTTTTTCGGAGTGTTCTAATTAAGTAGTAACCGGCCACTTGATGAATGCGTCACGATGACCGTCATGGGCCGGCAACTAGCGGATGTCGAGGCTATTTAGCCACGTCCGCTTTCCGCTTGCGCCAACGAACCGCGATACAGCAGTACGACTTCACTGAGCATCTCCCGAGCCTTTTGACAGGCCTCGCGCAGTTGCGTATGGCTGAAGGTGGAACTGTCCGAATGCTGCAAGACCTTGAACAGGTTTTGCAGTATCAGCATTCGTTGCTCCGCGGCAGCCTGAAGAGGACAGGCCCCAGGCACAGACAATACCTCGATATCCAAGCGTTTGGGGAAGGGAATAACAGCTGCGGGGACTGTGGTCATGAGCACACCTCCAAGCTGGGAGCCAGCGTCACGGGGTGCTGCCCAAGGCGGAGCCCTTGGGTAAAAGGGGGATAGCACATTTTCCTTATGCTCCTCGAACGGATTAAGGAATCGCCGACCACCGTTTCGACTCGGTGGGTGGGCGAACCGTACGGGGGTCGAAATACCGGCGTCCGAGGGAACCGGCCAGGCCAAAGGCCTGCCCCGCACGGTCCGCCATAGGAGCGCGTAAATAGCAGGCATACGAAATGCCCACTGCTTAGCGGCTATGGCGCTCTCGCGCCTCAGACAACACACGGGTTTCGACTCCCGGTCACGGGATTGACCGCGACGGGCGGACTTTAACTCCTGTACATACCACGGGCAAGCGCTTCAAGAGTCAGCGGCGTAACCAATATCTGCTCTCGAAATTGACCCTCGCCAGCCTGGCAAGTCCACCTCCACATGCTTGCCGCGTGAGGTGACGCTCTTTAGACTGCTGCCTCTAGCAAGATTGCCCATTTTTTTCTTTATAAGAGCAGGGTCAATGCCGACTGCCTTTCCTTCAGACTCTGTTGGCCTGGTAATGCCCCAGGTGGCGCATTTCGCCGAACCCCTGGCGCTGGCGTGCGGGCGTAGCCTGGCCGGCTATCAACTGATTTTCGAAACCTATGGCGAGTTGAACGCGGCGCGCAGCAATGCGGTGCTGATCTGCCATGCCTTGTCCGGCCATCACCATGCCGCCGGCTATCACAGCGCGGAAGATCGCAAACCTGGCTGGTGGGACAGCTGCATCGGCCCCGGCAAGCCCATCGACACCAATAAGTTTTTCGTCGTCAGCCTGAACAACCTCGGCGGCTGCAACGGCTCGACCGGCCCCAGCAGCGTCAACCCGGACACCGGCAAGCCGTTCGGCGCGGACTTCCCGGTGATGACCGTGGAAGACTGGGTCAACAGCCAGGCGCGTCTGGCCGACAACCTGGGTATCGCGCAATGGGCCGCGGTGATCGGCGGCAGCCTCGGCGGTATGCAGGCCATGCAATGGGCGATCAGCTATCCCGAACGTATCCGCCACTGCCTGGCCATCGCCTCAGCGCCCAAGCTCTCGGCGCAGAACATCGCCTTCAACGAAGTGGCGCGCCAGGCGATTCTCACCGATCCGCAATTCCATGGCGGGCACTTCCAGGAGCACGGGGTGATTCCCAAGCGCGGCTTGATGCTGGCGCGCATGGTCGGCCATATCACCTACCTGTCCGACGACGCCATGGGCGAGAAATTCGGCCGGGGGCTGAAGAGCGAGAAGCTCAACTACGACTTCCACAGCGTCGAGTTCCAGGTCGAGAGCTACTTGCGCTATCAGGGCGAGGAGTTTTCCGGGCGTTTCGACGCCAACACCTACCTGCTGATGACCAAGGCCCTCGACTACTTCGACCCGGCAGCCAGCCACGACGGCGACCTGGCCAAGACCCTGGCCCATG
Organism: uncultured Pseudomonas sp.; assembly: GCF_946886105.1. The sequence goes on along the minus strand of NZ_CAMPHV010000002.1, from coordinate 183,503 downwards.
TCAGCGCGGATTTCTGCGTGATGTCCTTCACCACCGACTGGCGCTTTTCGCCCGCGCGCTCGCGTGAAATCGTCGATGCGCTGACCGCCGCACGCAAGAACGTCTGCTACCTGGAAATCGACGCGCCGCAAGGCCACGACGCCTTTCTGATGCCCATCCCGCGCTATCTGCAGGCCTTCGACAGTTATATGAAACGGATTCAGGTGTAAGCCATGCGAGCGGATCTAGACATCATTCAGGAATGGATTCCCGCCGGCAGCCGGGTGCTCGACCTTGGCTGCGGGAATGGCGAGCTGCTCGGCTGGCTCGGCGAGCACAAAGGGGTCAGCGGCTATGGCCTGGAAATCGATCCGGACAATATCGCCCAGTGCGTCAGCAAGGGCGTCAACGTGATCGAGCAGAACCTCGACAAAGGCCTGGGAAACTTCGCCAGCAACAGTTTCGACGTGGTGGTGATGACCCAATCGCTGCAGGCCCTGCACTACCCCGATAAAGTGCTGGCGGAAATGCTCCGCGTGGGCAAGACCTGCATCATCACCTTCCCCAATTTCGGCCACTGGCGCTGCCGCTGGTATCTGACCACCAAGGGCCGCATGCCGGTGTCGGACTTCCTGCCGTACACCTGGTACAACACGCCGAACATCCACTTCTGCACCTTCGAGGACTTCGAACGGCTGTGCCTCGCGCAAGGCGCCAAGGTCATGGACCGCCTGGCCGTGGATCGCGATCATCGCCACGGATGGGCCAGCCGGATTTGGCCTAATCTGTTAGGTGAAATCGGTATCTACAGGATCAGCAGCCCCAGCGCTACGGACGTACCCGCGGCCAACTGAGGCGCCACCCGAGGTCATCTTGAGGAGAACTCCAATGAGCCGCATCGCCCTCGTCCTACTCACCCTGTGCCTGAGCCTGCCCGCCTTCGCCGAGCGCAAACAGAGCTTCGGCGAGCTGGACGTGCATTACATCGCCTTCAATTCCGGCTTCCTGCAGCCCGATATCGCCGCCGCCAGCGGCCTGGTGCGCAGCAAGACCCTGGGCGTGGTGAACATCTCGGTGCTCAAGGCCGGTCAGGCGACGACCGCCCAGGTTGGCGGCGAAGTGAAGGACCTGGTCGGACGCAGCCATCCCTTGACGTTCAAGCAGATCAACGAAGGCAGCGCGATTTACTACCTGGCGCAATTTCCCTTCAGCCAACGCGAGATGCTGCGTTTCACCATCAACCTCACCGGCCCCGATGGCGTGGCGCACAGCTTCAACTTCGACCAGGAATTTTTCCCAGACGAATGATGACTTTCAAACAACTGGTGCTGGCCAGTCATAACGCCGGCAAACTCAAGGAACTCCAGGCCATGCTCGGCGACACCGTGCAGGTGCGCGCGATCGGCGAGTTCAGCAGCGTGGAGCCGGAAGAAACCGGCCTGTCGTTTATCGAAAACGCCATCCTCAAGGCCCGTCATGCCGCCCAGGTGTCCGGTTTGCCGGCGCTGGCCGACGACTCCGGCCTGGCGGTGGACGCACTCGGCGGCGCACCGGGCATCTATTCGGCGCGTTATGCCGACGGCCAGGGCGATGCGGCGAACAACGCCAAACTGCTCGAAGCGTTGCAAGGCGTGCCGGATGCCGAGCGCGGCGCCCAGTTCGTTTGCTGCCTGGCCTTGGTGCGACATGCCGAAGACCCGCTGCCGATCGTCTGCGAAGGGCTCTGGCACGGGCGTATCCTGCATGCGGCGCAGGGCGAAAACGGCTTCGGCTACGACCCACTGTTCTGGGTGGCCGAACGCGGATGTTCCAGCGCCGAAATGGCCTCCGCCGATAAAAATCAGCTCAGCCACCGCGCCCGGGCCATGGCCCTGCTCAAGCAGCGGCTGGGGCTATGAGCAAAGCCTCAAGCGCCAAGCCGCAAGCTTCAAGCAACAGCGGAAGCAACTTGCAGCTTGCCGCTTCTGGCTTCGAGCTGCCGCCTCTGGCGCTCTACGTGCATATCCCCTGGTGCGTGAAGAAGTGCCCCTATTGCGACTTCAACTCCCACGCCGCCGGGCCAACGCTGCCGGAAGAAGAATACGTCGACGCCCTGCTCGCCGACCTCGATGAGGATTTGCCGCGGGTGTACCAGCGGCCGCTGACCTCGATCTTCTTCGGCGGCGGCACGCCCAGCCTGTTTTCCGCCAATGCCATCGGGCGCCTGCTGCAAGGCGTCGAACGGCGCATCCCGTTCGCCGCTGACATCGAAATCACCCTGGAAGCCAACCCCGGCACCTTCGAGCAAGCCAAGTTCCGTGACTACCGCGCACTCGGCATCAATCGCCTGTCGATCGGCGTGCAGAGCTTCCAGTCGCAAAAGCTCAAGGCCCTGGGGCGCATTCACGATGGCGACGAGGCGGTGCGCGCCGCGGATATGGCCCGCGCCGCCGGCTTCGACAATTTCAACCTGGACCTGATGCACGGCCTGCCGGACCAGTCGATTGAGGACGCCCTGAGCGACCTGCGCACCGCCATCGCCCAGCAGCCGACGCACCTGTCCTGGTACCAGCTGACCGTCGAGCCGAACACGGTGTTCTGGAATCAACCGCCAGTGATGCCCGAGGACGATATCCTCTGGGATATCCAGGAAGCCGGTCAGGCGTTGCTCGCCGAGCACGGCTACGCGCAGTACGAGGTCTCGGCCTATGCCCAGGCCGGCAAGGCGGCGCGGCACAACCTCAACTACTGGAGCTTCGGCGATTTTCTTGGCATCGGCGCCGGCGCCCACGCCAAACTGAGCGCCCCAGATGGCAAGATCCAGCGCGCCTGGAAAACCCGCCTGCCCAAGGACTATCTGGACAGCGGCAAGCGTTTCAGCGCCGGTGAACGCGTGCTGAGCGCGGACGAGCTGCCGTTCGAGTTCCTGATGAACGTATTGCGCCTCACCGACGGCGTCGCCAGCGAACTATTCAGCCAACGCACCGGCCTGCCCCAAACCCTGCTCGCCGCGGCGCGCGAAGAAGCGCAAGCGCGTGGGCTGATGCACAGCGACCCGGCGCGCCTGAGCGCGACCCGCGAAGGCCAGTTGTTTCTCAACGACCTGCTGCAACACTTTCTGCCCTGAAACCGCCTTGCGCATCGAAGACTAAGGAAATCGGATGGATTTGCTACTCGACCTGATCGCCACCCTGTCACGCTGGAGCCGCAGTCACCTGTACGACATCTCCCTGGCGATCATGGCCACGTTGTTCGTACTCTTCGGCCCCGGCATCAATGCCTGGGTGCAACGCTCGATCAGCGGGCTGAACTTCTTCTTCCGCACCCTGATTTTCGTGCTGGTCTGCGCGGTCGGCTACGGCCTGGCGATGGTCTTCCTCACCCCCTGGCTGGCCCAGGGCCTCGGCCACTTCAACAACTACACCCTGGCGCCGGTGCTGTTGCTGGTGTTCTTCCTGATCGGCGTGTTGGCGGATCGCAACTAGCGAGGGTCGCTCATCCACCAACCACGATGGTGGATGAAAAAAGCGTCATCCACCCTACCTGGCTAAAGACGCGCCGCCCTGTAGCCCGGATGAAATCCGGGGAAATCCGGAGCAGATAAATCATTCCTGGCTTGCATTCTGGCTACGGCTTGCTGCGAACCTGCCCGCCCCCAAGGCGAGCGCTGTTATCTGCGCTGTAGCGCCGAGCGCAGTTTGTAGCGATCGCCGGGATGGATCAGCCGCGCATAGCTGACCAGGTGATCGTCCGACCAGGTGCGGCGGATCATGCTCAGGCAGGGGGTGGCGGGGTCCATGGCCAGCCACTCGGCGGTTTGCCGGTCGACCAGCACGGCCTCGACCACGTGCTCGACATCGGAAATCGGGCAGGCGGCGACCAGCACTTCGTTCGGCGTGTGTCGGGCGAAGTCGGTTTCCAGGTAGTTCGGCACCCAGCGCGGGTTAACGTAGCGATCCTCGAGCTGGATCGGCAGGCCGTTCTCGCGGTGCACCAAGATGCTGTGAAAGGTCGGCGTACCGACGCGTACGCCGAGGCGCAGGGCGACTTCGTCGTCCGCCTCGATCGCCTCGCAACGCAGAATCAGGTTGCTGTAATCGTTGCCGCGCCCACGGACTTCGGCGGCGATGTTCAGCACTTCATGCAGCGAGGATTCGGCCTTGCGGTCGGTGACGAAGGTGCCGAGCCCGGCCTGGCGGATCAGGTAACCCTTCTGCACCAGATCGCGGATCGCCTTGTTCGCGGTCATCCGGCTGACGCCGAAATCCCTCGCCAGTTGCTCCTCGGCGGGGATCTGATGATTGACCGGAAAGACGCCGCTGCGGATGCGCTCCAGAAGGAACTCTTCGATCGCCTTGTAGCGCGGGGTAGTACTGGTCACAGCGGCTCCTTGGGTTACGCCCGATGCGCGGATGATAGCGCGTCAATCAGCCCCAACGTAGGGTGGGCAACGCTTTGCTTGCCCACCGTTGCAACACCCTGAGCCGGTGGACAAGCTTCGCGTTGTCCACCCTACAACACGGCCTAGCCCAGCGACGGCAGCATTCCGCTTGGGAGTAACGGGTTCAGCACTCGGCCGGCCAGCAGCTCATTGGCCGCAGCGATATCCGGGGCGAAGAAGCGGTCCTCGACGTAGTACGGCACCTTGGCCCGCAGCGCCTGGCGCGCCTGTTCGAGCAGCGGCGAGCTTTTCAGCCCCTCGCGGAAATCCAGGCCCTGGCAGGCGCCGAGCCATTCGATGGCCAGCACGCCACGGGTGTTGGCGGCCATTTCCCACAGGCGTTTGCCGGCGGCCGGGGCCATGGACACGTGGTCTTCCTGGTTCGCCGAAGTCGGCAGGCTGTCGACGCTGTGCGGGTGGGCCAGGGCCTTGTTCTCGCTGGCCAATGCGGCGGCGGTGACCTGGGCGATCATGAAACCGGAGTTGACCCCGCCGTTGGCCACCAGAAACGGCGGCAACTGCGACATGTGCTTGTCCATCATCAGCGAAGTGCGTCGTTCGCTCAGCGCGCCGATTTCGGCGATGGCCAGGGCGATATTGTCGGCGGCCATGGCCACCGGCTCGGCGTGGAAGTTGCCGCCGGAAATCACATCGCCCTCGGCGGCGAACACCAGCGGGTTGTCGGACACCGCGTTGGCTTCCACCGCCAGCACCTCGGCGGCCTGGCGCAGCTGGGTCAGGCAGGCGCCCATGACCTGCGGCTGGCAACGCAGCGAGTAGGGATCCTGCACCTTGTCGCAGGCTTCATGGGAACGGCCGACTTCGCTGCTGTCGCCGAGCAGATGGCGATAGATGCTCGCGGCATCGATCTGCCCGCGCTGGCCACGGGCGGCATGGATGCGCGCATCGAACGGCGCCCGCGAGCCCAGTGCGGCTTCGACGGTCAGGCCGCCGCAGACCGTGGCGGCGGCGAACAGGTCCTCGGCCTCGAACAAGCCGCGCAGCGCGTAGGCGGTCGACACCTGGGTACCGTTGAGCAGCGCCAGACCCTCTTTGGCGGCCAGGGTCATCGGTTCCAGGCCGGCGATCGCCAGCGCCTCGCTGGCCGGCAGCCATTGGCCTTTATGACGCGCCTGGCTTTCACCGAGCAGCAGCAGCGACATATGCGCCAGCGGCGCCAGGTCGCCGGAGGCACCCACTGAGCCTTTCAAGGGAATGTGCGGATAGACCTCGGCGTTGATCAAGGCGATCAGCGCCTCGATCACCTTCAGGCGGATGCCGGAGAAGCCGCGCGCCAGGCTGTTGACCTTGAGCAGCATGATCAGCCGCACCATGGCGTCGTCCAGCGGCTCGCCGATGCCGGCGGCGTGCGACAGAACCAGCGAGCGCTGCAGTTTTTCCAGGTCCTCGCTGGCGATGCGGGTCGAGGCCAGCAGGCCGAAGCCGGTGTTGATGCCGTAGGCGGTGCGGCCCTCGGCGACGATTGCGTCGACGCAGGCGACGCTGGCCTCGATAGCGGCGTGGGCGCTGTGGTCCAGGCGCAGCTGCAGCGGGCTCTGGTAGGCGGCGCGCAGTTGGCTCAGGCTCAGTTGGCCGGGGGTCAGGGTGAACGGGCTCATGCTTGGACTCCTTGGGTCGCAGCGATCATCGGCAAATCGAGGCCCTGCTCGCGGGCGCACTCGGTGGCAATTTCATAACCGGCATCGGCGTGACGCATCACCCCGGTACCGGGGTCGTTGCGCAGCACACGGCCGAGACGGGCGCGGGCTTCCGGCGTGCCGTCGGCCACTATGACCACCCCGGAATGCTGCGAATAGCCCATGCCGACGCCGCCGCCGTGGTGCAACGAGACCCAGGTGGCGCCGCCCGCGGTATTCAGCAGGGCGTTGAGCAGCGGCCAGTCGGACACTGCATCGGAGCCATCCTGCATCGATTCGGTCTCGCGGTTGGGGCTGGCCACCGAGCCCGAGTCCAGGTGGTCGCGGCCGATCACGATCGGCGCCTTCAGCTCGCCGCTGGCGACCATGTCGTTGAACGCCTGGGCCAGACGCGCACGGTCCTTCAGGCCGACCCAGCAGATGCGCGCCGGCAGGCCCTGGAAGCTGATGCGCTCGCGGGCCATGTCCAACCAGTTGTGCAGGTGGACGTCGTCGGGGATCAGCTCCTTGACCTTGGCGTCGGTCTTGTAGATGTCCTCGGGGTCGCCGGACAGCGCCACCCAGCGGAACGGGCCAATACCCTGGCAGAACAGCGGGCGGATATAGGCCGGGACGAAGCCGGGGAAGTCGAAGGCATTGTCGACGCCCTCTTCCAGCGCCATCTGGCGGATGTTGTTGCCGTAGTCGAAAGTCGGCACGCCCATCTGCTGGAAGGCCAGCATGGCGCGCACATGCACGGCCATGGATTGCTTGGCGGCCTTGACCACCACGGCCTCCTCGGTCTTGCCGCGGGCGACGTACTCGTCCCAGCTCCAACCGGCCGGCAGGTAGCCATGGCGCGGATCGTGGGCGCTGGTCTGGTCGGTGACCATATCCGGGCGCACGCCGCGACGGACCAGCTCCGGGAGTATCTCGGCGGCGTTGCCGCAGAGGGCGATGGAGATGGCCTTGCCTTCACCGGTGTACTTGTCGATGCGCGCCAGGGCGTCGTCCAGATTCGTGGCCTGCTCGTCGACATAACGGGTCTTCAGGCGGAAATCGATACGGCTCTGCTGACACTCGATATTCAGCGAGCAGGCGCCGGCCAGGGTCGCCGCCAGCGGCTGCGCGCCGCCCATGCCGCCGAGGCCCGCGGTCAATACCCAGCGGCCCTTGAGGCTGCCGCCATAGTGCTGGCGACCGGCCTCGACGAAGGTTTCATAGGTGCCCTGGACGATGCCCTGGCTGCCGATATAGATCCAGGAGCCTGCAGTCATCTGGCCGTACATGGCCAGGCCCTTGGCATCCAGTTCGTTGAAGTGCTCCCAGGTGGCCCAGTGCGGCACCAGGTTGGAGTTGGCCAGCAGCACGCGCGGCGCGTCCTTGTGGGTCTCGAACACGCCCACCGGCTTGCCGGACTGGATCAGCAGGGTCTGGTTGTCTTCCAGGCGGGTCAGCACCTCGACGATCTTGTCGAAGCATTCCCAGTTGCGCGCGGCGCGGCCGATGCCGCCGTAGACCACCAGCTCCTTGGGGTTCTCGGCCACTTCCGGGTCGAGGTTGTTCATCAGCATGCGCAGCGGCGCTTCGGTCAGCCAGCTCTTGGCGGTCAGCGTGGTACCGCGGGCGGCGCGGATTTCGGTGTCGCGGAAACGGCTCATAACGGGCTCCTCCGTCTTGTTCGGGATAAGGTTCGGGCTCAGTGATTCAGGGTGAGCAAATGGATCAAACGGGCGGCGACCCGCGCGGTGCGGCTGTCGATGTCGTGCTCGGGGTTGAGTTCAGCGAGGTCGGCGAGGCGCAGCTTGCCGCTGTCGCGTACGCTTTCGAGCAGGGGTTCGAGCAGCGCCAGGGGCACGCCGCGGGCGGCCGGCGCGCTGACACCCGGCGCTTCGCAGGCGGGCAGCACGTCGATATCGATGGTCAGGTAGATCGCATCGCAGCCGGCGATAAACGCCTGCAACTCGGCCATCAACTCGGGCAGGCGGCTTTCGCTTATGTCCCGGTCCTCGCGCACCAGCACGCCCAGTTCGCGGGCACGCTGGAACAAGGCGCGGGTATTGCTCGCGCGGCTGACGCCCAGGCAGGCATAGGCGAAGGGCCAGCCGCGCGCGGCGCATTGCTCGGCGATCTGCGCGAAAGGCGTGCCGGAGGAATGGATATGAGTCGGGTCGCGCAGGTCGAAATGCGCATCGAAATTGATAATGCCAATGCGCGGGGCGGCCATCCGGGGTACGCCGCCAGCCAGGTGCTCGGCGATACCCTGCCAGCTGCCGAACGCCACCTCATGGCCGCCGCCGAGGACGATCGGCAGGTGCCCGGCATCCAGCAGCGCGCAGACGTTGCGTCCCAGACGCGCCTGAGCGCCTTCCAGATCGCCATCGGCGCAAAGCACGTCACCGCCATCGTAGGCCGGCCCGCTGCGGTGCCAGGCCAGGTTGGCCAGCGCCTTGCGTATCGCCAACGGGCCGCCCACGGCGCCGACGCGCCCATGATTGCGGCGCACTCCTTCGTCGCTGGCGAAGCCGAGCAGCGCCACCCCAGGCGTGCTGTCGTCGGCGAGTGGCTGAATGCGCTGGTGCCAGCGAGCGCTGTCGGCTTCGGGGTCGATACGGCCCTGCCAGAGGTCCATCGAATGACGATCAGTGCGCATGGCGAACGGCCTCTTTGTCGTAGCTGATGACGCCCTGGAAGACGCGCTGGCGCAGGCGCCCAGGCTGAATCGCATAGGCCAGTTCGGCCGGCTGACTGACATCCCACAGGCACAGATCGGCCGGGGCACCGACGGCAATGCGACCCAACGCGGGCGCGCCCAGGGCCTGCGCGGCATGGGCGGTCATCCCGGCCAGGGCCTCGCGCGGGGTCAGGCGGAACAGCGTGCAAGCCAGGTTCAGGTTCAGGGTCGGGAAACAAATAGGTGCGGTGCCGGGGTTGGCGTCGCTGGCCACGGCCATGGGCACGCCGTATTGGCGCAGCAATGCGATTGGCGGCAACTGCGTTTCGCGCAGGGTATGAAAGGCCCCGGGCAACAGGGTGGCGACCGTACCGACCGCCGCCATGGCTTGCACGCCAGCCTCGTCGAGAAACTCGATATGGTCGGCCGACAAGCCGCGGTAGCGCGCCGCGAGGGCACTTGCACCCTGGTTGGAGAGTTGCTCGGCGTGAGCCTTGATCGGCAGGCCATGGGCCTGGGCGGCCTGGAACACCCGCTCGCATTGCGCCGGGCTGAAGCCGATGTGTTCGCAGAACACGTCCACCGCGTCGGCCAGGCCTTCGGCCGCGGCAGCCGGGATGATCTCGTTACATACCAGCTCGATATAGCCGTCGCTGTCGTCGGCGAACTCCGCCGGCAAGGCATGGGCCGCCAGCAGCGTAGTAATGACCCGCACCGGCAGCAGCTCGCCGAGGCGGCGGGCGACCCGCAGCATTTTCAGTTCGTCCGCAACGCTCAGGCCATAACCGGATTTGATTTCCACGCTGGTCACGCCGTCGGCCAACAGCGCCTGCAAGCGCGGCAGACTCTGCGCCAGCAATTGTTCCTCGCTGGCCGCGCGAGTGGCGCGCACGCTGCTGAGGATACCGCCGCCGGCCTTGGCGATCTCGGCGTAAGCGACACCTTCCAGACGCTGCTCGAATTCCCCGGCGCGCTCACCGGCGTAGACCAAGTGAGTGTGGCAGTCGATCAAGCCCGGGGTCATCACCCCGCCGCTGCCCGCCTCGACGGCACCGATGGCCAACGCCTCGTCGAAGTCGTCCATCGGCACCATCAGGCTGACGCGCCCATCCGCGACCATCACCGCCATGGGTTGCGGCAACGTTTGCAGACCGTCGAACAGCGTGACGGCGCGCCATAGCAGGCTTTTTTCAGGGACCAGCGGCATCGAAACGGACCTTTACAGATGCATTTGTATATACATTATAAAGCGAACCAGGAATCGTCAAGCGCTCATTTCATTCAGTCTTAGAGCCGGATATTCATAAAGCCCGCAATCTCGGATGTTTAATGTCAATCAATTGTATATACATATTATGAAATTCAATGCCATCGAGCATGCGGAAACAAAAAAGCCGCCCGAATGGGGCGGCTTTCATGATGCGTGGCGACGACTCAGTTATTGATACGCAGGGCTTGCGGGGTGAAATCGCGCGGACTGAGTTTGGCGTTGAAGTCGTACATCGGCTCGTTGTTATCCAGACCGTCGACGAAGTAGCGGCTGCCCTTGAAGTCGTAGATGGTCTCCAGGGTGCTGCCGAACATCGGCACTTCGTAATAACTGATCGGGTGGCTTTCCTGCAGCCCGCTCAGCTCGCGATCCTTGTTGTAGAGGTCGACCGCGAGGATCTGCCAGCTGTCCTCGTCGAGGTAGAAGCGGCGCTTACCATAGATATGGCTGTGACCTTTACGCAGGTCGGCCTCGACCACCCAGACCCGGTGCAGCTCGTAACGCAGCAGCTGCGGGTTGAGGGTTTTCTCCTGCAGGATGGTGTCGTAAGGGATGCCCTTCTGGTGCACCGCGTAGCTGTTGTAGGGCACCAGCATTTCCTGCTTGCCGATCAGCGTCCACTCGTAGCGATCCGGCGCGCCGTTGTAGGTGTCGACCTGGTCGGCGATGGCCATACCGCTGGTATCCGGCTGCAAGGCGTCGTACGCCAGCGACGGCAGGCGGCGCACCCGGCGCTCGCCACGGTTGAAGCGCCAGGCCTTGCGGATCGCCAGCACCTGGTCGATGGTTTCCTGCACCACCAGCGCCGAGCCCGCGAGCTTGGCCGGCGCGACCACCTTGTTGCGGTAATAGAACAGGGTGTTGTCCAGATCCTTCGGGCTCACCCCTTCGCGGCCGTAGAGGAAATAGGCGTCGCGCTCCTGCTTGAGCAGATTGAAAGCGCCGCTGGAGAGCACTGCCGCCAGGTTGCTGACGAAGCTGATCTGGTCGCCGCGGTAGCGCATGATGTGGTTCCAGATGACTTCCTGACCGTTCTGCGGCAGCGGGAAGGGAATACCGGCGGCAACCCCGTCGACACCGTTGCCGTTGGAAATCAGCTCGGCGTTTTGCGCATTGAAACGGGTGGCGTCATAGATGCGCTGCGGGGCGGCGGCGCTACGGCGGGTCTGGTACACCTGCATGAAGTAGCCAGGGTTCTTCTCCAGCAGGGCTTTCAAGCCAGCAGGCAATTGCCCCTGGTATTGCGCCAGATTCTGGCTATCGACCCGGTACAGCGGCTTATCACCGGCATAGGGATCGGGGTGGTGCATGCCTGGCTGGTAATTGGCCGGCGGCTGCGCCAGGCCGCCTTCCCAGCTCGGGATCGTGCCGGCGACGTTACCCGCGCGCTCGCCGCCCAGCGGCGTCAGATCCTGGCCGAGACGGCCCGCCTGGGTGCTATCGACTTTGGCCTGCACCTGCATTGCCAGGCCGGCTAATAGTAGACATGGGAATATTTTCAACACAGTCGTCTCCTCACGGCGCACAGACTACGCCGCTAATTATGTGACGGGACCGGTGGTCGCGCCCTATGAGTACCGCGGTGAGGAGCCGTCCTGGCGCCGGGTTATCCCGGTCTTGGGCAATCGTCCTTGCTGCCGTATTTTTACTGTAGCGTTGAAACTGGATAGGTGCCTGGAACGGTCAATCGATGCGCTGAAATTTCAAATCCCAGACACCATGACCGAGGCGCTCGCCACGCCGTTCGAACTTGGTCGTCGGCCGCTCCGCCGGGCGCGCCACGCAACGGCCGTCGGCAGCTAGGTTGCTGTAGCCAGGCGCGACGTTCATAACCTCGAGCATATGCTCGGCATAGGCTTCCCAGTCGGTGGCCATGTGCAGCACGCCGCCGACCTTCAGCTTCTGCCGCACCAGTTCGGCGAAGGCGGGCTGGACGATACGCCGCTTATGGTGACGCGACTTGTGCCATGGGTCGGGGAAAAACAGCAACAGACGGTCAAGACTGGCATCGGCCACGCACTGGCGCAGCACTTCCAGCGCATCGCAGCTATATACCCGCACGTTGTTCAGGTTCTGCGTCATCAAGCCGTTGAGCAGCGCGCCGACGCCCGGCCGGTGCACCTCAACGCCGATAAAGTCCTGATCCGGCGCAGCGGCGGCCATTTCCAGCAGGGAATGGCCCATGCCGAAACCGATCTCGAAGGTGCGCGGCGCGCTACGGCCGAATACCGCATCGAAATTCGGGGCACCGGCTTCCAGCTCCAGACCGAACTTCGCCCAGCCATGATCGAGGCCGCGCTGCTGGCCTTCGGTCATACGCCCGGCGCGCATTACGAAGCTCTTGATTTCGCGATGCTTGGGGGTTTTCTCGGCCGCTGCCGGGGTCTGTTGCGAATCGCTCATGTTTTGCTCGTTACTTGATCAGGCCATCCAGCGGCGACGAGGCGCTGGCATAGAGTTTTTTCGGCATGCGTCCGGCGAGATAAGCCAAACGGCCGGCCTCGATCGCATATTTCATCGCCTCGGCCATCAATACCGGGTTCTGCGCGTGGGCGATGGCGCTGTTCATCAGCACCGCTTCGCAGCCCAGCTCCATGGCGATGGTCGCATCGGAGGCGGTGCCGACACCGGCATCGACCAATACCGGCACCGTCGCTTCTTCGAGAATGATGCGCAGGTTGTAGGGGTTGCAGATGCCGAGGCCCGTGCCGATCAAGCCGGCCAGCGGCATTACCGCGATGCAGCCCATTGCCGCCAGTTCGCGGGCAATGATCGGGTCGTCGCTGGTGTACACCATCACGTCGAAACCGTCCTTGACCAGCACTTCGGCGGCCTTGAGGGTTTCGATCACATTGGGGAACAGGGTCTTCTGGTCGGCCAGCACTTCCAGCTTGACCAGTTTGTGGCCGTCGAGCAGCTCGCGGGCCAGGCGGCAGGTGCGCACCGCCTCGACCGCGTCGTAGCAACCGGCGGTGTTGGGCAGAATGGTGTAGCGCTCGGGCGAAATCACGTCGAGCAGGTTTGGCTCATCCGGGTTCTGGCCGATGTTGGTGCGGCGCACCGCCACAGTGACGATCTCGGCGCCCGAGGCTTCGATAGCCGCACGGGTTTCCTCGAGGTCCTTGTACTTGCCGGTGCCCACCAGCAGGCGCGACTTATAAGTACGGCCGGCCAGGGTGAAAGGTTTATCGCTGCGGACTTGGCTCATCGGAATATCCTCATGACATGGGCTGCGGGCGGTGCGGGCAACGGGCTTCAACCGCCACCGATGGCGTGTACCACTTCGACCCGGTCACCCTCGCGAAGGGCGGTGCTGGCATGTTGGCTGCGCGGCACTATATCGAGGTTGAGCTCGACAGCCAGGCGACGGCCCGTCAGCTCCAGACGGACGATCAGGTCGGCGACGGTCTGGCCGTCGGGCAGCTCGAATGCTTCACCGTTTAATTGAATCTGCATGACGGCGCGGCCACAACGTGGGAAAGGGCGGGCATTCTAGCCCGATCACCGACGATGACCAAGACCAAAGGACGCCGTTCGTCCTGTAACTTGACTTCCGGGTCAGCCGATCAGGCCAGACGCCAGGCGGCCAACCCCAAGCACAACCAGCCGCCGAGAAAGGCCAGACCACCGAAGGGGGTCACGATGCCCAACTTGGACACGCCGCTGAGAGTCAGCAGATACAGACTCCCGGAGAACAGCAGGATACCCAGGGCGAACAGGCCGCCGGCCAGATTCACCAGGCGCCCGGGCGCGTGCAGCGCCAACAGGCCGACGCCGAACAAGGCCAGGGCATGGATCAATTGGTAGTGGGTGCCGGTCTGAAATACCGCGAGATAATCCGCCGATAACTTGCTTTTCAGGCCATGGGCGGCGAACGCTCCCAGGGCGACCCCGGTAAAACCGGCAAAAGCGGACAGCAACAACCAAAGACGCGCCATGCTTCACTCCAGAGAGCCATCAAGTGCCGGCTATAATGGCGCGCAAACCCGTACCGGCCAAGCCCGCATGCTCCGTTCCCTGTTCCACCGCCTGTTGAAGATCCTGCTCTGGTCGATGGCCGGCTCGGCATTATTGGTGCTGCTGTTGCGCTGGGCACCGCCCCCGCTGACCGCGATGATGGTCGAACGCAAGATCGAGTCCTGGCTCGACGAACAGCCTATCGACCTGCGCCGCAGCTGGCGACCTTGGAAAGAATTGCCGGACAACCTGAAGATCGCGGTCATCGCCGCCGAAGATCAGCGCTTCGATAAGCACTGGGGCTTCGACGGCGAGGCCATCCGCGCGGCGCTGGAGCACAATCGGCGGGGCGGCTCGCTACGCGGCGCCAGCACCATCAGCCAGCAGCTGGCGAAGAATCTGTTCCTCTGGTCCGACCGCAGCTGGTTGCGCAAAGGGCTGGAAACCTGGTTCACCGCATTGATCGAACTGCTCTGGCCCAAGCAGCGGATTCTCGAGGTTTACCTCAACAGCGTGGAATGGGGCGACGGAGTGTTCGGTGCCGAGGCCGCCGCGCAGAAGCATTTCGGGATTGGCGCACCCTATCTGTCGCGTCAGCAGGCCAGCCTGCTGGCCGCCGTGCTGCCCAACCCGCGGGCCAGAAGCGCCGGCCGGCCGAGTGCCTACGTCAACCGCCGCGCCGCCGAAATCCGCCAGCAGATGTGGCAATTGGGCGGCAGCCACTACCTCGACCGCCTGCAACCAAACCGCCCGGATTGGTGGCCGGCCTGGCTATAACGCCTAACAAGCCGTTGAAAAACTACCTACGTTTTTTTCAACGGCCTACTAACGATTAGCGGTTAAGCGCCTCGCGCGGCACCGCATGCAGCAAGCGCAACTGCTCGTCTTGCAGATGCGCGGTCAGCCCCAGTTCGGGATAAACCCAGGCCTGGCCCTCCGCCAATTCCAGGCGCAAACGCGGCTGGCCGATGCTACTGGCCAGGCGCTCGGCAGGCGCGGCGTCCTGCTCGGGACGCAGGCTCAGGCTGATCACTTTGTGTCGCCCCAACTGCGCCAACATCTGCTCGCCGAGCGGCTGTTCGGCGTTCTGCCCGGCTGCGCCGAACACAGTCGCGAGGCTCTGGCGTTCGGCTTGGCCGAGGGCCAACTCGGCCTCCAGCGGCCAGGGCTCGCCATCGGCGACCGGCCAGGCGCCGCGAAACAACAGGCGCAGCCCGTCAGGATTTGGCTGCAACCACAGCTCGCCCTCGACTCGCGCACTCAGCTGCCCCAGGCTCAGGCGGTCGTCCGCCAGCGGCGTCAGCACTTCGGTGCGCAATTCGCCGAACCAGGGCCAGGGCTCGGCCGGCCCCATGGCGCGCATCAACCAAACGCCCCAGGCGAAGAACAGCAGCGCGACAGCGGCGAAGATCAGCCAATGCTGGAGACGCAGCGGCGGCATTTTCATAAAATTTTCCCAGGCAGAAAAAAGCCGCACCCGGGTGCGGCTTCTTCAGGTCTTTACCCTCAGGCGGCGATCGAGCCTTTGAGCTTGTTCATGGCGTTCTTTTCCAACTGCCGGATGCGCTCGGCGGAAACGTCGTATTTGGCAGCCAGCTCATGCAGCGTGGCTTTCTCCTCGGCCAGCCAGCGCTGGTAAAGAATGTCGCGGCTACGCTCGTCCAGCCCTTCCAACGCTTCATGCAGATTGGCGGTGGAGCTGTCGCTCCAGTCCGAATCTTCCAATTGCCGGGCCGGATCGTAACGATTGTCTTCAAGGTACTGCGCGGGGGACTGGAAGGCGCTTTCGTCGTCGGCATCGGCGGCCGGATCGAAGGCCATATCGTGACCGGTCAAGCGGCTTTCCATTTCGCGCACTTCGCGCGGCTCCACGCCCAGGCTTTCCGCCACGGCGTGCACCTCCTCGTTGTTCAACCAGGCCAGACGCTTCTTCTGGCTGCGCAGATTGAAGAACAGCTTGCGCTGCGCCTTGGTGGTGGCGACCTTGACGATGCGCCAGTTGCGCAGGATGAACTCGTGAATTTCCGCACGGATCCAATGCACGGCGAACGACACCAGACGCACACCCATTTCCGGGTTGAAACGCTTGACCGCTTTCATCAGGCCAACGTTGCCTTCCTGGATCAGGTCAGCCTGGGCCAGGCCATAACCGGAATAACTGCGCGCGATATGCACGACGAAACGCAGGTGCGCGAGCACCATCTGCCGAGCGGCCTCGAGGTTTTGGTTGTAGTAGAGACTTTCGGCCAGTTCGCGCTCCTGCTCGGGGGTCAGCAGCGGGATGCTGTTGACCGCATGCACGTAGGCCTCCAGGTTGGCGCCTGGGACTAGGGCATGAACAGGTTGCAAAGAAGTGGACATATGAATCCTCCGACTCACAAAAAACGTGCAGCAGTTTAGCACTGAGCAATACGACTAGGAACGTCTATACAAGTTCCCTTACATATAGTCAATATCAATCAAAACAATAAGTTACCAACTGATACAAGCGATCCACCCCGATTCGGCGCTATGCGTCACCTTCTCCCGGAGGGGGAGAAGGACATCAGGGGTGTCGTCGCTGCGCGGCTTCGCGCTACCTCGGCGACAATTCGCTCAGGTGCCGCGCCACCGCCAGCCAGGCACCGATATAGCCGAGCAGCACGGCGCCGAGCACCAGGGACAGGCCGTCGTCGACCGGCACGCCGGCCAGGGCGAAGTCGCTGCCGTAGAGGCCGGCCAACCCCACCACCGCATCGTTCAGCCAGTTCAGCCCGTAGGCCAGCACCAGCCAGGCCAGCACCCCGGCACCCAAGCCATAGAGCGCGCCCATATAAAGGAAGGGCCGGCGCACATAGCTGTCGGTGCCGCCCACCAGCTTGATCACTTCGATCTCGGTGCGGCGGTTTTCGATATGCAGGCGAATGGTGTTGCCGATCACCAGCAACAGCGCCATGACCAAAAGCAAGGTCAGACCAAAAACGAAGCGTTCGCCGAGCTTGAGAATCGCGGTCAGGCGCTCGACCCAGAGCAGATCGAGCTGCGCCTGTTGCACCTTGGGCAGTTCCGCCAGACGCAGGCGCAAGGCTTCCAGGGTGGCCTTGTCGATTTCGTGCGGGGTCACCAGCACGACGCCCGGCAGCGGGTTATCCGGCAGCTCCTTGAGCGCTTCACCCAGGCCGGATTGCTGTTGAAACTCGTCCAGCGCCTGTTCGCGGCTGATCCATTCGGCCTCGGCGACATCGTCCATTTCGGCGATCCGTTCGCGCAGCGCCTGGCCTTCGGCCTCGCTGGCGTCGATCTGCAGGAACAACGAGATCTGCGCGGCGCGCTGCCAGGTACCGCCCAGTCGCTCGACGTTATCCAGCAGCAGCGCCAAGCCCATCGGCAGGCTCAGGGCCACAGCCATCACCAGGCAGGTGAAGAAGCTGCCGATCGGCTGTTTACCGAGCCGGCGCAAGCTGTCGACCAAGCTGGCCCTGTGGCTTTCCAGCCAGGCATGCAGCTGGCTGCGAAAATCCTGTTCGTCGCCCGAGCCCTGCGGCGCGGATTTTTTCGGGGTGGCGCCGACCCGTTGCGCGGGCTGCGGCGGCGGCATGCGAGTGGCGCTCATCAGACGGCCTCCCCGTCGCCGATCAGGCGGCCGCGTTGCAAGGTCAGCATGCGGTGGCGCATGCGCGCGATCAGCGCCAGGTCGTGGCTGGCGATCAGCACGCTGGTGCCGAGGCGATTGATGTCCTCGAACACCCCCATGATCTCCGCCGCCAGACGCGGGTCGAGGTTGCCGGTCGGTTCGTCGGCGAGCAGGAGCGCCGGGCGATGCACCACCGCGCGGGCGATGCCGACGCGCTGCTGCTGGCCGGTGGACAGTTCGCTGGGGAATTGCTCGGCTTTATCGGCCAGCGATACCCGTTCCAGGGCGGCGCCAACGCGCTTGCCGATTTCAGCCTTGGACAGGCCGAGGATCTGCAATGGCAGGGCGACGTTGTCATACACGCTGCGGTCGAAAAGCAGCTGGTGGTTCTGGAACACCACGCCGATCTGCCGACGCAGGAAGGGGATCTGCGCATTGGTGATCTGCCCCAGGTCCTGCCCGGCCAGCAGCAGCTTGCCGCTGGTCGGCCGTTCCATCGCCAGCAGCAGGCGCAGCAGCGTGCTTTTGCCCGCACCGGAATGGCCGGTGACGAACAGGAACTCGCCGCGACGCACGCGGAAACTCAATTCGTGCAGCCCGACGTGCCCGTTGGGGTAGCGCTTACCGACCTGCTCGAACTTGATCATTACGACTCCCGGGACTGGAAGAGCGCCTGGACAAAGGCTTCGGCCTCGAAGGTTCGCAGATCGTCGATACCTTCGCCAACCCCGATATAGCGGATCGGCAGGGCGAACTGCTTGGCCAGGGCGAAGATCACCCCGCCCTTGGCGGTGCCATCCAGCTTGGTCAAGGCCAGGCCGGTCAAGTTCACCGTCTGGTTGAACTGCTTGGCCTGGTTGATCGCGTTCTGACCGGTGCCGGCATCCAGCACCAGCAGCACTTCGTGGGGTGCGCTGTCGTCCAGCTTGCCGATCACCCGGCGCACCTTCTTCAGTTCTTCCATCAGGTTGTCTTTGGTGTGCAGACGCCCGGCGGTGTCGGCGATCAGCACGTCGATGCCCCGCGCCTTGGCGGCTTGCACCGCATCGAAAATCACCGACGCGGAGTCGGCGCCGGTGTGCTGGGCGATCACCGGGATGCGGTTGCGCTCGCCCCACACCTGCAACTGCTCCACCGCCGCGGCGCGGAAGGTGTCGCCGGCGGCCAGCATGACCTTCTTGCCCTCGGCCTGCAGGCGCGAGGCCAGCTTGCCGATGGTGGTGGTCTTGCCGGCGCCGTTGACCCCGACCACCAGGATCACATAGGGCTCCTTGCTCGAGTCGATGCGCAGCGGCTGTTCGACCGGCTTGAGCAGCGCGGCCAGTTCGTCCTGCAGGGCTTTATAGAGGGCGTCGCTGTCGGTCAGCTGCTTGCGCGCGACCTTCTGCGTCAGGCTCTGGATGATCGCACTGGTGGCCTCGACGCCGACGTCGGCGGTCAGTAGCCGGGTTTCGATCTCTTCGAGCAGATCGTCGTCGATGGCCTTCTTGCCGAGGAACAAGCTGGCCATGCCTTCGCCGATGCTCGCGCTGGTTTTCGACAGACCCTGCTTGAGGCGGTCGAAAAAGCTCGCGAAAGACTCATCGTTGCGCTGGGCCGGGATCTCGACCGACGCCTGCACCGGCTCTGCGGGCACCGGCGCAACCGGCTCGGGCTGCACGGGCAGATCGACATGCGCATGCAGCACTTCGCTGCCGGCGTTGATGCGAAAACGCGAAGGCCGCGGTGCCGGCGCGGCTTCGGCGGCAGGCTCAATGGGTGCGGGCGCTGCAATCGTCGGCTCGGGGGTAACGGCAGCGGGCGCTTGCGGCGCGGCGGCCTCGGGCGCCGCCGTTGCAGGCGCGCTGGGCTCGACGGCGGGCGTCTCGACGGGCGTGGCCGGTGCGGTTGGCGCAGGCTCGGCGCTGCCCGCTTGCGGCTTTTTACGCAACCAACCGAACAGGTCTTTCTTCTCGGTTGGTTTCTCGGCGGCGGACGCGGGATCCGCGGCGGGGGTCTTCTTGTCGTCGTTGGAACCAAGCATGGAGGACGGCTATCTCAAAGGGGCGACGCGCTGGTGGGCGGCCTGGGTGTCGGTCTGCGCAGCAGAATATAAAACTGAAGGAGTCGCAGAGCAAAACCCAAGCCGGACACCAGTCGTGGTCGTCGGCAAGTGAGGGGTGATCCCAGTTCATTTCTGGGCGGAGCCCCAAGAATCGTGCGTACGGCTCTGACCGCACCGGCTTCAAGCCTTCACCACACCAGTCATACCGGCTGGCAACACACGAGAATTGCGCGCGACTTTACCACTATCGGCCGCTGCGGAGCAGGCCTATCTGTCGCTGCGGCCGAGAACACGGGCAGCGCCAAGATGCTCGCCCCGTACAGCCCCTAAGCTGTCCACCATATGCGGCGGATAACGCAGCATCATCTCGCCCGCCTAGCCATTGACGATTTCACCGACCTCTTCCGCCGCGGCGCCAATGCCGCGCCGCTGACTACGCATCAGCGCCAGGGCGGCTCCCGCGGAGAACAGCAGGCCTGGGGCCGCGGCAAACAGCACAGCACCGCTACCCAATCCCAGTGCCAGGATCTGCCCCGCCACCAGCGGCCCCGCCATCGAGCCCAGACGCCCTACCGCCACAGTCGCACCAACCCCCGTGGCGCGAATGGCCGCCGGGTAAAGCATCGGGGCCAGGGCATACAGCACCAATTGGCCACCAATGGCGCAGAACCCGGCGGCGGCGCCCGCAAGCAAAAGTAGGTCATAGCGCTGCACCAGGCCTATGGCGGCAAGGGCAACCAGCATTCCCAGATAAGTGCAGAGCACCACCAGAATGGGGCTGGCACGGTCCATCAAGCGTCCCGTCAGAACCGACCCGGCCGCACCGCCGAGATTGAACAGGATTTGCACATAGCTCGCCTGAACAGGGTCGTAACCCAGGGTGACCAGCAATGACGGCAACCAGTTCAGCAGCATGTAAAGCACCGCCAAGGTGAAGAAGCTGCTCGCCCAGACCAGCAATGTCGGGGGCGTCAGCCCTTGCGCGAACAACCCGGCGACCGGCGAACCACGGCCGCCGGAACCATCGCCGCGCACGGCAGGCGTTACCGACAAGAACATGACCAAGAGCCCGGCAATCAAGATCGGCAGTATCCCTCCCAGATAGAAAATCAACCGCCAGTCGCCGCCGATGCCCAACACCCCCGCCAGGGCAGCACAAGCGCCTCCCAGCGGCACGCCACAGTAAGTCAGGCTGACAGCGGTACTTTTCAGGCCGGCATCGGCCACCTCGGACGACAAGGCGATCAGAATCGGCAAGGCGGCGCCCAGGCCAAGGCCGGTGGCCAGGCGCGCCAATAGCAGGGTGGAATAGCTGCCGGCCTGCGCGGTCAGCAGCGAGAAGATTCCGAACAGCAATACCGCCGCAATCAGCACTTCCTTGCGCCCCAGGCGGTCCGCCAGCCAGCCGCCGCACAAGGCTCCCGGCAACAGGCCGATCAAGCCGACGCTGAAGAACCAGCCGAGCTGCACGGCTGTCAGGCCAAATTCCGCGGCGATGTGGGGCGCGGCTATGCCGGCGGCCTGTAGATCGAAGCCCTCGATCAGCGCAACGATAAAACAGAGACCAATTGTTAACGCCGGACGCGGCGGCGATACGGCCTTACGAGCGGACATAGGTACCTCAAGCAGATGGTGTCATTGATAAAGCCTCCGACAGAGGATTAGCGCCCGGACTTGAGCTTGCTCCAGGAGCGGGTGGTCCAGCGCATGATTTCAGGCGGCAGCTCAGAGGAGACATAGAGCCTTTGCTGGACGGCGGCGGAAGGGTAGATCGAGGGATTCGAGCGGATTTCTTCGTCCATGAGCGCATCCGTCCGGACATTGGCGTTGGCGTAGCCGACATACTCGCTGACCTCAGCGATGACCTGCGGCTGCAGCAGGTAGTCGATAAAGGCGTGGGCCTGCTCGACGTTCTTCGCGTCACTCGGGATGGTCAGCATGTCGAACCAGAGGTTGCCGCCCTCGCGGGGCACCACATACTCCAGCTCGATGCCGTTGCCCGCCTCTTCGGCGCGGCTGATGGCCTGGAACACATCCCCCGAATAACCGAAGGCGATGCAGATATTGCCGTTGGCCAGATCGGAGATGTAGCGCGACGAATGGAAGTAGGTGATATGCGGGCGCAATGCCTGCAGCTTGCGCTCGGCATCTCTGTAGTCCTTGATCCGCGTGCTGGCGGGGTCCAGCCCCATGTAATTGAGCATGGCCGGGTAGAGTTCGTCGGCCGAGTCCATAAAGGACACCCCACAGACCTTCAATTTCGCCAGATTTTCCGGCTCGAACAGCACCGCCCACGAATCGATGCGCTCGATACCCAGCACCTGCTTGATCTTCGCGACGTTGTAGCCGATGCCATTGGTGCCCCACAGGTAGGGCACGGCGTATTGGTTCCCCGGATCATTGACTTGCAGACGTTCGAGCAACTGCGGATCGAGGTTGCTCCAGTTCGGCAGCCGGCTCTTGTCCAGTTTCTGGAACACGCCCGCCTTGATCTGGCGACTGAGGAAGTGGTTGCTCGGCACCACCACGTCATAGCCGCTGCTGCCGGCCAGCAGCTTGCCTTCCAGGGTTTCGTTGGAGTCGAACACGTCGTACACCGGTTTGATGCCACTGGCCTGCTGGAACTCGGCGAGGGTGTCTTCGGCGATATAGTCGCTCCAGTTGTAGATGTTCACCACGGCTTCGGCCGAGGCCTGGCCGGCCAGCATCAGCAGGCAAACAGCGAGTAGCGCGGGGAGTTTCATGGCGGTCATGCTTCTGTCCTTGTGGCTACGCATCAGAAGGTCTGGCTGGCGCTGAACACCAGGGTGGCGCCGCACAGATCGTCATAGCCGGCGAAGCTCATGCACTCGTCTTTCGACAGGTCGGTGTCGACATAGCTCGCGCCCCAGTTCACGCCGAACATCTCCCGCTGCAGACCGACGCTCCAGTTGTTGTAGTCCTCCTGGCCGCGGGTCCAGTCCTGGTTGAAGAACACCTCGTCCTTGTAGTCGACATTTTCGACCTTCAGCTCCAGGCCGATATCCAGCGGCAACAGCGTGCGATAACCGGCGAAATAGCTGGCGCTGCTCTCGTCGGTAGCGTGCGAATGTTTGCCGCCGATAAAGAAACCGTAGGCATCCAGGGTCAGGTAGACATCGACACCGTTGAACTGACTCTCGCCCGGGTAGCTGTACTTGTTGTACATGGCGTCCAGGCCGATGGCGTCGCTGATCTGCCAATAGTAGCCGGCGTAGTAGTCGACTTCCTGACGGGTGCCGTAGTCGTCGCCCTGCTCCCAGTCATGGCCGAATTCGACAGTGCTGGTCCAGACCCCGGCATACAGGCCGCTGGCATGGGCCAGCATCACGTCCAGCTGCAAAGCGGGATCGCCCAGGGTTTGCGAAATGCCGCTGTTGCGGTAGTCGCTGAGCAGCATGGGGGTGATCTGCAGGTCGAGCTGGTCATTCAGTTGCAGCGCTTGCACTTGGCCAAGCGGAGCCAATGCCAAAGCGGCCATAAACGAAGCGGTTAGCGAACGCATGAGGTATTCCTTGTTTTTATAGGGATTGAGCAGGGCAATGGAGGGCCACCGAGGATCAGGACTTCTCGGCGTGTACCAACTTTCCGGCGAAATAGGTGCGCAGCACCTGGGTCTCGAACAGCTCTTCATCGCTGACCTTGAATACATCGCGATCCAGCACGATCAGGTCGGCCTGCTTGCCCGGCGCCAGGGAGCCGATGCGCCGATCCAGGCGCAGGGCCTTGGCCGCATTGAGGGTGTAGGCCTGGAACATGGTTTCGCGGTCGATGCTTTCGGCACCGTTGAGCACGCCGAGCGGGCCTTTGCGGGTGCTGGCCTGAGCGATGGCGTGCCACGGATTGGGGCTGGACACCGGCCAGTCGCTGGCCCCGGCGATGGTCGCACCGGCCTTGTGCAGCGAACGCGCCGGGTATTGATAGCGGTAGGCGGCCGCACTCACGTAGGGCTTGACCAGCTCTTCGGTGTAGCTCTCGGCGGTGGCCCAGAGCAGTTGCATGGAGGCGATCACGCCCAACTGCCGGAAGCGCGGAAACTCCTTGGGATTGACCATCTGCAGATGGCTGATGCTGTGCGGCACCGGCGCCGGCTCGAGCTGGCGCGCCTGCTCGAAGCCGTTCAGCGCCTCCCGCACCGCGCGGTCGCCCACGGCGTGCACATGGATGATCCAGTCGCGCTGCTCGGCCGCGGCCACCAGCTTGCCGAAGCCGGCCGGATCGATCAGCAGCTCGCCGCGCTTGAGGCTGTTCTTGAACGGGTCGAGCACCGCGGCGGTCTGCCCGGGGAATTCCATCACCCCATCGGCGAATACCTTGATCCCGGGGAAGCTCAGGTTGGGGACGCCCTGAAACTGCCGCATGACCTTGTCCAGCACCTGCAGATCGGCCGGCTGGCTTTGCGGGTGGGTCACCAGCAGCGCGGCGACGTGAGCGCTGAGCTCACCCCGCTCGGCCAGTGCGCGGTACAGCGGCAGTACGCCCAGGTCCTGTTCGCTGGGGCGCAGCTCGAACAGGCTTTCGCCGTCGCCGGCATTGGCCGCTGCGTCCATCCAGGCGGTTACGCCAACCTGGTTGTTGATCTTCACCGCCGCGCGGGCGGCTGCGAGCATGTCGGCCTCGCTGGGTGCGGGATACTGGCTGCGCACCCGGTCCCAGCCGTTTTCCGCCAGATAACCGGTGGGGTTGAAGGCGCTATCGTGACCGATAAAACCGCGTTCCTTGTCCGATAGGCCGCGCACCAGTTCGGCATCGATGTTCAGGCGCCTGAGCATGGCCTGGTTGGCCCAGCCGGTGTGGCCGTCGATGCCGTCCAGCACCAGCGGCTGCTCGCGCCAGCGGCCCTGGTTGAAGATCTTGCCCAGCCCGGCGCTCTGCTCCCAGTAAGCCGAGCTGACGCCGGAAATCACGATCAGCTCGCCCATGCGCGCGGTGCCGGCCCGGTCCTGTTCGAGGATCCACTGTTCCAGTGCGTCCAGCGCCAGCACCTCGTCGTACAGGTTGGCCCGCAGGCTGGCCATGGCGCCCATGATCGGGTGGCTGTGAGTATCGATCATGCCCGGCATCAGCACCTTGCCGGCCAAATCGATCAACTGAGTATCGGCATCGGCGAGGGCCTTCACCTCGGCGTCACTGCCGACCTGGAGGATCTTGCCATCGGCCACCGCCAACGCTTGGGCCAGTGGCTGGCCGGGTTCGGCGGTGAACACCTTGCCGTTGAACAACAGCAGATCCGCGGCGGCCATGACTTCCATCGAGGAAAAAGCCAACAACCCAGCCAACACGCCTGGAATTAATCGTTGCATCGCAGCAGCCTCTAGTTTTTATTGGTCTGGCCACGAGACTAGCGACGGGCAGGCAAGGGTAGAACGCCACTACCGAGCAAAACATTTTTGCCATATAGGAAAAACACCATGGACAAACTCAGCGCCCTGAGCATGTTTGTCGCCACCGCCGAGCACGGCAGCTTCAGCCGGGCGGCCGAACAATTGGGCAAGACGCCCTCGGCCCTGACCAAAGCGGTCAGCCACCTGGAAGCGGAACTGGGCGCCCAACTGTTCGAGCGCAGCACCCGGCGCACCGCGCTGACCGAGGCCGGCCGGCTGTATTTGGACACGGCCCGCCAGGTGCTGCAGCGCCTGCATGACGCCGGGGAGGAGATCGGCCAACTCAAACACGGCCTGCACGGCAACTTCAGGCTGACCGCCCCGCTGGCGTTTGGCCGGGCGTTCCTCGATGAGGCCTGCGCGGGCTTTCTCGCCGAACATCCGCAGATCAACCTGCGGGTGGATCTGTGCGACGCTTTCGTCGACCTGGCCGAAGGCGGTTATGACCTGGCCTTGCGCGAGGGGCGCAGCGACCTGCCGGGGTTGATCGCCAAACCCCTGGGGCGCAACCAGATCGTGCTGTGCGCCAGCCCGGCCTACCTGGCGGCCAACCCGGTGCCGATCACGCCGCAAACCTTCGACCGCCATCAGTGGCTGGTTTATCAGCACCCGGCGCTGGACCCGCACCACAGGTGGATATCGCTCGACGGCGTGCACCTGCGCACCCCCGTGCCGCGGGCGCGTTTGCAAAGCGATAATTACGACCTGCTGCTGGCCAACTGCCTGATGGGAGTGGGCCTGCACGCCTGTCCGTTATGGAGCGTCAAACCCTACCTGGATAGCGGCCAGTTGCGCCAGGTAATGGCCGAGTACGACTTCGACCCCGATGCCTTTGGCCCGCTGATCCTGGCCGTTTATCCCAGCCATCGCCGGGCCACGCGCAAGGTGCAGGTGTTTATCGATTACTTGGCGGCTTTCTGCGACAGATGCGGCTTTGGCCTGGAAGCGAGTACGCAACGACAGATCTCGCAATAATTGCGTCCCCCGAACCAAGGAATGAGGCCAGGCATCGCATGTCCGAAGGTTCTGTTAATAGCCGCATGACGCTAGAATTCGCCGACAATTCGATGCCCGTAGCTCTCCTGCAACTTGTCAGCGGCATAGCCGGCGACGCACGCAGCCCATCACGGTGACTCCATTCCCATGCAAATGATCGTTCTACGCGCCGCAACCCTGTGGCTCGCCATCGTCGGCCTGCCGCTGCTGGCGACCGCTGCCGAGCCCCAGCCGACCCATGAGTTCATGCTCGATAACGGCCTCAAGGTTATCGTCCGCGAGGATCACCGCGCCCCGGTGGTGGTCTCTCAGCTTTGGTACAAGGTCGGTTCCAGTTATGAAACGCCGGGCCAGACCGGTCTATCCCACGCCCTCGAACACATGATGTTCAAGGGCAGCCGCAAGCTCGGCCCCGGCGAAGCCTCGCGCATCCTGCGCGAACTCGGCGCCGAGGAGAACGCCTTCACCAGCGACGATTACACCGCCTATTACCAGGTGCTGGCGCGCGATCGCCTGGCCGTCGCCCTGGAACTTGAGGCCGACCGCCTGGCCAGCCTCAAGTTGCCGGCCGAGGAGTTCGTCCGCGAGATCGAAGTGATCAAGGAAGAGCGTCGCCTGCGCACCGACGATAATCCGTCGAGCAAGGCCTTCGAACGCTTCAAAGCCATGGCCTACCCCGCCAGCGGTTACCACACGCCGACCATCGGCTGGATGGCGGACATCGAGCGCATGACCGTCGAGGACCTGCGTGCCTGGTACGAGGCTTGGTACGCACCGAACAACGCCACCCTGGTGGTGGTCGGCGATGTCGGCGCCAGCGAAGTGAAGGTGTTGGCCGAGCGCTTCTTCGGCGATATCCCCAGCCGCGCCATACCGCCGGCGAAAATCCCCCTGGAACTGGATACCCCCGGCGAGCGGCGCATCACCCTGCACCTGCAAACCCAGCTGCCGAGCCTGATGATGGGCTTCAACGTGCCCGGCGTGGCCACTGCCGAGTCGCCGCGCCAGGTGCATGCGCTGCGTCTGATCGCCGCCCTGCTCGACGGCGGTTATAGCGCGCGCCTGCCGACCCGCCTGGAGCGCGGCGAGGAACTGGTTGCCAGCGCGTCGGCCTGGTACAACGCCTACCAGCGCGGCGACAGCCTGTTCGTGTTGTCCGCCACGCCCAACGTGCAAACCGGCAAAACCCTGGAGCAGGTCGAAGCCGGCCTGTGGCGCCAGTTGCAGGACCTGCAGCAAAACCCGCCCTCCGCCGAAGAACTGGCCCGGGTGCGCGCCCAGGTCATCGCCGAACTGGTCTACGAGCGCGACTCGATCACCAGCCAGGCCACAGCGATCGGCCAGCTGGAAACCGTCGGCCTGTCGTGGAAATTGATGGACCAGGAACTGGCCGATCTGGAAGCCGTCACCCCTGAAGATATCCAGAGCGCAGCCAAGCAATTTTTCACCCGCGACCGCTTGAGCGTCGCCCATGTTTTGCCCGAGGAGAAGGACGATGAATAAGGGCAACGCTATGCGTTATGGCCTGCTCGGCCTGGTGATCGCGGCGCTGGTCGCGATGCTCGCACTGACGCTCGACGACGCCAGCGTCGAACCCGCAACAGTGACCAGTACCCCCACTGCGCCCGTCCCCATCGCCTCGCTCGCCGAACTCGGCAACCAGGCGCCGAGCCGCCGCGATCTGGATATCCAGACCTGGCGCACCGCCGAAGGCGCCGAAGTGCTGTTCGTCGAAGCGCGCGAGCTGCCGATGTTCGACCTGCGCCTGACCTTCGCCGCCGGCAGCAGCCAGGACGACGGCGTACCCGGCCTGGCGATGCTGACCAACGCCATGCTCAACGAAGGCGTGCCAGGCAAGGATGTCGGCGCCATCGCCGCCGGCTTCGAAAGCCTGGGGGCGGAGTTCGGCAACGGCGCCTACCGCGACATGGCGGTCGCCAGCCTGCGCAGCCTCAGCGCGGCGGAACAACGCGAGCCCGCGTTGGCGCTGTTCAACCAGGTGCTCGGCCAACCGACCTTTCCCGAAGACTCCCTGGCGAGGATCAAGAATCAGCTGCTGGCCGGTTTCGAGTATCAGAAGCAAAACCCGGGCAAATTGGCCAGCCTCGAGCTGTTCGAACGCCTCTACGGCGGCCACCCCTATGGCCACCCGAGTGACGGCAGCGCCGAATCTATCCCGGGGATCAGCCGCGAACAGCTGCAGGCATTCCATGCCAAGGCCTATGCAGCCGGCAACGCGGTGATCGCCCTGGTCGGCGACCTGTCCCGCGACGAAGCCCAAGCCCTCGCCGCGCAAGTATCCGCCGCCCTGCCGCGCGGCCCGGCGCTGCCGAAGATCGGTGAGCCGCAACCCCCGGAAGCCGGTCTAAGCCATATCGAGTTTCCGTCCAACCAGACCCACCTGATGATCGCCCAGCTGGGTATCGAGCGCAGCGACCCGGACTATGCCGCGCTTTACCTGGGCAACCAGGTCTTCGGCGGCGGCGGTTTCGGCACCCGTCTGATGACCGAGGTCCGCGAAAAACGCGGCCTGACCTATGGCGTCTACTCCGGCTTCAGCGCCATGCAGGCGCGCGGGCCGTTCATGATCAACCTGCAAACCCGCGCCGAGCTCAGCGCCGGCACCCTGCAATTGATCAAGGACCTGATGCGCGATTACCTGGCCGAGGGCCCGACCGAGCAGGAGCTGGAGGACGCCAAGCGCGAACTGGCCGGCAGCTTCCCGCTGTCCACCGCGAGCAACGCCGATATCGTCGGTCAACTCGGCTCCATCGGCTTCTACGATCTGCCGTTGAGCTACCTGGAAGACTTTATGCGCGAGGTGCAGGCACTCAGCACCGAGCAGGTGAAAGCGGCGATGGCCGAGCACCTCGATGTCGACGGGCTGGTGATCGTCAGCGCCGGCCCGACGGTCGAACAGAAAGAGCTACCGCCACCCAGCGACGCACCCGTCGAACTCCCCTCGGGCGTACCGGAGCACTGATGCGCAAACCCAGCAAAGCGGCACCCTCCCACGGCGGCGACGGCCGGCTGCGGATCATCGGCGGGCAATGGCGTTCGCGTCAGTTCGACTTCCCCATGGCCGCCGGCTTGCGCCCGACGCCGAACCGCGTGCGCGAAACGCTGTTCAACTGGCTGGCGCCCTACGTCGAAGGCGCCAAGGTGCTCGACGCCTTCGCCGGCAGCGGCGCGCTGTTCCTCGAAGCCCTGTCGCGCGGGGCCGGCAGCGCCCTGGCGCTGGACCTCAACCCCGCCGCCGTCGCCAGCCTGCGCGGTCACCTGGCGACCCTGCGCTGCGACAACGGCCAGCTGATCCAGAGCGATGCCATCGCCTACCTGAGCAGCCAGCCCGTCAGCCCCTTCGACCTGGTGTTTCTCGACCCGCCGTTCAGCCAGAACCTGCTGCTACCCGCCTGTAACCTGCTGGAAGAAAAGGGCTGGCTCGCCGCCGACGCCTGGGTGTATACCGAAAGCGAAAACCCACCCTCCAGCCTCGGCATGCCAGGCAACTGGCGCCTGCACCGCGAGCAGAAAGCCGGCCAGGTGTATTACGCGTTGTGGCAACGCAGCGCGCCGGGTGGCTGAGCGTAGCTCGGATAAGCCTTGGCGCAATCCGGGATCTCGGTAACCCTGATTGCGCTGTCGCTTATCAGGGCTACGGAATTGCGGGTCTTGCAGCACCATAGGATCGACAGGCAACCAGCATGAAGCCAACCTTCAAACCCGCCTGGTGGCTACCCGGCGCCCACCTGCAAACGCTGTGGAACCCGATGTGCCGCAAACCGCCGGTGCTGCAACGCCAGCGCGAGCGTGTATGGCTGGAGGACGGCGATTTTCTCGACCTCGACTGGCACGGTCCGCACGAGGCGACAGCGCCCCTGGTGCTGGTGCTGCACGGCCTGACCGGCTCGTCCAACTCGCTCTACGCACTGGGTTTGCAACAGGCCTTGGCCGCCCAAGGCTGGGCCAGCGCGGCGCTGAACTGGCGCGGCTGCTCGGGCGAACCCAACCTGCTGCCGCGCGGCTACCACTCCGGCGCCAGCGAGGACCTGGCCGAGACCGTGCGTCACCTGCGCGCGCAACGACCGATGGCTCCACTGTATGCCGTGGGCTACTCCCTGGGCGGTAATGTGCTGCTCAAATACCTCGGCGAAAGCGGCGCGGACAGCCAACTGCAAGGCGCGGTGGCGGTGTCGGTGCCGTTCCGCCTGGACCAGTGCGCCGACCGTATCGGCCTGGGTTTCTCGCGGATTTACCAGGCGCACTTCATGCGCGAGATGATCGCCTACGTGAAGGACAAGCAACGTTTGTTCAGCCACCAGGGCCAGGCC
This sequence comes from uncultured Pseudomonas sp., assembly GCF_946886105.1. The sequence continues at coordinate 153,180 of NZ_CAMPHV010000002.1, read as the reverse complement.
GATCGCCTGTCGATCCTGGAGAAACTCGGGCCGCTGGATGGCATGCGCACCTTCTGGGAGTTCGACGGCCGCATCACCGCGCCGCTGCACGGCTACGCCGATGCCCAGGACTATTACAAACGCGCCTCCAGCCGCTATTTCCTCGGCCGGATCGAGACCCCGACCCTGATCATCCAGGCCGCCGACGACCCCTTCGTGTTCAGCCATAGCGTACCGGATGCCAGCGAACTGTCGGCCAGCACCGAACTGGAATTGCACGCCCATGGCGGCCATGTCGGTTTCGTCGCCGGTTCACCGCGCCGCCCCGTCTACTACCTGGAGCGGCGCATTCCCCAGTGGCTTACCGAGCAGGCCGCGAAGCCACTGTAGGCTGGGTTAGCCGCGCAGGACGCCAGCCCCAGCGAGCGAAACGGTTTCCGCGCGCAAAGCCTGTTGCGCCGTAACCCGCCAAAGGGGACAACCCTGATTCCGCTCGGCGGGTTACGCGGCGCGCGCCCTGCCGGACTTGCTATCAGGCGCCGCCAACCCGCCCTACATGGCTACAAAAGCGCATCCCACCCCGACGAACCCAGGCTCTATTCAGAGCACCTGCTCCAGCGGCACATGCAGCTTGCGGTACAGCGCCTCGACCGCATCCCGCGCCTCTGGCGCGATATAACCGCCTTCCAGCGCCAGCACCTGATAGATGCCGCGGCGCAGCATCTCCTCGCGGAGGTCGCCCGAATCGCTACGCGCGGTGCAGAGAAAGCGCACCCAGGAGGTCATGATGATCCAGCTGTTAAGGGTCAAGGCCTCGATCTGCGCGGGGTCCATCAGCAGGATGCCGGCCTCGACGAAGCCTTGGTAAATATCCTGGGCACCCACCAGGCAGCGTTTGGCGAATAGCCGGTAACGCTCGGCCAACGCCGGGTCGCTGTCGAGCAGGTGTTCCAGGTCGCGGTGCAGGAAGCGGTAATGCCACATCGCCGCGAGCACGGCCTCCAGGTAGAACGTCTTGTCGTCGATGGTCAGCGCCCGGGCTTCAGGCCGGCGCAAGAACGCATCGACCTGGGCTTCGTATTGGCAGAACAGCTCGGCGATGATCGCCTGCTTGTTGCGGAAGTGGTAGTACAGATTGCCCGGGGAAATCCCCAAGTGCGCGGCGATGTGATTGGTACTGACCGCGCGCTCGCCCTGGGCGTTGAACAGCTCCAGGCTGGTCCGGACGATACGTTCGCGAGTTTTCGATGGAATGGCCATAACGCTCGATCTCGACTCTAAACCCAGCAAAGGTACAGGGTCCGGCGCCTGAAGTGCTAGCCGACAGACCGTTGGTCCTCTTGTGATTTGACAGATTAGAGTAATTACTCTAAAAATCCAGCAGACCTTTTCGCAAGCGCCTACTCGCCGAACCCGGCGAGCCGACCTTCCGTCACAGCACGCCGAGGAATCAACATGGTTGCCGACATTGCCCACCTCCACCAAAGCCAGCAGCAGATCGACCAGTTGCAGGCCAGCTTCGCGCAGCAACGCGAGGCATTCGAGGCCAACCGGATGCCCTCCGCCGAACAACGCATCATGTGGCTCGAGGCGCTAGCCGGGCTGCTGCGCAACGAGCGCGAGGCGCTGATCCAGGCGATCTCCCAGGATTTCAGCAACCGCAGCGCCGACGAAACCCTGATCGCCGAGCTGATGCCGAGCCTGCACGGCATCCACTACGCGAGCAAACGCATCAGGAAATGGATGAAGCCCTCGCGCCGTAGCGTCGGCATGCAGTTCATGCCGGCCGCGGCCAAGGTGATCTACCAGCCGCTCGGCGTGGTCGGGGTGATAGTGCCGTGGAACTACCCGCTGTTCCTCGCCATCGGCCCGCTGGTCGGCGCGCTGGCGGCGGGCAACCGGGTGATGATCAAGATGAGCGAATCGACCCCGGCCACCTCGCAGCTGGTCAAGGACCTGCTGGCCAAGGTCTTCCCCGAAGACCTGGTGAGCGTGGTGCTCGGCGAAGCGGACGTCGGTGTGGCGTTCTCCAAGCTGCCGTTCGATCACCTGCTGTTCACCGGCGCCACCAGCATCGGCAAGCACGTGATGCGCGCCGCCGCGGAAAACCTCACCCCGGTGACCCTGGAACTCGGCGGCAAATCGCCAGCCATCATCTCCGCTGACGTGCCCCTGGCGGACGCTGCCGAGCGCATCGCCTTCGGCAAGACCCTGAACGCAGGACAGACCTGCGTGGCGCCGGACTATGTGCTGGTGCCCAAGGAGCGTGTCGAGGGCTTCGTCGAGGCCTATCGCGCTGCCGTGCTGCGTTTCTATCCGCAGCTGGAGAACAACCCGGACTACACGGCCATCATCAACGAACGCCAGCAGATGCGCCTCAACGGCTACCTGAAGGACGCCGAAAGCAAAGGCGCGAGCGTTCTTCCGCTGTACGGGCAGAGCCAAGGCCGGCGCATGCCGTTCAGCCTGCTGCTCGACGTCAGCGATGAGATGAAAATCATGCAGGAGGAAATCTTCGGCCCGCTGCTGCCGATCATCCCCTACGCCACGCTGGACGACGCCTTCGCCTATATCAATAACCGCGCCCGGCCGCTGGCGCTCTATTACTTCGGCTACGACAAACGCGAGCAGCAACGGGTGCTGCATGAAACCCACTCCGGCGGCGTGTGCCTGAACGACACCCTACTGCACGTGGCCCAGGACGATATGCCGTTCGGCGGCATCGGCCCGTCCGGCATGGGCCATTACCACGGCCACGAAGGTTTCCTGACGTTCAGCAAAGCCAAGGGCGTGCTGATCAAACAACGCTTCAACGCCGCGAAACTGATCTACCCGCCCTACGGCACGGCGTTGCAAAAGCTGGTCTATAAATTGTTCGTTCGCTAACCGCCGCCATCGGAATAACAAGAAAAATGAACGACATCCCCGTTGCAACACCTGGCCTGTCGCGCCGCAACCTGCTGAAGGTCGGCCTGCTGGGCTCGGCCTTTCTCGCCACCGCGAGCCTGACCGCCAGCCTCAGCGGCTGCTCGGCGGGCACGCCGCAGGCGGGTTTCACGGTGATTCGCGAATCCGATCTGCCCTTCCTGAATGCCGCGATACCGGTAATGCTCGAAGGCGCGGTCAGCCCGTCGTCAATGCCCCAGGCCGTCGCCGGCACCCTGGAAAACCTCGACTACAGCCTCGCCCACCTCTCGCCCGAGATGCTCAAGCTCACCCAGCAACTGTTCGACGTGCTGGCCATGCCCGTGACCCGCGGACCTTTGACCGGCGTGTGGGGCAGCTGGGAGAACGCCTCGGCGGCCGATGTGCGGGCCTTTCTCGCGCGCTGGCAGAACAGCTCCATCGGCCTGCTGAAGATGGGCCACGCCTCCTTGCTGCAACTGGTGCTGATGAGCTGGTACGGCCGCGCGGAGTCATGGGCGCATTGCGGCTATCCGGGGCCGATAGCGGTCTAGGCACCGCTCAAGCGAAGCGCTACGTACAGCCCCAAAATCGGCCCAGAACGATAAGAGAATCCGAAATGCCCGTACCTGACTTGTTCGCCGACGGCCTGGCCCACGGCTGGAAAACCCATAACGGCTCGCGGCTCGAGCGCGACCTGACCCTGGAAGCCGACGTCGCCATCGTCGGCAGCGGCGCGGGCGGCGGCACCACGGCGGAAATCCTCAGCGCCGCCGGCTTCAAGGTGCTGCTGATCGAGGAAGGCCCGCTGAAGACCAGCAGCGACTTCAAGATGCTCGAACACGAGGCCTACGCCAACCTCTATCAGGAAGGCATCGGGCGCATGAGCAAGGACGGCGCCATCACCATCATGCAAGGCCGTGCGGTGGGCGGCACCACGCTGATCAACTGGACCTCGAGCTTCCGCACCCCGGCGCCGACCCTCGAACACTGGGCCCGCGAGCACGGCGTGCAGGGCCATGACCCGGCTGAAATGGCGCCCTGGTTCGAGCGAATGGAGCAGCGTTTGGGCGTGGCGCCCTGGGCCGTGCCGCCCAATGCCAACAATCAGGTTATCCGCAGCGGCTGCGACAAGCTCGGCTACAGCTCCAAGGTGATCCCGCGCAACGTGCGCGGCTGCTGGAACCTCGGCTATTGCGGCATGGGTTGCCCGACCAACGCCAAGCAGTCGATGCTGGTCACGACCATTCCGGCGACCCTGGAAAAAGGCGGCGAGCTGCTGTACCTGGCGCGCGCCGAACGCCTGCTGTTCGACGGCGAGCGGGTCAGCGGCATCGAGTGCCTGGGTATGGACGAACGCAGCGTGGCGCCCAACGGCCGCAAGATTCTGGTCAAGGCCAAGCACTACGTGCTGTCCGGCGGCGGCATCAACACCCCCGGCCTGCTGCTGCGCTCGAACGCCCCCGATCCGCATCAGCGCACCGGCAAGCGCACTTACCTGCACCTGGTGAACTTCTCCGCCGCGCAGTTCGAAGAGGTGATCAACCCCTTCTACGGCGCGCCCCAGTCGATCTACTCCGACCACTTCCAGTGGGACGACGGCACCGCCGGGCGCATGTCCTACAAGCTGGAAGTCCCGCCGCTGCACCCGGCGCTGGCCGCCACGCTGCTCGGCCGCTTCGGCCTCGACAACGCCCTGCGCATGGAGCAGTTGCCGCACACCAACGTGATGCTCGCCCTGCTGCGCGACGGCTTCCACCCGGACAGCGCCGAAGGCAAGGTCGAACTGCGCGGCGACGGCAGCCCGGTGCTCGACTATCGAATGACCGATTACACCTGGGACGGTGTGCGCCGGGCCTTCCACAGCATGGCCGAAATCCAGTTCGCCGCCGGGGCCAAGGCGGTGTTGCCGCTGCACGCCGACGCCGGCTATGCGAAAACCCCGGCCGAGGCCAAACGCCTGATCGACGACCTCAGCCTGGAAATCTACCGCACCCGCCTGGGCAGCGCCCACGTGATGGGCGGCTGCGCCATGGGCGAGGATCCGCGCCAGGCGGTGACCGACAGCCTCGGCCGGCATCATCAGCTGAGCAACCTGTCGATCCACGACGGCTCGCTGTTCCCCACCAGCATCGGCGCCAACCCGCAGCTGTCGATCTACGGCCTGACCGCGAAGCTGGCGACCCGCCTGGCCGAGCGGCTTGCCACCTGAAACCTCTGGAGGATTCCGCATGCTGCCCAAAATCATCTCCGCCCTGCTGGTAGTCGCCGGCATCATCCATCTGCTGCCGCTCAGCGGCGTGCTCGGCGCCGAGCGCCTGGCGGCACTTTATGGCTTGTCCTTCGAGGAGCCCAACCTGTTGCTGCTGATGCGCAGCCGCGCCCTGCTGTTCGGCCTGCTTGGCGCCTTTATGCTCTACGCCGCCTGGCGCCCGACGCTGCAACCCCTCGCGCTGTTCGGCGGGCTGGTCAGCGTACTCGGCTTTCTGCTGCTGGCCTGGAGCGGCCCCGGCTACAACGACGCCTTGCGCCGTGTGGTGATTGCCGACTGGGTCGCCCTGGCCTGTCTGGCGCTCGCGGCGCTGCTGTACCTGATGGCACGTGGCAAAGCCTGAATCGCTCGCCGACTTGGCCCCAAGGGGATCGCTGCGCTACCATCCGACTCCCAACGGACTCGCCAGGACATTGCGATGAATCGAGTGTTATACCCCGGCACCTTCGACCCCATCACCAAGGGCCACGGCGATCTGGTCGAGCGCGCTTCGCGCCTGTTCGATAGCGTGATCATCGCCGTCGCCGCCAGCCCGAAGAAGAACCCGCTGTTCACCCTGGAGCAGCGCGTGGCACTGGCTCGCGAAGTGACCAAGCACCTGCCGAACGTCGAAGTGATGGGCTTTTCCACCCTGCTCGCGCATTTCGCCAAGGAACAAGGCGCCAATGTGCTGCTGCGCGGCCTGCGCGCGGTATCGGACTTCGAATACGAATTCCAACTGGCCAATATGAACCGCCAACTGGCGCCGGATGTGGAAAGCCTGTTCCTCACCCCATCGGAAAAATACTCCTTTATCTCCTCGACCCTGGTGCGTGAAATCGCTGCCCTGGGCGGGGATATCTCGAAGTTCGTCCACCCCGCCGTGGGCGATGCCTTGGCCGAACGCTTCAAACAGTAACCCCTAGCAGGCCGTTGAAAAACGTAGGCGAGGCAGCCGAGACAAGGCAAAAACAGGCGAGGAAGCGGAGTTTACGGGTTGTAAATGAGCATTCCGAGCCTGTTTTTAACGCCGTATCGGCAACGTAGGTAGTTTTTCAACAGCCTGCTAGCTCCCGACGCAAGCCACGTGCATGCACGCCGTCAATGCGGCACAATTTGCCGCATTGTCTTTGCGCGTTTAACGCTGCGACTGCGGTCGCAGCAGGAGTGGTTATTTCATGTCCCTGATCATCACCGACGACTGCATCAACTGCGACGTCTGCGAGCCCGAGTGCCCGAACGCCGCGATCTCTCAGGGGGAAGAGATCTATGTGATCGATCCCAACCTGTGCACCGAATGCGTCGGCCACTACGACGAGCCCCAGTGCCAGCAAGTCTGTCCGGTCGACTGCATCCCCCTCGACGAAAACAACGTTGAGAGCAAGGAAGAGTTGATGGAGAAGTACCTGATCATCACCGGCAAGGCTTAGCAGGCCGCTGGAAAACTATCTACGTTTTCAACAACCTACTAGCGCCCAGCCGTGTAGGCGCCGGCACGGGACGCCGGACACCCCATCAGGAAAAATGCGCGCAACCGCGAGAAAGGATTGCGCGCGGCGGGCTCAGATCTGTATCAATCCCGGCGATAACCGCTGGTGGTGCAGCCCAGGCAACGGACGAAGGCCGACTTGCCCGGCTCGACCACCAGCGCATGGCCGGCTTCACCGATATTGCCGCCCGCGGCGGTGAACGGCAGGCTGACCACGAACAGCCCCGCGCCGAGCACGGTGGCGCCGATCAGCAACGGCCGGGCGATCAGCAGGTCGCCGACCATGGAGAACGCCTTGGGCGCATCGGCGGTATACATGGGGTCGCCGCTCGCGTTTTGCTGAACCACCTCTGCGTGTGCCGGCAAAGCCAGCAGGCCAGTGGTCAGAGCCAGGACAACAGCGGTTGAACGAAACACTTTCATGGGGCGATCCTTCAGCTATTAGGAGGCAGTACGGGTAACTATAACAGTGCTCCGACAATTGTCAGCGTGACGGCCGTCAATCGCCATAAAAGGCATATTCAGGTTTTTTCGGGACAAAGGGCCGGTAGAACTCGAATATCGTCTTGAGGTCGGCCGCCTCGTCACCCGTCGGCCAGAATGTCGGGCCGATGAACACCCGTTTGTTCTGATAGTCCAGCGCGGCCAGGACCAAGGGCACATTGGCGCCCATCGCGATGTGATAGAAGCCCATTTTCCAGCGCTCGACTTTCTTCCGCGTGCCCTCGGGCGACAGCACCAGCACGAACTGCCGATGCTCGGCAAACGCCTGGATCGCCTGCTCCACGGTATTGACCTGGCGATCGCGGCGGATCGGGATACCGCCCCAGGCGCGCATCAACACGCCGAAGGGCGGGCGAAAGATCGTGTGTTTGCCAAACCAGCGGGCATTCAGGCGCAGGACGAACTTGAAGGCGATAAAAATCACGAAATCCCAGTTCGAGGTATGGTGCGCGCCAATGGCGATATACCGGTCGAGCTTGGGCAATGTCCCTTCGATGCGCCAACCCATGAGTTTCAGCGCGGCATGGCCGAGCGACTCGGCCAGCAGATTGCGGGGCAAATAATTACCGGACATCGCGAACCTCGGTATTTCTTATTGGGCTTACTCGAATCCAGTTCGGTAATTGTAGTTCCGGGCGCGTTCAGCGCTGACAGCGCGGGCAGAACACACTGGCGCGCTGACCCAACTTGACCTCGCGCAGGGTGCTGCCGCAGCGCTTGCAAAACTCGCCGGCACGTCCGTAAACGAACAGCTCCTGCTGGAAGTACCCCGGCTGCCCGTCGCCGCCGACGAAGTCGCGCAGCGTGGTGCCACCGCGCTCGATGGCATGGGCGAGGATCCGTTTGATCTCCGCCGCCAGCGTCATATAGCGCGCCCGCGAGACCGAGCCGGCTTCGCGCCGCGGATCGATGCCGGCGGCGAACAGCGCTTCGCTGGCGTAGATATTACCGACCCCGACCACCACCGCGTTATCCATGATGAAGGGCTTGATCGCCATCGCCCGACCGCGGGATTGCTGGAACAGGCGCTCGCCATCGAACAGGTCGGTCAAGGGTTCCGGGCCGAGTTTGCTGAGCAGCACATGCCCCAATGGATCGGCACTCCAGAGCAAGGCGCCGAAACGCCGCGGGTCGGTGTAACGCAGCGCCAGGCCGGACTCCAGCTCGATATCGACATGCTCGTGCTTGCCCGCCGGCAAACCGCACTCGACCAAGCGCAGGCTACCGGACATGCCCAGATGGCTGATCAGGCTGCCGGTTTCGGCCTTGATCAACAGATATTTGGCCCGCCGCTCGACGCATTCGATGCGCTGCCCGGATACCCGCACATCGAGGTCTTCGGGGATCGGCCAGCGCAACCGTCGCTCGCGCACTATCACCCTGCTGACGCGTTGACCTTCGAGATAGGGCGCGATACCGCGGCGGGTGGTTTCGACTTCGGGGAGTTCGGGCATGGCGATCGATCAGGCATACGAATGGGCGGCCGCCACCTTAGCAGGAATGCCCCGGGGCGACGAGCCGGCGCCCGCTAAGCGATACCCAGGTCGTGGACGCTTTCCTTGAATATCTGGAAGTCGTACTCGGAGAAACCGACATATTCGAGGACCAGACTCTCGATGCTCAGCCACTCGTGGTCCTCGGTCTGATTGCCCAACACCCGATGGCTTTCGCACACATGCTCGGCCATCTTCAGAATCGCCAGCAGCATCTTCAAGCGGCCATCCGCGGCCTCGTCGCCGAGAATCGCCAGAACATTGTGATGGCTGGCGATGGCTTCGCACAGGTGCAACGGCAGGTTCCACGACTTGGCGGTGAAATAACCGACCACAGCGTGGTTGGTGTTGAGCAGACGGTTTTCCGTGTCCACCACGCGGCGCTCGCCGTTGGCGCTGGCATAGGCTTCTTCGAGCACCGTCATGTACCCGGGGAAGCGCTTGATCATCAGAGGGATGCCGCAGTTATGGAACAGGCCCAGGGTGTAGGCCTCGTCCGGCGCCTGGAAACCGACACGCTTGGCCAGGCTCAGGCAGGCCATGGCCACATCCTGGGCGGTATCCCAGAAGCGATTGAGCGTGACTATGGCCTCGTCGGTCAGTTCGCCACGGATCGACTGGGCATTGATCAGGTTGATCACGGTGTCGCAGCCGAGCAGGTCAACCGCCTGCTGAATCGAGGCGATGCGCTCGCTGAGGCCGAATTGCGGCGAATTGACGATCTTCAGCAAGGCGCCGGACAAGCCCGGGTCCTGGCTGATCAGCTTGGCGATGCTGCGCAGATCCGGCGATGGCATGAACTGCTCCATCTGCAGGTCGACCATGATTTGCGGCTGCGGCGGCACGCTGATGCCCTGCAAGGCTTTTTGGAGCTGTTCGGCGGAGAGTTCGTAAGCCATGGAGACATCGACGAGAAGGTGATGACTTTCACAGTCTAACCAGTTGTCGCGAAAACTGCGCTGGCGCTTTTACCTGAACTTTTATCGGCTGTCGGGTCGGACATTGAACAAGCCTTAACCCCACAGCGAGGAGGTTCGCATGAGCGATTCCCTGAAAGGCAAACGCGTCGCCCTGCTGGTCACCGACGGCTTCGAACAGGCCGAGTTGACCGGGCCGAAACGGGCGTTGGAGCAGGCCGGTGCGGAGACCGAGATTCTTTCCGCCAAGCCCGGCCGGGTCACCGGCTGGCACCACACCACGCCGGGCGACAGTTTCGCCGTCGACCAGACGTTCGACAGCGCCCATATCGAGGACTACGACGCCATCGTGCTACCCGGCGGGGTGGTCAACGCGGACAGTATCCGCATGGACGAAATGGCCCAGGAGCTGGTCAAGGATGCCGCCCGCGCGAACAAACCCATTGCGGTGATCTGCCATGGCGCCTGGATTCTCGCCAGCATCGACCTGGTCAAAGGCAAGACCATCACCAGTTGGCCATCGCTGCGCGACGACCTGCGCAACGCCGGCGCCAACTGGGTCGACCAGGAAGTGGTGGTCGACGGCCGGCTGATCAGCAGCCGCAAGCCGGACGATATTCCGGCATTCAACCAGAAACTGATCGAGGCGCTGGCGGCCTGATCGCGTAGCGAGCGGGCGTATCGCCGCGACGATACGCCCAACCCCGCGGGCCCGGGCGCCCTTTGGTATACTTCCGCTCTTTTTTCGGAGCGCCCACCCATGTCCCTGCCCAGCCTGCGCCTAAAAGCCAATGCCGATCGTCGCCTGCGCGCCGGCCACCTGTGGGTCTACAGCAATGAAATCGACGTCGCCGCCACGCCGCTGCACGGCTTTGCCGCGGGCGACCAGGCGATTCTCGAAGCGGCCGGCGGCAAGCCCCTGGGCGTGGTCGCGATCAGCCCGAACAACCTGATCTGCGCGCGCCTGCTGTCGCGCGACGTCAAGCACGTGCTGGACAAATCCCTGCTGGTGCACCGCATCAACGTCGCCCTGAGCCTGCGCGACCGCCTGTTCGACCAGCCCTGCTATCGCCTGGTGTACGGCGATTCCGACCTGCTGCCGGGGCTGGTGGTCGACCGTTTCTTCGACATTCTGGTGGTGCAGTTGGCCTCCGCCGCCATGGAGCGGCACAAGGACGAAGTGCTGGCCGCGCTGATCCAGGTGCTCAAACCCCGCGGAATCCTGCTCAAGAACGACTCCGCGGCCCGCGACGCCGAAGGCCTGGAGCGCTACGTCGACACCGCGTTCGGCGTGGTGCCGGAATGGGTCGCCCTGGAAGAGAACGGCGTCAAGTTCGAGGCCCCGGTGATCGAAGGCCAGAAAACCGGCTGGTTCTTCGACCACCGCATGAACCGCGCGCGCCTGGCGCCCTACGTCAAGGGCAAGCGGGTACTCGACCTGTTCAGTTATATCGGCGGCTGGGGCGTGCAGGCCGCGGCCTTCGGCGCCACTGAAGTGATGTGCGTGGACGCATCCGGCTTCGCCCTCGACGGCGTCGAGCGCAACGCCGCGCTCAACGGCCTGTCCGAGCAAGTCGCCTGTATCGAAGGCGACGTGTTCGCCGCACTCAAGGAGCTGAAAAGCGCCGAAGAACGCTTCGACGTGGTGATCGCCGATCCGCCCGCATTCATCAAGCGCAAGAAGGACCTGAAAAACGGCGAAGCCGCCTACCGTCGCCTCAACGAAGCGGCGATGCGCCTGCTCAATAAGGACGGCATCCTGGTCAGCGCCTCCTGCTCCATGCACCTGCCGGAGGACGACCTGCAGAACATTCTGCTGACCAGCGCGCGGCATCTGGACCGCAATATCCAACTGCTCGAACGCGGCGCCCAGGGCCCGGATCATCCGGTGCATCCGGCGATTGTCGAAACCCGCTATATCAAGAGCCTGACCTGCCGCTTGCTGCCCAACAGTTAAGCGGGCGCACCGCCTCAGGGCCTGTCGACGTTTCGCGCGAGCACGACGGAACGTCGACACTGCAAGGACGTGTCGCTAGGTGTCCCTTTGCGCCCAGCGGTGTTACCCACTCCCACATCCAGCTGGCGGATGGAGCAATCCACGCTAGGCTTTAAGCCAGCGTTTGCAGGCGATAAGGGCCACTTATCGCCATTTGGCACAGCGATTGCTTTGTAACCATACGTAAGCTTCTAAAAAATACCTGACTTACCAACGATGGCGAGTCGTCAGGTGAAGGCCAAAAGCCACGCACCTGTTTATGAAACATTGGGGAGGGGTATGGCTGACCGGGCTGGGGACAAACCGTTCCTGCAATTTACCAATGTGAAGAAGACCTATGACCACAAGAACCTGGTGGTCAAGGATTTCAACCTGGATGTGACCAAGGGCGAGTTCATCACCCTGCTCGGCCCCTCGGGTTCCGGCAAGACCACCTGTTTGATGATGCTCGCCGGTTTCGAAGACGTCACCAGCGGCGAAATCCTGATCAACGGCCGTTCGGTCACCAGCATCGCGCCCTATCAACGCAATATCGGCATGGTGTTCCAGCAATATGCGCTGTTCCCGCATATGACGCTGCGCGAGAACCTCGCCTACCCGCTGAAAATCCGCAAACGCCCGAAAGACGAGATCAACGCCAAGGTCGACGAGTACCTCTCGCTGGTCGAATTGCTGGATTTCGGCAACCGCTTCCCTGGCCAGCTTTCCGGCGGCCAGCGGCAACGCGTGGCCCTGGCCCGCGCGCTGATCTTCGCCCCCGATATCGTGCTGATGGACGAACCCCTGGGCGCCCTCGACAAGAAGCTGCGCGAGCAGATGCAGTTCGAGATCAAGCGCCTGCACGAGCAGCTCGGCTTCACCGTGATCTACGTGACCCACGACCAGACCGAAGCCTTGACCATGAGCGACCGCATCGCCGTGTTCAATAACGGCATCGTCCAGCAATGCGCGCCGCCCCATGTGCTCTACGAGCGGCCGGCCAACCTGTTCGTCGCCGACTTCATCGGCGAGAGCAACAAGCTCAAGGGCGTGATCGAGTCGGTCGACGCCGATACCGTCCAGGTGCGCCTGGACGACGGCGCCATGGTCAGTGCGCTCAAGGCCAACTGCACGGAAGTCGGCCTGCCCACCACCGTCTCGATACGCCCGGAAAAACTCACCTTCACCGACCACCTCGGCACCGCCGGCAATCAGGTCATGGCGCGTTTCGTCACCCGCCACTATGTCGGCGAATACATCCGCTATCACTTCGAAACCGCCGACGGCACCGAGCTGGTGGTGAAGAACATGAACGACAATTCCGCACCGCAACTCAGCGCCAAGGATGAGGTCGCCCTGGCCTGGCTGCCGCAAGACAGCCAAGCCCTGGATCGATACGAGGTTCCGACGACGCTCTGACAGCTTGTCGGAAAACACGGCACGCGACGGCTGGGCGGCAACGCCGGGGCGGAATCGAGCAAGGAAGTGCAACCCAGGCGGGTCCGCATCTTCCTTGACCGATTTCAATCCAGCACGGCCTAGCGCAACGGGGTTTTCGACGATCTGCTAACCCTAACAGGCCGTTGAAAAACGTAGGCGAGGCAGCCGAGACAAGGACTAGGCGCCCCCACAAAAACGGCCGAAAAAGCGCAGTTTACGTGCTGTAAATGAGCATTTTGACTGGGCTCGCACGCGAGGCTGTTTTTAACGCCGTATCGGCAACGCAGGTAGTTTTTCAACAGCCTGCTAAGACTAAAAAGCAAAAATGGAGCACAGCAATGGCTAGATCACTGACCACCCGCTTTTCCACATTCGCTTTGGCGGCAGCATTGGGTACGGCATCCTTCGCCGCCAGCGCCGAGGACTCTCTGACGGTCGTATCCTGGGGCGGCGCTTACGGCGCGGCGCAGAAAAACCACATGATCGACCCCTTCCAGAAAGACACCGGGGTCAAGGTGCTGTTCGAGGATTACTCCGGCGGCGTCGCGGAAATGAAGGCCCAGGTCGAATCCGGCAACGTGCAATGGGACGTGGTCGACGTCGAGGTGATCGACCTCGAGCGTGCCTGCTCCGAAGGCCTGCTGGAAACCATCGACCATAGCATCCTGCCAGAGGGCGCGGACGGCACTCCGGCCGCCGAGGACTTCATCCCCGAAGCCCTGTCCAGCGATTGCGCGGTCGGCAACATCGTCTGGTCGGTGGTGTTCGCCTACAACAAGGACACCATCGGCGGCACGCCCGCAGCATCCATCAACGACTTCTTCGATACCGCGAAAATCCCGGGCAAGCGCGCCATGCGCAAACGTCCGCAGGTCAACATGGAGTGGGCGTTGATGGCCGACGGCGTGGCGCCGAAAGACGTCTATGAAGTGCTGGCGACGCCGGAAGGCCAGGCGCGCGCCTTTGCCAAGCTGGATACCCTGAAGAAAGACGCGGTCTGGTTCGACTCCTGGTCGCAAGCCCCGCAACTGCTCAACGACGGCGGCGCGGTGCTGGTGCAATCGGCCAACGGCCGCTTCTACGACGCCATCCGCCAGGAAGGTAAACCCTTCGTCATCGTCTGGGACGGCCACGTCTATGACCTCGACGCCTGGGCCGTGCTGAAAGGCTCGCCGAAGAAAGACCTGGCCATGAAGTTCATCGCCTACGCCACCCAGTCCAAGCCGCTGGCCGGTATGTCGGACGTGGCCTACGGTCCGACCCGCAAGTCGTCCACGCCGATGATGGACCCGGCCGCCGCCCCGCACCTGCCGACCGCGCACCTGGACAAAGGTATCCAGGCCGGCTCCGAGTTCTGGGCCGACTACGGCGAATCACTCGGTGAGAAGTTCAATGAGTGGTTGTTGAAGTAAAGGCAGTCCGTAGGGTGGGTCGGGCCGCGCAGGTTAGGCGCAGGGCGCACAACTGTAGGTACACGCAAAACCTGTTGCGCCGTAACCCACCATTGAGGCGACCCTGATACCGCTCGGTGGGTTACGCGGCGCACAGCAACCGCGTCGCTCGCCCAGGCCGGTGCCCAGCGCCGCTAACCCACCCTACGGACTAACCCACTTTCACCCTGAACGACTGGAGAAGTCGCTTGTCCTCTCTGTCCACCACCGAAGCCAGCCAAGCCGCCAGCGGTCGACGTAAAAAGCGTCTGACCGCCTTTCTGTTCGTGGTGCCGCTGCTGATCTTTATCCTGCTGACCTTCGTCGCACCTATCGCCAGCATGCTCTGGCGCAGCGTGCACCACCCGACGGTCGCGGAACTGATTCCCCAGACCTTGAGCGAGTTGCAGCGCTGGGACGGCAAAGCCCTGCCCGACCGACAAACCCTCGATGTCTTCGCCCGGGAGCTGCACGATCTGGCGCAAGAACGCCTGTCCGGCAAACTCGCCGAGGAGTTCAACCGTGCCCAGGCCGGCATGTCCAGTGTGGTGAAATCCAGCGCGCGCAAGGTCGCCCGTCTGAAACCGGAGCAGCTCGAGTCCCAAGGCGCACAGACCCTGCTCGACGCCCACCGCAACTGGAGCAAACCCGAAGTCTGGATGGCCATCCAGCGCGCGGGGCAACGCTACACCTACGACTACTATCTGACCGCCCTGGATCTGGAGCTGGATGCCGAGCAAGGCATTCAGGTGCGTGAGGACACGCAAATCTACCTGCAGCTGTACAGCAAGACCCTGACCATGGCGCTGGTCATCACCCTGTTCTGCGCCCTGCTCGGCTACCCGCTCGCCTACTACCTGGCCGGCCTGCCGAACAACCGCGCCAACCTGCTGCTGGTGCTGGTGCTGCTGCCGTTCTGGACCTCGTTGCTGGTGCGCACCACCGCCTGGATCGCGCTGCTGCAAACCAACGGCGTGATCAATTCGTTCCTGCTCGGTGTCGGCGTCATCGAGCAACCGTTCGAGATCCTCTATACCTCGTTCGCCACCGTCATCGCCATGACCCACATCCTGCTGCCGTTCATGATCCTGCCGCTGTACAGCGTGATGCGCGGCATCGATCCAAGCTACCTGCGCGCCGCCATGTCCCTGGGCGCACGGCCGATTCCGGCCTTCGCGCGGATTTACTTCCCGATGACCCTGCCGGGCCTGAGCGCCGGCGCACTGCTGGTGTTCATCATCTCCGTGGGCTACTACATCACCCCCGCGCTGGTCGGCGGCACCGACGGGCAGATGATCAGCAACATCATCGCGTTCCACATGCAGCGCTCGAACAACTGGGAGCTGGCCGCCGCGCTGGGCTCGCTGCTGCTCGGCCTGATTCTGCTGCTGTACTGGCTGTACGACCGCTTCGTCGGCGCCAGCAATATCAAACTGGGTTAACCATGAGCAAAATTCCGGCTTATTACGGTTTCTGGCACCACTTCGGCGCCTGGCTGCTGAAAACCAGCTCCTGGCTGGTGCTGTTGTTCCTGATCATGCCGATCCTGGTGATCATCCCCTTGTCGTTCAACGTCGAGCCGTTCTTCAGCTTTACCGAAGGCATGCTCAGGCTGCAGCCGGAGGCTTACTCGCTGCGTTGGTACCGGGAGATTTTCAGCGACCCGAAATGGATTCTGGCGATTCAGAACAGCTTTCTGATCGGTGTCTTCGCCACCATCCTCGCCACCGTGCTCGGCACCTGCGCCGCCGTCGGCCTGGCCCGCGACGACATGCCGTTCCGCCGGCTGATCACCGCGCTGCTGCTGTCACCGATGATAGTGCCGCTGATCATCACAGCCGCAGGGATGTTCTTCTTCTATTCCGATCTCGGCCTGGCGGGCAATTACCTCGGGGTGATCATCGCCCACGCCGCGCTCGGCACGCCTTTCGTGATCATCACCGTGACCGCGACCCTGACCGGCTTCGACTACTCACTGGCACGCGCCGCGCTGAACCTGGGCGCCACGCCATTGCGGGTGTTCTTCGACATCATCATGCCGCTGATCCGCCCCGGGGTGATTTCCGGCGCGCTGTTCGCCTTTATCACCTCGTTCGACGAGGTGGTGGTGATCCTGTTCATGGCCGGCCCCCAGCAACGCACCATTCCCCGGCAGATGTTCTCGGGCCTGCGCGAGCAGATCAACCCGAGCATCCTGGCCATCGCCACCCTGCTGATCCTGGTGTCCATTGCCTTGCTGGTGACCATCGAACTGCTGCGCCGCCGCGCCGAGCGTTTGCGCGGCGTCGAACTGATCGAATAGGCGCTCCGCGCTTTCATCGCCCTACCGCCTGGGATTAGAATCCCAGGCCTCCTGCCCCATCGGCGGATTTCGAGCCCGGACGGGCCTGCGCCAACCCCGCGCCGTGCACCGTCGCCGCCCTGCAAATGGTCACTTCCGTTTGCCATGGGCCTGAACCCGGCTCAACATACGCAATAGCCCGACGCCGGGAATACCTGTGCGACCGTGACCTGATAAGCCTTTGCAGGATTGACCGCCATGCCCGATTACCGCTCGAAAACCTCCACCCACGGCCGCAACATGGCCGGCGCCCGCGCCCTGTGGCGTGCAACCGGGATGAAGGACGAGGACTTCAAGAAGCCGATCATCGCCGTCGCCAACTCCTTCACCCAATTCGTGCCCGGCCACGTGCATCTGAAGGACATGGGCCAGCTGGTCGCCCGCGAAATCGAAAAAGCCGGCGGTGTGGCCAAGGAATTCAACACCATCGCCGTCGACGACGGCATCGCCATGGGCCACGACGGCATGCTCTATTCGCTGCCCTCGCGCGAGATCATCGCCGACTCGGTCGAATACATGGTCAACGCCCACTGCGCCGACGCCATCGTCTGCATCTCCAACTGCGACAAGATCACCCCCGGCATGCTGATGGCCGCCCTGCGCCTGAACATCCCGGTGGTGTTCGTTTCCGGCGGGCCGATGGAAGCCGGCAAGACCAAACTGGCCAGCCACGGCCTCGACCTGGTCGACGCAATGGTCGTCGCCGCCGACGATACCGCCTCCGACGAGAAGGTCGCCGAATACGAGCGCAGCGCCTGCCCGACCTGCGGCAGCTGCTCCGGGATGTTCACCGCCAACTCGATGAACTGCCTGATGGAAGCCTTAGGGCTCGCCTTGCCGGGCAACGGCTCCACCCTGGCCACCCACGCCGACCGCGAGCAGCTGTTCCTGCGCGCCGGGCGCTTGGCCGTCGAGCTGTGCCAGCGCTA
Source organism: uncultured Pseudomonas sp. (assembly GCF_946886105.1). The sequence goes on along the minus strand of NZ_CAMPHV010000002.1, from coordinate 135,528 downwards.
CTACGGCGAGGGCGACGACAGCGTGTTGCCGCGCAACGTCGCCAACTTCAAGGCGTTCGAAAACGCCATGAGCCTGGACATCGCCATGGGCGGCTCGACCAACACCATCCTGCACCTGCTGGCCGCCGCCCAGGAAGCCGAGATCGAGTTCGACCTGCGCGACATCGATCGCCTGTCGCGCAAGGTGCCGCAGCTGTGCAAAGTGGCGCCGAACATCCAGAAGTACCATATGGAAGACGTGCACCGCGCCGGCGGCATCTTCTCGATCCTCGGCGAACTGGCCCGCGGCGGTCTGCTGCACACCGACGTATCCACGGTGCACAGCCCGAGCATGGCCGATGCCATCGCCCAGTGGGACATCACCCAGACCCAGGACGAAGCCGTCCATCACTTCTTCAAGGCCGGGCCGGCCGGCATCCCGACCCAGACCGCGTTCAGCCAGAGCACCCGCTGGCCGAGCCTGGACGACGACCGCGCCGAAGGTTGCATCCGCTCGGTGGAACATGCCTATTCGCAGGAAGGCGGGCTGGCCGTGCTCTACGGCAATATCGCCCTCGATGGCTGCGTGGTGAAGACCGCCGGGGTCGACGAGTCGATCCTGGTGTTCGAAGGCAGCGCGAAGATCTTCGAAAGCCAGGACAGCGCGGTACGCGGCATCCTCAATGACGAGGTCAAAGCCGGCGACATCGTGATCATCCGCTACGAAGGCCCGAAAGGCGGTCCGGGCATGCAGGAAATGCTCTATCCGACCTCGTACCTCAAGTCCAAGGGCCTGGGCAAGCAATGCGCCCTGCTCACCGACGGCCGCTTCTCCGGCGGCACCTCGGGCCTGTCGATCGGCCACGCCTCGCCGGAAGCCGCCGCGGGCGGCGCCATCGGCCTGGTGCGCGAAGGCGACAAGATCCTCATCGACATCCACCAGCGCAGCATCAACTTGCTGGTCTCCGATGAAGAACTGGCGCACCGCCGCATCGCACAGGACAAGCAAGGCTGGAAACCCGTCGCCCCCCGTGCGCGCAAAGTGACCACCGCGCTCAAGGCCTACGCCCTGCTCGCCACCAGCGCCGACAAAGGCGCGGTACGCGACAAGGCGCTGCTGGAAAAACTGGTGCCCTGATCGCCGGTAACCCGCAACAAGCGAGCCCGACATCTTGTCGGGCTTTTTTATGCTTACCTGAATCTTCTGAAAAAATCCTAGAGTCGTGTCAGAGGAACAATCTCATGCTGAAAATCGGGGTGATCGCCGACACCCACGGCCTGCTGCGACCCGAAGCACTTAGCGCATTACAGGGCTGCGACCATATCCTGCACGCTGGCGATATCGGCAAACCGGAGATTCTCCAGACCCTGGGCCAGTTGGCGCCGCTGCAGGTGGTGCGCGGCAACAACGACACCCAGCCCTGGGCCGCGGCCCTGCCCGAGCGGCTGCGCCTGACCTTCGGCGACCTGACGCTCTACCTGCTACACGACCTGAAGGAGCTGCAGCTCGACCCGCTCAGCGCCGGCTTCGATCTGGTGATCAGCGGCCACTCGCACAAGCCCGCCCAGGTCGAGCGCGACGGCGTGCTGTTCTTCAACCCCGGCAGCGCCGGCCCGCGACGCTTCAAGCTGCCGGTTTCCCTGGGGCTGCTATGGCTGGACGGGCGAAGCGTACGGAGCGAGCTGGTTACGCTTTTGTCTTAAGCGTATTCGGGCTACCGGCCGCGCTTTTGGTCGGGGACATGGCGGACGGCCCATCAGCTCACCCCCATATAACGCCCCGCGCGGTGGTTGATCGCCAGCACCATATTCAGCGCCAGGGCGCCGAGGATCGACAGCGCGACCTTGTCCAGCGGCACTATTGCCACCGCCGCCAGCACGATCAACACATCGATGCCCATCTGCACCTTGCCGGCGCGCAGCTCGAAACGCTCCTGCAAATACAGCGCGAGGATGTTCACCCCTCCCAGGCTGGCGCGATGGCGGAACAGCATCAACAAGCCCAGGCCCATGGCGAAGCCGCCGAACAGCGCGGCGTAGATCAGGTTCAACTCGGCGAACGCCAGCCAACCGGGGGTGAGTTCGGCGAACAGCGACACCAGCCCGACCGCGCAGAACGTACGCAAGGTGAACGGCCAGCCCATGCGCCAGATAGCCAGGGCATAGAACGGCAGGTTGATCAGAAAGAACACCAGACCGAACGGCCAGCCCAGCAGGTACTTCAAGAGAAACGCCAGCCCCACGGTGCCGCCGGTCAATAAACCGGCCTGGCTGTAGAAGGTAATGCCCAACGCCACCATCGCGGTGCCGAGCAACAGCGCCAGGGCGTCTTCCCACAGCGGATGACGGATAAAAAGCGCGGCGATAGCGTTCGCCTCGGGACTGTCGGAATCGACGCCACTCATGGAGTAAGACCTGTGATTGCAATTGCGAATGGCAAGGATAGGCGCCGCGAACGACGCCCGAATTGGCCAGGATCAAGAAAGGTGCGGGTTGCTAGGAATTAGCCGCGGGTCCAGGTCTCGAAGTCGTAGCCGGGGGTTTCGCCCTCGGCCGGGTGTTCGTCGAGAGCCGTGCGCTGCCAATCCGCTTCGCCGAACTCGGGAAACCAGGCGTCGCCCTCGGGGCTCAGACCGACCCGGGTCAGGTAGAGACGGTCGGCCTGTGGCAAGGCTTGAGCGTATAACTGCGCGCCGCCGATCAGCATCAACTCGTCGACACCCTGCTCGCGCGCCCATTGCTCGGCGCGCTGAATAGCCGGCGCCAAGGATTCGAAGACTTCGGCCCCCTCCAGACGCAAATCCGGCTGGCGGCTGATCACCAGATTGAGCCGCCCCGGCAACGGCCGACCGAGGGAGTCCCAGGTCTTGCGCCCCATGATGATCGGCTTGCCCAGGGTCAGCGCCTTGAAATGCTTGAGATCCGCGGGCAGGTGCCACGGTAATTGGTTATCGCGGCCGATCACGCGATTCTGCGCGAGGGCGGCGATCAGGCAGAGGGGAAGAGACTTTTTCATGGCGGCGAGGATAGCAGAGTGACAGATATCAAGGCAGCCGACGGCAATTGCCAACCGACCAGCAACCTGTGGCACTGTCATCGCTTGGTAGTCGAACCGTGATCGTTCCGTCATCCGGATCGATGCACGCTGGAGTCATCCAACCCAAGGAGATGCCGACATGCCCATCAGCCACCCATCGCTCAAGGCCTTGATGCTCTGCATCGGCCTCTCGCTTGCGCCCCTTGCGAGCGCCGCAGCCGCCGTGCCGGACAAGGTGCAAGCCGCCATCGACTGGGCCAAACAGCAGCCCCTGAAGCACCGCGGCGAACACCGCGGCGAGGCAAAGCCGTTGATCATCGCCCACCGCGGCGCCAGCGGTTATGTGCCCGAGCACACCCTGGCCGCCTATGCCCTGGCGATTCTGCAGGGCGCCGATTACATAGAACCCGACCTTGTGATGAGCAAGGACGGCCATCTGGTCGCCCGCCACGACAACGAGCTGGGGCTGACCACCGATGTCGCCCAGCATCCCGAGTTCGCCGAGCGCCGGCGCACGCAAACGATCGATGGCGTGCCGCTCACCGGCTGGTTCAGCGAAGACTTCACCCTCGCCGAGCTGAAAACCCTGCGCGCGATCGAACGCATCCCGCAGATCCGCCCGGGCAATGCGCGCATGGACGGCGCCTTCGAAGTGCCGACCCTGCAGGAAATCATCGACCTGGTGAAAAGCCTGCAACTCAGCCAGCAGCGCACCATCGGCCTGTATCCGGAAACCAAGCACCCGAGCCACTTCCAGCAACTCGGCCTGGGCCTGGAAAAGCCCCTGGTCAAACTGCTCAGGAGGAATGGTTACCGCGACGCCAGGGCGCCGGTGTACATCCAATCGTTCGAAGTGGAGAACCTCAAGACCCTCAGCCGCCTGACCTCGATACGCCTGGTGCAGCTGCTCTGGGTCGACGGCCAGCCCTACGACCAGCAAGTGCTGGGCACGGGCTTGAGTTACGCGCAGATGAGCACCCCGGCCGGCCTGCGCGAGATCGCCCGCTACGCCAGCGGCATCGGCCCGGAAAAGAGCCTGATCATCCCTCGCGATGCCCAAGGCAACCTCGACCCGGCCAACGCCAGCACCCTGGTCGCCGACGCCCATGTCGCCGGGCTCAAGGTGCATCCCTACACCTTCCGCGCGGAAAACACCTTTCTGCCGGCCGATTTGCGCAGCGGTGACGATCCGCAAGCCCATGGCGATATCGCGGCGGAGGCCCGCGCCTTCCTGGAGACGGGGATCGACGGCCTGTTTATCGACCAGCCGGATATCGCCGTACGCGTGCGCCAACAGTCGCAACCCTAGGTTGGCCCGCCAATCTACAGCGATAGTTTTTCCCAACGCGGCGTCGGGGTTATGCTCAGCCCCTGACCTCATCAACGAGACGCCGCGTGATCGCAGCCGCCCCTGCTCCGAACAAACTGCAACGCCTCTGGCTCAGCGAGGCGATTCGCCTGCGCGAGGAGCAGGCCGGCCCGCTGGAAGATGGCGAAGCCAACCGGCGCGCCCAGGCGCAAGGCGGCGCGCTGGCCGAACGCATCGAAAACCGCGCGCTGTCGCTGGCCGAGCGCGACGGCCAGCTGGCGGCGCTGCGGCATTGGCGTCAAGGTGCGCGGCTGGCGCTCGGCGCCCTTGTGTTACTCGCCCTGTTCATCGGCTTCGGCCTGGCGCTCGCCGCCCTGGGCGACGGCCAGCGCCCGGTGAATGTGTTCTGGGCGCTCGGCAGCCTGCTCGGCCTGCATCTGTTGACGTTGCTTGGCTGGGCCCTGGGCCTGCTACTGGCCGGCGACAGCGCTGGCGCCCTCGGTCGGCTGTGGCTATGGCTCAGCGCCAAGTTGGCCCGCGACGCCCAGGCCGCGCACTTGGCGCCGGCGCTGCTGGTGCTGCTGCAACGCCGGCGGCTGGCGCGCTGGGGCCTCGGCCTGCTGGTCCACGGTTTCTGGCTGCTGACCCTGAGCAGCGCCCTGCTCGGCGTGTTGGCGCTGTTCGCCACGCGCCGCTACGGCTTCGTCTGGGAAACCACGATTCTCGGCGGCGACAGTTTCGTCGCCCTGACCCAAGCCCTGGGCGCGTTGCCGGCATTGCTCGGCTTCCCGCAGCCGGATATCCAGCTGATCCGCGCCAGCGCCGTGCCGCTGGATCTGGAAGCCGCCCGCCAGGCCTGGGCCGGCTGGCTGCTCGGGGTGCTGCTGGTCTACGGCCTGCTGCCGCGGCTGCTGCTCGCGCTGTTCTGCGCCTGGCGCTGGCGGCATGGCCAGGGGCGCCTGACCCTCGACCTGCAATTGCCCGGCTACCAATTGCTGCGCGAACGCCTGCAGCCGGGCAGCGAGCGGCTCGGCATCAGCGATCAAGCCCCGGCCCTGCTCAACCAGGTGCAAGGCGGCGCCCATGCGGGGGCCGGCGACGGCGCGCTGCTGGTGGCCGTCGAACTGGATCAGAGCCGCCCCTGGCCGCCCGCGCTGCCCAAGGGCGTCGCCGATGCCGGGGTGCTCGACAGCCGCGAGCAGCGCAAGCAGTTACTCGATCAGCTCAGCCGCTTCCCGCCTGAGCGCCTGTTGATCGCCTGCGACCCGCGCCGCTCGCCGGACCGCGGCACCCTGGCGCTGCTCGGCGAACTGGCCCGCTCGGCCGCCGCCACGCGCATCTGGCTGCTGCAAGCGCCGCCCGGCGAAGCCCTGGACAGCGAACGCCTGGGCGATTGGCACCAGGCGCTGGATCAGCTGCATTTGACCCACAGCGACAGCGCACCACTGAGCTGGCTGGAGAGCGGCCATGACTGACAGCAATCAATCCGGGCTATGCGACCTGGGTAGGGTGGATGACGCCTTTTTCATCCACCATGGTTTTGCGTGGATGGGTAAAGCGTCACCCACCCTACGGGGGCAGCCGTGAACCTCCCGCTGAAACTCGCCGTGGTCGGCCACACCAATGTCGGCAAAACCTCGCTGCTGCGCACCCTGACCCGCGACGCCGGTTTCGGCGAGGTGTCCCATCGGCCCAGCACCACCCGGCATGTCGAGGGTGCGCGCCTGTCGGTGGATGGCGAGGCATTGCTGGAGCTGTACGACACACCCGGCCTGGAAGATGCCATCGCCCTGCTCGACTACCTGGAACGCCTGGATCGCCCCGGCGAGCGCCTCGACGGCCCGGCTCGGGTCGCCCGGTTTCTCGACGGCAGCGAAGCGCGCCAACGCTTCGAACAGGAGGCCAAGGTGCTGCGCCAGCTGCTGGCGTCCGATGCTGGACTCTATGTGATCGACGCCCGCGAACCGGTGCTGGCCAAGTACCGCGACGAGCTGGCCGTCCTCAATATGTGCGGCCGGCCGCTGTTGCCGGTGTTGAATTTCGTCGCTGGCAGCAACCACCGCGAGAATGAATGGCGTGACGCCTTGGCCCGCCAGGGTTTGCACGCGCTGGTGTGTTTCGACAGCGTGGCGCCGCCGTTGGATGGCGAGCGGCGCTTGTATGACAGCCTGGCGCTGCTACAGGAAAAAGCCCGCCCGCAGTTGCAGCGCCTGATCGACGATCACCAGGCGCAACGCCAGGCCCGGCGCACTGCCGCAGCCCGCCTGCTCGCCGAACTGCTGCTCGACTGCGCCGCCTGCCGGCGTAGCGTGGCGACCGAGCCGGCACTGGAGCAGACGGCGATCCGCGAACTGCGCGAAGCCGTGCGCCAGCGCGAACAACACTGCGTCGAAGCCTTGCTGCGCCTGTACGCCTTCCGCAAGGACGACGCCAAGGCCGCCGAGCTGCCGCTGCTCGACGGCCGCTGGGGCGACGACCTGTTCAACCCGGAAACCCTCAAGCAACTCGGCATCAATATCGGCGGCGGTATGGCGGCGGGCGCGGCCACCGGAGTCGGCATCGACCTGCTGGTCGGCGGCATCACCCTCGGCGCGGCGGCAGTCGCGGGCGCGCTGCTCGGCGGCGGCGCGCAGACTCTGCGTGGCTATGGCACGCGCCTCAAAGACAAACTCAGGGGCCAACGCGAGCTGACCGTGGACGACGCCGTGCTACGCCTGCTCGCCCTGCGTCAGCAGTTATTGCTGCAAGCCCTCGAAGCCCGCGGCCATGCCGCCGTGGCAGCGATCGCCCTGGCCATGCCCGAGGACAGCAGCTGGCGCCAGGGCCAGTTGCCCGAGGCGCTACGCAAAGCCCGCGCCCATCCCGAATGGTCGTCGCTCAACTCCGGCGCACGGCTGCAAGACGGAGAACGCCAGGAACAGCTGCAGCAGTTGGCGGCGGAGTTGCTCTAGGAGACTCTGTAACCCCTTCCCGGGAGCAGGGCGAGATACCTCAGACCGCTACAGGCGCTGGGGCCACAAATCGGCTTTACCTGTTCAAACGCTATTTCGATCTGTTTATGGCCTGAAAATCCCGGCTGGCTTACACATCGAAATCCATATGTAAGATTTGGCCGGTCAGCCTTACACGAAGCGCCTTATAGCCAATCTCAGGGTCTTCCCAAATAAAGCTCCAGCACCTCATGCCAATCGTCGCTCCCGGTCACGCGCAGCAACTCAAGATTCAGGCGTTCGCGATAGGGGCTGCCATCGGCCAGGGCGAAGGCGTAGGACTGGTTTTCGAAGGTACCGGGCAGCAGGCGCAAGCCGCCCTTGCCCAGTTCGCCGTTGCGGTACTGCATGATCGGCAGGTCGTAGACCACCGCATCGGCCTCGCCCTGCTGCACCGCGCGCATCGCTTCGAGCAGGTTGGGGTAGTCGCTGTGGCGGATGCGCTGGCTTTCCAGGTAGTGGCCGCTGGCAGTTTTGTCGATGGTCGCGACATGGGCGCGGCGCAGGTCGTCCGGGCCCTGGATGCCGCCTTGCAGATTGCCGACGGTCAGGGCGCTGGCGACCGCCGCGGTGAAGGTCGACACCATGACCAACCCGGCGAACATCCAGACCAGTGCGATCAGGCGTCCGCCGAGGGTGACCGGCGCCTTGTCGCCGTAGCCGACGGTGGTCATGGTCACCGCCGCCCACCAGAAGCTGGAACCCAGTCCCTGCGCCGGGGTGCCGCCGAACTGCTGCTGGTTAGGCCGCCGCTCGAACAACCAGAGCAGGCCGCCGACCAGCAGCATCAATGCCGCCAGGCCCAGTACCAGGCTGACGAACTGCCAGGACAGCAACCCCTTGACCGCGACCCAGCCGCTGCCGTCGCCACCCGGCGGCACGCCGATGGCCAGGCCGGTGCGGTAAAACGGGTGGGTGAAGTCGAAGCGCTCCTCGCGCTCGGCGGTCATGGTCAGGGCGCCGACCACCACATCCAGCTCGCCGGCTTCCAGGCTCGGCAACAGGCGCGCAAACGGCATCGCCTGGAACTCGTAACGGTAGCCGGCTTGCTCGGCGACGCGCTGCCATAGATCGATGCTGATACCGCGCCAACTGCCGTCGGACTCTTGGATCACGAACGGCGGCACCTCGCTGATGCCCACCCGCAACAGCGGCGTTTCCGACTCCGCCGCCAGGGCATTGCAGCCCAGCAACCCCAGCAATAGAACGATAAAAATCCTCGACACAAGCCTGCTCCTTCCCCACAGACAGGCCGCCAGCGGCCTGCGCAGTTGGTTGGTTAATCGAATACCGATGACCAAGGCGCCGTCACCCGCCGCCGCTAGCGTTCCTAGCAGCGCAGATGAGCAACGCAACCAGCCATCCTGGGGCCAGGGTAGCAAAACACGCGGCGGCGCCGAGCAAGAGGATGCCCGACGCGGTGCGCCGGGTGAGTGGCAGATCGGCCTGATCGAGATGGCTAGGCTAGCAGTGCGCCTCTGCAGCCCTTCCCGGGTTACGCCTACGGCTAACCCGGGCTACGAATCGCATCCTGTAGCCCGGGTTGAGCGCAGCGATACCCGGGAGCCAGGCGAGACACCTCAGACCGCAACGGGCGCCGGGATATGCACGTCAGCGTCGGCAGCGGCGCGCGGGTGAGTTACAGGTGGGCCTGATCAAGATGGCTAGGCTAGCAGCGCGACGCCTCCGCAGCCCTTCCTGGGTTACGCCTCCGGCTAACCCAGGCTACGAATCGCACCCCGTAGCCCGGGTTGAGCGAAGCGATACCTGGGAGCCAGGCGAGACACCTCAGACCGCAACGGGCACCGGGATATGCGAGTCAGCGTCGGCAGCGGCGCGCAGGTGAGTTACGGTGGGCCTGATCGAGATGACTAGGCTAACAATGCGACGCCTCTGCAGCCCTTCCCGGGTTACGCCTACGGCTAACCCAGGCTACGAATCGCACCCGTAGCCTGGGTTGAGCAAAGCGATACCCGGGAGCCATGAATCGCATCCCGTAGCCCGGGTTGAGCGAACGATACCCGGGAGCCAGGCGGGACACCTCAGACCGCTACGGGCGCCGGGATATGCGGGTGGGCCTGGTAGCCGACCAGTTCGAAGTCCTCGAACTTGAAGGCGAAGATGTCCTTCACCTCGGGGTTGAGCTTCATGGTCGGCAGCGGCAGCGGCTCGCGGGAGAGTTGCAGATCGGTCTGTTCGATATGGTTGGCGTACAGGTGGCAGTCGCCGCCGGTCCAGATAAAATCGCCCGGTTGCAGGTCGCAGACCTGGGCGACCATCAGGGTCAGCAGTGCATAGCTGGCGATATTGAAGGGCACGCCAAGGAAGATGTCGGCCGAACGCTGATACAGCTGGCAACTCAGCTTGCCGTCGGCGACGTAGAACTGGAACAGCGCATGGCACGGCGGCAGCGCCATCTGCTCGACCAGCCCGGGGTTCCAGGCGGAGACGATCAGCCGGCGCGAGTCCGGATTTTTCCTGATCATCTCGATCAGCTTGGCGATCTGGTCGATCGACTCGCCGTTCGGTGCCGGCCAGTTGCGCCACTGGTAGCCGTAGACCGGACCGAGGTCACCGTTCTCGTCGGCCCATTCGTCCCAGATGCGCACGCCGTTTTCCTTCAGGTAGCGGATGTTGGTGTCGCCCTGGAGGAACCACAGCAGCTCGTGAATGATGGATTTCAGGTGGCACTTCTTGGTGGTCACCAGCGGGAAGCCATCGGCCAGGTTGAAGCGCATCTGATGGGCGAACAGGCTGTAAGTGCCAGTGCCGGTGCGATCCTGCTTGAAGGTGCCGGTCTCGCGCACCAGGCGCATCAGGTCGAGGTACTGTTTCATCGTACGGCTCCTTGGGCGGCTTGGCGGTGGTAGGCGAACCAGATCAACCCGAGGCCACCAAGCACCATCGGCACGCAGAGCACCTGGCCCATGGTCAACCAGCCGCCGGCGAGGTAGCCGAGCTGGGCGTCCGGCACGCGCACGAACTCGACGATAAAGCGGAAGATCCCGTAGCACAGGGCGAACATGCCCGACACCGCCATGGTCGGCCGCGGCTTACGCGAGTAGAACCAGAGGATGGCGAACAGCGCCACGCCTTCGAGGGCGAACTGATACAGCTGCGAGGGGTGGCGCGCCAGTTGCTCGGGATCGGTGGGGAAGACCATGGCCCAAGGCACATCGGTGGCCTTGCCCCAGAGTTCGGCATTGATAAAGTTGCCGATGCGCCCGGCACCGAGGCCGATCGGCACCAGGGGCGCGATAAAGTCCATCAACTGGAAGAAGCTCTTGTCGTTGCGCTTGCCGAACCACCAGGTCGCCAGCATCACGCCGATCAGGCCGCCGTGGAATGACATGCCACCTTTCCATACCTGCAGGATCAGACTCGGCTGATCGAGATAGGACTCGAGGTCGTAGAACAGCACATAGCCCAGGCGCCCGCCGAGAATCACCCCCATGGCCACCCAGAACACCAGATCGGAGAGTTTCTCTTTGCTCCAGCTGGGCTCGAAGGCGTTGACCCGGCGCGACGCCAACCACCAGGCACCGCCGATGCCGATCAGGTACATCAGGCCGTACCAATGAATCTTGACCAATCCCAGGTCCAAGGCCACCGGGTCTATCTGCGGATAAGGCAGCATTTCAATTCCTCAAATCAAAAAACTCAGGCCCACGCAAAACAGCAGCAGGGCAAATAAACGTTTAAGCAGGCGCGGCGACAAACGGTGCGCCAGGCGTGCGCCGAAACGGGCGAAAAACATGCTGGTGACGGCGATCCCGGCCATCGCCGGCAAGTAGACGAAACCCAGGCTCCACGAAGGCAACTGCGGCTTATCCCAACCCAGCCACATAAAGGTCAAGGCGCCGGCCACGGCAATCGGCAGGCCGCAAGCCGCTGAGGTCGCCACCGCCTGCTGCATGGGTACACTGCGCCACGTCAGGAAAGGCACATTGAGCGAGCCGCCACCAATACCGAATATCGCCGAAGCCCAGCCGATCACACCACCGGCGACGCTCAGGCCAAATTTACCTGGAACACTGCTGCTGGCCTTGGGTCTCAGATCGAGAGCCATTTGCAGGGCGATGATAATGGCGAATACGCCTATGATTTTCTGCAGTTTCTCGCCCTGAATGGCCGAAGCGGTCGCCGCACCGAGCGCTGCACCGAGCAGAATGCCGAGAGTCATCCAGATGAAGATTGGCCAGCGCACTGCACCTTTGCGTTGGTGCTCCAGCACCGAATTCACCGAAGTGAAAACAATAGTCGCCAAAGAGGTGCCGACCGCCAGATGGGTCAGCACGCTCGGGTCGACTCCCTGTGCGGCAAAACTGAATACCAGCACCGGTACGATGATGATGCCGCCGCCCACGCCAAATAGCCCCGCCAGCACTCCAGCGGCGGCGCCCAGCAGTAAATACAGCAGCAGTTCCATCGGCACCCCCGAAAGCAAAGCGCAATGGTAATAGGCGCGGACATGGGCGGGAAGCGTAAAGCAGTAACTGGCAGTTGCGTAATTGGGCACCGGCACTACAAGCTGGGGGCTTCAAGCTTAACGTTCCTCCAAGGGGGGTTCCATGTGCCTGATCGTTTTCGCCTGGCGTCCCGGCCATCCGCAGCCCTTGCTGCTGGCTGCCAACCGTGACGAATTCTATGACCGCCCCACCCTGCCGCTGGTCGAGTGGCCGGAAGCGCCCGGGGTCATCGCCGGGCGCGATCAGCAGGCCGGCGGCACCTGGCTGGGCATAGGCCCGCAGGGGCGCTTCGCCGCGCTGACCAATATCCGCGACCCGCGCCAGCCGCCGCGGGGCCGCTCCAGAGGCGAATTGTCCGTCCAGTACCTGGGCGGTTCACTGGGGCCGGAAGCGTTCTTACACGACCTGGCGAAACGTGCCGGGGACTATTCGGGCTTCAATTTATTGCTCGGCGATCGGGAGCAGCTCTGGCTGCTCAATTCACGCGCCGGCAAACCCGTGCAATTGACGGAAGGCATTTATGGCCTGTCGAATGCCGATCTGGATACGCCCTGGCCCAAGGTGGAGAAAGCCAAGGCGCTGCTGAGCGAATGCCTGATCAGGCCGCAAATCCCCTCCTTGCTGGATCTGCTGCACGACGCGCAGCAAGTCGAGGACGCTCAGCTACCCGACACCGGCGTGGGCTTGAACACCGAACGCCTGCTCTCGGGCATTTTTATCGCCACCCGCAGCTACGGCACCCGTGCCAGTACGGTTCTGGTCATGCACGCCGATGGCCGGCGGCAACTGGTCGAGCGCAGTTTCGGGCCCTACGGCGTGCTGCTGGGGGAGGTCAACCTCGAATGCTGAGGGCGCAGCGCCCGGCTTAGCCCGTGCTCGACGCCTCGCCGAGGTCGTCCAGGGCAAACAGCGGCGAAGCTATCGCCGGATCGTCGGCATCGGCGACCAGCAGCAAGCGGCCGTCGGCCTGGAAAGCCAAGCCTTCGATTTTCACAGGCGGCGTCAGCCTGGTCATCTGTGCGATGTTGAAATCCCGGTCGAAACGGCCGAGCACGCTGCCCGCGCACTCGCCGTCCAGGTAACTGGAGCCGCCACCCTCCGCCGCCGCGCTGAAGTACAAATGCCCGGCAGGACTCACGCAAAGGTCGGTGACACTCAAGGGCAGCCCGTCCAGGTCCGCCAAATGCACCGGCAGGATCTGCACCAGCGCGGCCGCGCTCAGCCGATCGCCCTCGAGGTCCTGCAACGCTTGCTGCAGATCGAGGAACACCAACGCATTCTCCCCGCCGGCGCCGTTACCGCGCTGCGCCAACAATAAATGCCGGCCATAGACGACGCCGCCTTCGAGGTTCAATTCCTCGAAGCGCTCGGCCAAGGCCCGATACAAAGGGCCAAGGTCGATCACGCGCACCACACCGGCACGGACCAGGCAGCCTCGATAGCGCTGCGGGGTCGACCCGGAGCCCAGCGCCAGCAAGGCACCGTCGGGTAGCAGGAGCAGCGCTTCGAAATCCGCCTTGAGTCGTTTGCGCGACTTCGGATCGGCGGGCAACTCGCCGGGCAGCAGCGCCAACTCGGCCTGCCAGGCGCCGGCCAGACTATAGCGTTGCAGGCTCAGTTCATCGTCCGCCACCAGCCAGAGGTTATCGCCCTGGCAGACCAGGCCGCTGGCCGCGGACTGGCGCAGATGGGCGATCGCACGCAGCGATAAAGGAGGGTTCAGCACGAGCCGGCGCGGCTCAGGCCTGGATATCCGAGGCCGGGTTGATCATGCGGCCCAGGCCCAGGTTGCTCAGCGCCAGGTGCAGGGTGCTGTGGATCACCTGGGGATTGTCGATGGTCAGCACCTGGGCCAACAGCTCCTTGGCCCTGGTCGAGCTGATTTGCCGCAGCAGCCATTTCACCTTGGGCAGGTTGGTGGCGTTCATCGACAGGCTGTCGAAACCCATTGCCATCAGCAGCACCGCCGCCGATGGGTCACCGGCCATTTCGCCGCAGATGCTCACCGGCTTGCCCTCGGCATGGGCGTCGGCGACCACTTTGCACAGCGCTTGCAGCACGGCCGGGTGGAAGAAGTCATAGAGGTCGGCGACCCGCGGGTTGTTGCGGTCCACCGCCAGCAGGTATTGGGTCAGGTCGTTGGAGCCGACCGAGAGGAAGTCGACCTGGCGCGCCAGTTCGCGGGTCTGGTAGACCGCCGCGGGAATCTCGATCATCACCCCGACCGGCGGCATCGGCACGTCGGTGCCCTCGTCGCGCACCTCGCCCCAGGCACGGTGGATCAGGTGCAGCGCCTCTTCCAGCTCCTGAGTGCCGGAAATCATCGGCAGCAGGATGCGCAGATTGTTCAGGCCTTCGCTGGCTTTGAGCATCGCCCGGGTCTGCACCAGGAAGATTTCCGGGTGGTCGAGGGTGACGCGGATGCCGCGCCAACCGAGGAAGGGGTTTTCCTCCTTGATCGGGAAGTAGCTCAGAGCCTTGTCGCCACCGACATCCAGGCTGCGCATGGTCACCGGCAACGGATGGAACGCGGCCAGCTGTTCGCGGTAGATGGCCAGCTGCTCCTTCTCGCTGGGGAAGCGCTCCTTGATCATGAAGGGCACTTCGGTGCGGTACAGGCCGACGCCTTCGGCGCCGCGTTCCTGGGCGCGTTTCACATCGGCGAGCAGGCCGGTGTTGACCCACAGCGGCATGCGGTAACCGTCCGGGGTTTCGCAGGGCAACGCGCGCAAGGCATCGAGGCCCTGGGCCATCTGCCGTTCTTCCTCGACCACATCGGCATATTGCTTGCGCAACACTTCGCTGGGGTTGGTGAAGACTTCGCCGTGGTAACCGTCGACGATCAACTGGATGCCGTCGATCTTCGAATACGGCAGGTCGACCGCGCCCATCACCGTGGGGATGCCCATGGCCCGGGCGAAAATCGCCACATGGGAGTTGCCCGAGCCCTGTACCGAGACCAGGCCGACCAACTTGCCTTCCGGCACTTCGCCGAGCATCGCCGGCGACAGCTCTTCGCTGACCAGGATGCAATTGTCGGGGTACACCAGGGTTTGCTGGCGCTCCTGTTGCAGGTAGGCGAGCAGGCGCCGACCGAGATCCTTGACGTCCGAGGCGCGCTCGCGCAGGTAGGCGTCGTCCATCAGCTCGAAGCGGTTGACGTGCTCGCCGATCACCGTGCGCAACGCGCCCTGGGCCCATTGCCCGGTGCGGATGATCTTCACCACCTCGTTACCCAGGGCGGCGTCTTCCAGCATCATCAGGTATACATCGAACAGGGCGCGCTCTTCCGGGCGCAGCTGCGTGGCCATTTTCGCCGACAAGGCGCGCATATCGGCGCGCACGCCCTCCAAGGCGGAGTTGAACAGGCGCAGTTCGGCGGCGATATCGTCGACGGTCTTATCCGGCACCACGTCCAGGTCGGCGGGCGGCAACACCACCACGGCGGTGCCCACCGCGGCGCCGGGCGAGCCCGGCACACCGACGAACTTGGCTTCCTGAATACCTTTGCCGAGTTTGCCCAGGCCGCGAATCGAGCCGGTGGCCTCGGCATGCGCGATGACCCCGGCGAGCTGCGCGCTCATGGTCACCAGAAAGGCTTCTTCGCCCTCGTCGAATTTACGCTGCTCCTTCTGCTGGATCACCAGCACGCCCATCACCTTGCGGTGGTGGATGATCGGCGCACCGAGGAAGGAGGCGTAACGCTCCTCGCCGGTCTCGGCGAAATAGCGGTAGCGCGGGTGTTCGGAGGCGTGTTCGAGATTGAGCGGTTCTTCGCGGGTGCCGACCAGACCGACCAGGCCCTCGTTGGGCGCCATGCTGACCTTGCCGATGGCCTTTTTGTTCAGACCCTCGGTGGCCATCAGAACGAAGCGGTTGGTTTCGGGGTCGAGCAGGTAGACCGAACAGACCTGGCTGTCCATGGCCTCGCGTACCCGCTGCACGATGATGCCCAATGCAGCCTTGAGGTCCTTGGCGGCGTTTACTTCCTGGACGATCTTGCGCAGCGTATTGAGCATGGCTCGACTCTAATCAGTGTCAGTCCCGCGCTAAAAGACGCGGAGCGAGTTCCTTGAGGGCGCGACGATAGACCTCGCGCTTGAATGTGACCACCTGTCCTAACGGGTACCAATAGCTGACCCAGCGCCAGCCATCGAACTCCGGTTTTCCGGTCAGATCCATGCGTACCCGATCTTCGGTGCCGGTGAGACGCAACAGAAACCATTTTTGTTTTTGCCCGATGCACAAGGGTTGACTATGCGTGCGCACCAAACGTTGGGGCAGACGATAGCGCAACCAGCCCCGGGTGCAGGCAAGAATTTTCACATCCTGCTGCTCCAGCCCTATTTCTTCGTTCAATTCGCGGTATAGCGCGTCCTCCGGCGACTCCTGGTCGTTGATCCCGCCTTGGGGGAACTGCCAAGCGTCCTGGTTTATCCGACGCGCCCAGAGCACCTGACCAACGTCGTTGGTCAATATGATGCCGACATTCGGGCGAAAACCATCAGGATCGATCACGGCGCACAACCTCGTAAACGCATGTTCCGGCATTGTTCCACAAAGGCCGCGACAGCGGCAACGCGACGACCCATGCCGAACGGCCCGCAGCCGCGCCTGCGGCGATTGGGCATGCCTTATAAAAGTCGGTATTCTGCCGCCCTTCAACTTCTACTCCGTATAGGTGTCCCGTGCGTTTGGCATTATTCGATCTCGACAACACCCTGCTCGGCGGCGACAGCGATCACGCCTGGGGCGATTACCTGTGCGAACGCGGCATCCTCGATGGCATCGCCTACAAGGCGCGCAACGATGCCTTCTATCAGGACTATCTGGCCGGCCGCCTGAATATTCAGGACTACCTGAACTTCAGCCTGGAGATTCTCGGCCGCACCGAGATGGCCCAACTCGACCAGTGGCACCGCGAGTTCATGCGCGACTGTGTCGAGCCGATCGTCCTGGCCAAGGGCGAAGCGCTGCTCGCTGAGCATCGCGCCGCCGGCGACAAGCTGCTGATCATCACCGCGACCAACCGCTTCGTCACCGCGCCTATCGCTGCGCGTTTGGGTGTCGACACCCTGCTGGCCACCGAATGCGAAATGGCCGACGGCCGCTACACCGGGCGCACCACCGATGTGCCTTGCTATAAGGAAGGCAAGGTCACCCGGCTCAACCGTTGGCTCGCGGAAAATGCCATGAGTCTGGACGACAGCTGTTTTTACAGCGACTCGATCAATGACCTGCCCCTGCTCGAACAAGTCAGCCGCCCGGTAGCCGTCGACCCCGACCCCAAGCTGCACGCCGAAGCCGAACAACGCGGCTGGCCGGTGATCTCGCTACGCTGAAGAACAGGTATCGCCGCGCTCTGGTAGCCCGAATAAAATCCGGGGATCGGTTGCGCGGCCGACATCGCTCCCCGGATTGCATCCGGGCTACGACGGATATGGCCGTAGGTTGGCGCTGAGCGCAGCGAAGCCAAACAAGGCGCAAGGCCGATGATCTCGCTGCGCTGCAGAACAGGAACCGCCGTGCTCTGGTAGCCCGGATGAAATCCGGGGATCGGTTGTGCAGTCGACATCGCTCCCCGGATTGCATCCGGGCTACGACGGATATGGCCGTAGGTTGGTGCTGAGCGCAGCGATGCCCAACAGGGCGGCAAGGGCGTCAGGGCCGATTAAGCCGGCTTGGCGCCCATCAGGCCCATGATTACCAGCAATAGCAGCACCAGCACGCCGGCGTAAGCCGCGGTAAAACCGAGCAGGCGGCTGGACGCCGGCGTTGCGCCCAACGCCTGCCAGGCGCTCATGCGTCCGGCCAGCAGCAGGCCGGCCAGCATCAGCACGCCGAACAGGATGCTACTGAACAGCAGCCAGCTCTGCCCCAGGGACAAACCGGCCAGGTCGACCAGCCACCAGCCACTGAGCGGCAGACTCAGCGCCAGCACGCCGAGCACCGGCAAGCTGATCAGCCGGGTGCGCCTGAGTTTACGTTGCAGCACCGCCGCATCGCCGCCGCGCACCGCCTTCCATAACATCGCGACATGGGCCAGCACGCCGAGCAGCACCAGGATGCCGAACAGGCTGTGGACGATTTTCAGCAGCGTGTAATGTTCCATCGACTGCGTTCCTGTGACTGTGGCGCGTTAGCCGAGAAAAAGGCTGTAGGCCGGGTTATCGCTTTCGTCCCAATAGGGGTAGCCGATCGCGTCCAGCGCCGCGGGCACCAGATGGCGCTCGGCCTCCGGCACTTGCAAACCGGCGACCACGCGACCGTCGGCGGCGCCGTGGTTGCGGTAGTGGAACATCGAGATGTTCCAGCGCCCGCCCAGGCGTTGCAGGAAGTTGAACAGCGCGCCCGGGCGCTCGGGGAACTCGAAGCGGAACACCACCTCGTCGCGCACCCGCGCCGCGTGGCCGCCGACCATATGGCGGATATGTAGCTTGGCCAGCTCGTTGTCGGTCAGGTCGACCACCGGGAAACCCTGAGCGCTCAGGCTCGCCACCAGGGCCGCGCGCGGGTCGGTTTCCGGGTGGGTCTGCACGCCGACGAAGATGTGCGCTTCTTTGTCGGTGTGGTAGCGGTAGTTGAATTCGGTGATCTGCCGTTTGCCGATGGCCTCGCAGAACGCCTTGAAGCTGCCCGGCTGCTCGGGGATGGTCACGGCGATGATCGCCTCGCGCTTCTCGCCCAGCTCGGCGCGCTCGGCGACATGCCGCAGGCGGTCGAAGTTGACGTTGGCGCCCGAGTCGATACCCACCAGCACCTGGCCGCTGCAGCGCTCACGTTCGACGTACTTCTTGATCCCGGCGACGCTTAAGGCGCCAGCCGGTTCGGTGATCGAGCGGGTGTCGTCGTAGATGTCCTTGATCGCCGCGCAGATCTCGTCGGTGCTGACGGTGATCACCTCGTCGACATGGTCCTTGCAGACATCGAAGGTGTGCTGGCCGATCTGCGCCACCGCCACGCCATCGGCGAACAACCCGACCTGCGGCAGCACCACGCGCTCGCCGGCCGCCATCGCGGCTTGCAGGCAATTGGAATCATCCGGTTCGACGCCGATGATCTTGACCTCCGGGCGCAGGTATTTGACGTACGCGGCGATACCGGCAATCAGGCCGCCGCCGCCCACCGGGACGAAAATCGCGTCCAGCTGGCCGGGGTGCTGACGGAGAATCTCCATCGCCACCGTGCCCTGGCCGGCAATGGTGTGCGGGTCGTCGTAGGGGTGGATATAGATGTAGCCCTTCTCATCGACCAGCTTCAGCGAATAGGCCAGCGCCTCGGGGAAGCTGTCGCCGTGCAGCACGACCTTGCCGCCGCGCGAGCGCACGCCGTGGACCTTGATCTCCGGGGTGGTCTTGGGCATCACGATGGTGGCGGTAACCCCCAACACCTTGGCCGCCAACGCCAGGCCCTGGGCGTGATTGCCGGCCGAGGCGGTGACCACGCCGCGCGCCTGTTCGGCCGGCGAAAGCTGGGCCAGCTTGTTGTAGGCGCCGCGAATCTTGAACGAGTACACCGGCTGCAAGTCTTCGCGCTTGAGCAGAATCTGGTTGCCGAGGCGCTCGGACAGTTGCGGGGCGCTTTGCAGCGGCGTTTCCACCGCGACGTCGTAGACGCGCGAGGTGAGGATCTTCTTGACGTACTGTTCGAGCATGGCGGGCATCGCAGGCGGTTTTTTGGGTAGTCAGCGAGTCTACCCCAGGGCCGCGCCGAACGACCACTGGCGATCTATCAACGCGGTTACCTAGCCTGAATAATCGCGCGACCCATTCCCGGATTGCATCCGAGCTACGCAACGCGCCTGGGCGGATCGACACCCGGCAAGGTTTTACCGGGCTCACGCGCTATAATTCGCGCCTTCGACTCCACTCCTCCCCCTCAGGCGCAGAACCCGCGATGAACCAGGACCAACTCAAGCAAGCCGTCGCCCAGGCGGCCGTCGACACCATCCTTCCCCAGCTCGACGCCAAAAGCGTGATCGGCGTCGGCACCGGCTCCACCGCCAACTGCTTTATCGACGCCCTGGCCAAGCACAAGATGGAATTCGATGGTGCCGTGGCCAGTTCCGAAGCCACAGCCGCGCGCCTCAAGGGCCACGGCATTCCGGTGTACGAGTTGAATACGGTCAGCGACCTGGAGTTCTATATCGACGGCGCCGACGAAAGCGACGAGCACCTCAACCTGATCAAGGGCGGCGGCGCCGCGCTGACCCGCGAGAAGATCGTCGCCGCCGTGGCGAAAACCTTTATCTGCATCGCCGACGCCAGCAAGCTGGTGCCGGTGCTTGGCGCCTTTCCGCTGCCGGTGGAAGTGATCCCCATGGCCCGCAGCCATGTCGCCCGCGAGCTGGTCAAGCTCGGCGGCGATCCGGTGTACCGCGAAGGGGTGATCACCGATAACGGCAACCAGATCCTCGACGTGCACAACCTGTCGATCGTCAATCCGCGCGAGCTGGAAGCGCAGATCAACAATATCGTCGGCGTGGTCACCAACGGCCTGTTCGCCGCCCGCCCGGCGGACCTGCTGCTGCTCGGCACGGCCGAAGGCGTCAAGCGCCTGACCCGCTAAGGACCCGAGCAAGCGCACTGTGTAAGGTGGACATGGCGAAGCCTTGTCTACCGAGCGCCCGAGATGACGGAATAGCTCCCCGGCCGGCGCCTAGGCTCCGGCCTTTTTCTTGAATACGTAAAACAGATTGGGCTCGCTGATCAGGTACAGGCCGCCGTCGTGGTCCATGGCCACGCCTTCGGCTTGCGGCACCGATTTGCGCAACCCCTGCTGACCGCCGAGCAGCGACAGGCTGCTGATCGGCCGACCGTCGACATTCAGCTCCAGCACCAAGCGCGACTCGTCGGACAGCGCCAGCAAGTGGCCGGTGCCCTGGTCGTATTGCAGGCTGGATAGATCGCGCACGAACAAGCCGGCATCGCGCTTCTGGTCGTCGAGCACATGCACGGCGAACGGCTGGTCCGGGTCGCGCTGCGGGAAGCCGTGAATTTCGAAGATCTGCAGCGGGTCGCGCTCCTTGGCGACGAACAGGCGCTGGCCCCGCGGGTCGTAGGCCAAACCTTCGAAACCCTTGTTGCCGTTCAGCCCCAGGCCCAGGGACAACTGCGGCGAATCGCGTCCGTCGATCACGGAGGTGTCGTCGTCCAGGCGCACCTTGATCAGGCGCTGGCGGCGCTCGTCGCTGATCACATAAAGCCCGGGGCTGATGTATTCGACCGCCTCGGCATCGCCAAAGCCGAGCAGATCGACCCGACGCAGCACCTGGCCATCGAGGGACAGCTCGATCAACTGCGGATTCTTATTGCTGACGGTGAACAGGCTGTGGCGATCCGGGTCGTAGGTCAGCGCGGAAATATCGTCTTCCAGCCCGACGATCGGTTGCGCCTCGATCTCGACCCGGTAATCCGACAACCAGATCGAATTCTCTTGCCACTCGGCGGCATGTCGCCATTGCTGGACGTTGAACCAGGCGCGCTCGAACAGGCGAAACTCCTGCGCCACCAGCGCCAGCAGCAACAGACCGATCAGCGCGCTGCTGGACAGCACCCGCTTCAGAGTGAACATGCGACGCATACCGCCAACCTCTAATCCGTAAACCGGGCGCCAGAGTAGAGAACGAAACTGAAGTCAGGCTTAACGGGCCATTCAACCCGCATTCGGCTTAACGACTGGCTGACCCTTGCGCAAGCGATAGAACAGGTTGGGCTCGCTGACGATATAGATATCGCCGGCGGCATCCATGGTCACACCTTCGGCCTGTTCGATGCTGCGGGTCAGCCCGTTCAAACCACCGATCAAGCTGATAAAACTGACCGGCTCGCCCTGGGCGTCGACTTCCAGCAGTAGCCGCGACTCGTCAGACAGGACCAGCGCGTGACCGGTGCGCGCATCGAAACTCAGAGACGAAATATCGCGGATAAACAAGTGCCCACTCGGCATCGGCTGCAAGGCACCGGTCGCGCCATCCTCGCCGGGAAACGGCAGACTGAACAGCCCCAGAGGACCGCGCTCCTTGCCGAGCAACAGGCGCTGCTGGTTGGCATCCCATGCGATGCCCTCGAAGCCTTTGTTACCGGTGTCGTTGCCGCCCAAATCGATGGGCTGATAATGCCGAGCATCGATGCGGGTGGTATCGGCATCGAGACCGAACAACGTGAGCTTGCGTTGCCGCTCGTCGATGATCGCCAGACGGCCGCCCGCCACCACCTCGACACCTTCCGGGTTGCTGAATCCCAGCAGCTGGATGCGCCGCAGAATCTCGCCGTCGAGGGACAACTCGACCAACTGCGATTCGCGCCCCGTCACGGTAAACAGCGTGTTGCTGTAAGGGTTGTAGGTCAGCCCAGACGTTTCGCCGCGCTCCAGCCCCGGCAGGGTTTTCCCTTGCACGATCGCCCGATAGCCGGGCAGCCAGATACTCGCCTGCTGCACGCTCAGGCTCTGACCCCGCTGCTTGAACCAGAAATAGGCGTGGTCGTCCCAATGCAGGTAGTGCCCGACCAGGGCGAACAGGCCCAAGCAGGCGAACGCGGACGCTGACCAACGGAAAACGCGGGCTCGAATAGCCATCGGAAGAGACTCAAAGCGGCGACGGCGGTCAGACTAGCAGCCGTCGCTTAAGGTTCTGTTACCGATAAGAGATGCCTCCAGGCACCTCGGAGGTCAAAGTACGCGACTGTCGAAGCGCGACAGGCCGACCAGTTCCAGCGCCAGCGAATCGCCCTTGCGCAGCGGGCCGACGCCGGCCGGGGTGCCGGTGAGGATGACGTCACCCGGTTGCAGGCTGAAGTGCCCGCAGATGTGCTGGATCATCTGCAGAATCGGGTTGAGCATGTCGCGGCTGTTGCCGTCCTGGCGCAGTTCGCCGTTGATGCTCAGACGGATGCCGATATCGGTTAGATCCTCGACCGCATCGCTGGCGACGAAAGGCGCGAGCACGCAGGCGCCATCGAAGGATTTGGCGGTTTCCCAGGGATAGCCCTTGGCCTTGAGCGCGGCCTGCAGGTCGCGCAGGGTCAGGTCGAGGGCCGGGGCGAAGCCGGAAATCGCGTCCAGCACTTCTTCGGCGTTCGGTGTGCGCGACAGCGGCTTGCCGATCAGCACGGCGATTTCCGCCTCGTAATGCACATCGCCACGGTCGTCGGGGATGACGAAACCGTCGTCCAACGCCACCACGCAGCTACCCGCCTTGATAAACAGCAGCGGCTCGCTCGGCACCGGGTTGTTCAGTTCCTTGGCGTGCTCGGCATAGTTGCGGCCGATACACACCACCTTGCCCATGGGGAAGTGGATGTGGGTGCCGTCGATGTACTGGTGCTGGTAACTCATGGGCGACTCCTTATGGGAATGCGGTGCGCGGCTCTTTGTGGGAGCCTGCGGTGTGTCAGGTGGCGGGCTGCACCCGCCCTACGATCATGCCCGCGTCAAGGCGGGCCGTCGCTGCGACCAAAGGGGGAGAATACACAATCTCGTAGCCCGGATAAGCCCCGGCGCAATTCGGGAAGTCGCTGCCCCGGATTGCGCTAAGGCTTATTCGGGCTACATGGGCGGCTCGGTGCCAATCAAAGCGGGAAAATCTTGCCCGAATTCATGATGCCGTTGGGATCGAACACCGCCTTGATCGCCTTCATGTAGCCGATTTCCGCCTCGGAACGGCTGTAATGCAGGTAATCGCGTTTGGTCATGCCCACGCCGTGTTCGGCGCTGATCGAGCCGTTGTATTTCTGCACGGTCTCGAACACCCACTTGTTGACGGTCGCGCACTTGGCGAAGAACTCGTCCTTGGACAGGTTTTCCGGCTTGAGGATATTCAGGTGCAGGTTGCCGTCGCCGATATGGCCGAACCAGACGATCTCGAAATCCGGATAATGCTGGCCGACGATGGCGTCGATATCGTGCAAAAAGGCCGGCACCTGGGCGACGGTCACCGAGATGTCGTTCTTGTACGGCGTCCAGTGGCTGATGGTTTCCGAGATGTACTCGCGCAGCTTCCACAGGTTCTGCAGCTGCTGCTCGCTCTGGCTCATCACGCCATCGAGCACCCAGCCCTGCTCGACGCAATGCTCGAAGGTTTCCAGGGCCTGGTTAGCCACTTCCTCGGTGGTCGCTTCGAATTCCAGCAGCGCGTAGAACGGGCACGGAGTGTCGAACGCCGCAGGCACATCGCCACGGGCCATGACTTTGGCCAGGGCCTTGTCGGAGAAGAATTCGAAAGCGGTCAGGTCGAGCTTGCCCTGGAAGGCGTGCAGCACCGGCATGATCGAGTCGAAATCCGGAGTGCCGAGAACCATCGCGGTGAGGTTCTTCGGCGCGCGGTCCAGGCGCATGGTGGCTTCCACCACGAAACCGAGCGTGCCTTCGGCGCCGATAAACAGCTGACGCAGGTCGTAACCGGTGGCGTTCTTGATCAGGTCCTTGTTCAGTTCCAACAGCTCGCCGGTGCCGGTGACGACCTTCAGCCCGGCCACCCAGTTGCGGGTCATGCCATAGCGAATCACCTTGATCCCGCCGGCATTGGTGCCGATATTGCCGCCAATCTGGCTGGAACCTGCGGAAGCGAAATCCACCGGGTAGTACAGGCCCTTGTCTTCGGCGAACATTTGCAGCTGCTTGGTGACCACCCCCGGCTGACAGACCGCGGTGCGGTCGAATTCGTTGAAGGCGAGAATCTGGTTCATATAGTCGAAGGACACCACCACCTCGCCATTGGCCGCCACGGCCCCGGCGGAGAGACCGGTACGCCCGCCCGACGGCACCAGGGCGATCTTGTGCTGGTTGGCCCAACGGACCACCGCCTGCACCTGCTCGATACTCTTGGGGAAGACGATCGCCAGGGGCGCCGGGGCGAAATGCTTGGTCCAATCCTTGCCGAAGGTCGCGAGGGAATCGGCATCGGTCAGCACTTTGCCGGGCTCAACCAGGGTCTTCAGCTCTTCGATCAGGGCAGCGGTAGTCATCAAGTGAACTCTCAAACAATTCATGGTCGCCCTGAGAACCATTCAGGTCGCAACCGAGCATGGAAAAAGAAGATCATGCTAGCATACGCACCCCGCGAATCGCGCCCCCGAGCTGATTGCGCGGGCTCGCTCGGCGACGCCGCCGATGCATTTCCCTGACACTATTTGTGGGACGACAGGTACTCCGATGAGCAAGACCTCTCTCGACAAGAGCAAGATCAAGTTCCTTCTTCTTGAAGGCGTCCACCAGAATGCCGTGGATACCCTGAAGGCCGCCGGCTACACCAACATCGAGTACCTCAAGGGCGCGCTCTCCGACGAGGAGCTGAAGGAAAAGATCGCTGACGCACACTTTATCGGCATCCGCTCGCGCACCCAGCTGACCGCCGAAATCTTCGACTGCGCCAAGCGCCTGGTCGCCGTCGGCTGTTTCTGCATCGGCACCAACCAGGTCGACCTGGACGCCGCCCGTGAGCGCGGCATCGCGGTATTCAACGCGCCCTACTCGAACACCCGCTCGGTGGCCGAACTGGTACTGGCCCAGGCCATCCTGCTGCTGCGCGGCATCCCGGAAAAGAACGCCTCCTGCCACCGTGGCGGCTGGATCAAGTCGGCGGCCAACTCCTTCGAGATCCGCGGCAAGAAGCTCGGCATCGTCGGCTACGGCTCGATCGGCACCCAGCTTTCCGTGCTGGCCGAAGCCCTGGGCATGCAGGTGTTCTTCTACGACACCGTGACCAAGCTGCCACTGGGCAACGCCACCCAAATCGCCAAGCTGCACGACCTGCTGGGCATGTGCGACATCGTCTCCCTGCACGTGCCGGAGCTGCCGTCCACCCAGTGGATGATCGGCGAGAAGGAAATCCGCGCGATGAAGAAGGGCGGCATCCTGATCAACGCCGCCCGCGGCACCGTGGTCGAGCTGGAGCACCTGGCCCAGGCGATCAAGGACGAACACCTGATCGGCGCCGCCATCGACGTGTTCCCGGTCGAGCCGAAATCCAACGACGAAGAGTTCGAAAGCCCGCTGCGCGGCCTGGATCGGGTGATCCTGACTCCGCACATCGGCGGCTCGACCGCTGAAGCCCAGGCCAACATCGGCCTGGAAGTGGCGGAAAAACTGGTCAAGTACAGCGACAACGGCACCTCGGTGTCCTCGGTCAACTTCCCCGAAGTCGCCCTCCCGGCGCACCCGGGCAAGCACCGCCTGCTGCACATTCACCAGAACGTGCCGGGCGTGATGAGCGAGATCAACAAGGTCTTCGCCGAAAACGCCATCAACATCTCCGGCCAGTTCCTGCAGACCAATGACAAGGTCGGCTACGTGGTGATCGACGTCGACGCCGAGTATTCCGACCTGGCGCTGGAAAAACTCCAGCACGTCAACGGCACCATCCGCAGCCGCGTATTGTTCTAAGCGCCGCCGCAACGAAAAAGGGAAGCTTCGGCTTCCCTTTTTTATGGCGATGCAACAACCCTGTGGGAGGCCTTAGGTTGGGTTAGCGGCGCCCATCGTTTATCCACAGACGCTGCGAATCTCACGCGCCGCGTAACCCAACAGCATGTGTATCGCGAAGTTCAACCTACGGGGCCCCGCCCCTCCCACGCCCCTCTTAGGCTTCCAACTCGCGCAACGCGGCTTCAGCCGCCGGCAGCTCCTCTTCGCTAAATACCTGCACCCCGGCCCTGCGCAACGCGGCGGCGGTCACCCCTTCGCCCGTAACCTTCACCCCGCTGAAGCTACCGTCGTAGTTTTCCCGATTGCCGCACGAAGGGCTGCGGGCCTTGAGCAGCGCAATGCGGATGTCGTGCTGGCGGACCAACGCCAAGGCCTGCTCGGCGCCGGCGATAAAGGCCGCGCTGACGTCATCGCCATCCACCGTCAGCACCGACAGCCGTCCATCGAGCACCTGCGCACCCTGGCCGCCGGCGATTTCCGCTGGCGGGCGCGGGGTCGGCAGACCACCGGCGACTTCCGGGCACAACGCGACCACGCGGCCTTGCGCCTGCCAGCGCTGCAATTGATCGAAGGGGCCGTGGGCGCCGCCGTCATAGCGCACGGCATGGCCCAACAGGCAGCGGCTGACCAGAATCTTTTGCATACAGCCTTCTCCAGCTTCGATGAATTGCGCACGCAGACAAGTACCATTCGCGGCCAAGGCTGCGCCATGTCCGCCCTACCAACGCGCCCCGTAGCCCGGGTTGCAACCCGGGGATCGCCCTCGCACTCACCAGCGCTCCCGGATTGCGCCTAGGCTTATTCGGGCTACCAGAGCCTCTCACCGCGGCGGCGGAACCAGCCGGTCAGCGACAGGCGCTCGCGGGTCGCCGGCAATACTTCATGGGGCAGGTCGGCGGAGAGAAACACCACCAGGGTTCCGGCTTCGGGCAGCACATCATGGGTCGAGCCGTCCGCCAGATACAGGCGCAAGGCACCGCCCTGCTCGGCCTGCCAATCCGGGTTGAGATAGAACACCGCCGACACCGCGCGACGGTCGTCGTCGCGGAAACGGTCCAGGTGCTTTTGGTAGAAGGCGCCGGGCGGATACAGGGCGAAGTGGCTTTCGTAATCCTCCAGGCCCAGGTACAGGCTCCGATTGATCGCCAGGCGCAGCTCGTCGAACAGCGACAGATACTGGTCGCAGCACGCCGCCTGGCCCGGTTCCAACCACTGAATACGGTCGCCGCGAATGCCTTCGCTGATTTGCTGCGCCTCGCCGCGCCCGACGCCGGCAGGCGCCAAAGCGCCTTGCCCGGCGCGTCGACGGCACTCATCGGCCAAGGCCAGGGTCAGAGATTGCGGGACGAACAGCTTTTGTTGCGACCAACCCCGGGTAGCCAGGTCGTCGACGATGCAAGCGAGTGAGATATCTGAAGTCATGCCGGCGATTATCCGCGCGCAGGCTTTACCTCGACAAGCCACCCCCGGCCCATTGAAAATAGCCGCCCGCGAGACAGGAATCCGTATGCGCATCCTTTGTAGTGTTTTGCTGTTGCTGTTCAGCCTCTCCAGCCAGGCCGATACCCACCTGCAGTTGTATCAAGCCGCCGGCTGGCCGCAACAACGGGCCAACTTCAACGACGCCCTGCAGGCCGCCCAGACGCGCTACCGCGACAGCCTGCCGCCCGCGGTCTATCAAGCCCTGGTGAATAACAGCAATCAGCGTTTCGCCGCGACCGCGATCGACCAGCGGGCGCAACACGGCCTGCGCGAACAGCTCGCCAACCCGCAGCCGGCGCTGCAATTCTTCCAGTCGCCGCTGGGGCGCAAGATCGTCGATGCCGAAGTACTCGCCACCCGCCGCGAGCAACTGGCGCGCCATGCCAATGGCCTGCCGCGCATCGAAGCCAGCGCCACCCGGCGCCTGCTGATCCGCCACCTGGCCCAGGCGCTGCCGGCCGAGGAAGCCGGCGCCGAAGTCAGCCTGGCGCTCGCCGGCGTGGCGGCCGACAGCCTCAGCCAGATGCTTCCCGGCCTGTTCGGCGGCGATACCACCCAGGCCATGCTCAACAGCCAACGCCAGCGGCTGATGGAGCAGATAGGCGCGGACCTGGACAACACCCTGCTGCATGTCTACCGCGAACTGTCCGACCCGGAGCTGGAGGAATTCGTCGAATTCGCCCAATCCAGCGACGGCCAGGCCTATTACCAGGCGGCGCTGGCCGCATTGCGCGCGGGTTTGGCGGTCGGCCAGAGCGCCTCCAGCCTGGCGCCGGCACCGCAGGGGATTTAACTGGACATGGGGCGATGTGCTGCCGGACCTCGCCGGCCACGCCCGCGGGCCTGCCGCGGAAACAAGCGAGCAATCAGCTCAGGTGCCGGCTGAGAAAATCGAAATAGCGCTTACGCAACGCCGGCGTCTCATTGGCCAGATGATGACGCGCCTCGGGTAGGCGCAGAATCCGCGGTTCGGCGAACTTTTCCTGTAGCAACGCCAGATTGTGCCGCCAGTCCACGGTCATATCCGCCTCGCCCTGGACGATCAACGGGCTGCGCGAGCTGGCCGGTGCGCGCTCGATACGCGGCACCCACCGGCTCAGGGCACCGACCCAGGCGGTGGGCAGGTTGCGCGGCTGCAGCGGGTCGCGGTTCTGGATGAAATCGATAAATTCGGCATCGTTGGAGTTATTGCTGAAGCGCCTGGGGATTTCGCTGACGAAAGGTTTCAGCAAGCGATAACTGAGCTGCGACCAGGCCCACGCCCGCGGCCGCACCAGGGGCGCCAGCAGAATGGTTTCGCCGACCTCCGGGCGCGGGCTGTCGGTCAGCAGGTAGTCGATCAGAATCGCCCCGCCGGTGCTCTGCCCGAACAAATGCCAGGGTTGCGGCATATCCAGGGCCGCGGCCTCGGCCAGCACCGCCTGTAACACCAACTGATACTCGGCGAAATCGCCGATGCTGGCGCGGGTGCCGCTGGATAAGCCATGTCCCGGCAGGTCGAAGGTCAGCACGGCGAAGCCCATGCCCAGCGCCCATTCGATCACGTGGCGGTACAGTGCGCTGTGGTCGTAATAACCGTGCAGCAACACCAGGGTCGCCCGCGGCGTTTGCGGCCACCAGGCTTGCAGGGCGATCCGATACCCGCCGACCTCGATCACCCCGAGGCGGCTGTGTCCGGCCTGCAGCTCGCCGAAACCATAAAAGTCGCGGTAGGCCAGGTGGTCCGTCGACAACGGCGTTACTGCGGCCAAGGGTCGCAACGTGGCAAGCAGATTTTCCGGTTGAAAGGGCTCTGGCATAGGGTTTCCAACAATATGGCAAACAGGGCGCGGGGCATTCCGGCCAGCGAATTCTAAGGTCGATATTCAGCTGCGCGGCCGGTCATGGCAAGCTGCGCGCCTGTATACAGAGACCGACCATGCCGCAATCCATGCGTAAGACCCTGCTTATCGTCCTGCTGCTCGCGCTCTGGGGCCTCGCCATGCTCGCCGCCTGGCGCTGGTACGAGGCGCGCTATCTGCGCAGTTTCAGCGAGCAGACCGCATTGTTTTACGGCGAGCAATTACGCCTGCCCGACGAGCTGGCCGGCCCCGGGCCGATCCGCCTGGTGCATTTCTGGGACCCGGCCTGCCCCTGCAACGTCGGCAACCAGCAACACCTGGCCGAGCTGATCGCCCATTACGGCCCTCGGGGCGTGCAGTTCTACGCGGTGCAAAAGCCCGGCAGCAAGGGACAGTTGCCCGCCACCCTGAGCGGTCTGAAAAACCTTCCCGGCTTCGACGGCAGCGAGCAGCTGCCGGCCAGCCCGGCGGTGGCGATCTGGGATGGTAGCGGCAAACTGGCCTATTTCGGCCCTTACAGCAGCGGCGCCACCTGCAATTCGAGCAATAGTTTTATCGAGCCGATTCTCGAAGCCCTGGCGGCCGGGCGCGAGGTGAGCGCCAGCAACAACCTGGCGGTCGGCTGCTTCTGCGACTGGTCCAAAGCGGGCGATTGACTCGCGGCGAACGCGGCAAAACCTAGGCATCGCCGCTGCCCGCCGCCTGCAATTGCGCACGGTACCGATGGGGCGTGACGCCGTACCAGCGCTTGAAGGCGCGATAGAACGGCGAGAGATCGGCGAAACCGCAAGCCCGGGCAACCTCGCGGATCTGCCCGCCTTTGGCCAACAAGTGCAGCGCGCGCTGCTGGCGCAAGCCCTCGCGCAGGCCGCGCAGGTTCAGGCCCTGCTGCGCCAGGGCGCGCTGCAAGGCGCCGCTGGCCATCCCCAGTTCGCGCGCCAGGTCGGGCAGGCGGCACTCCTGCTCGGCCAGGCGCTGCTGCAAGAGAAAGTGCAGTTGCTTGAGCAACTGGTTTTCATCCAGCACATGCAACTGGGCTTCGGCATGCTCGCTGAGCAGCTCGAACAGGCCGCTGTTGGCGGTGCGCGACGGGCGTTTGAGCAGGGTCAGGGGCAGACTCAGGCTGTCATGCGCCTGGCCGAAGCGCGGCAGCATGCCGAACAGGCGCCGGTGCTCGTCGGTGTCGGCCGGCACACCGTGCCGGAAGCCCAGGGCGGTGAAGCGCAGTTCGCCGTCGCAGAGGAAATCCAGCAGCTTGATCAACAACAGCGCCAGACACTCCATCTGCTGGCGCAGCGGCGGCGAGCCGAGGTAGTTGAGGTCGAAGATCAGCTGCGCCTGATCGCCCGAGATATCCAGGCGCGCGGCGAACCCGCCGGACAATAGATGCTGAAAGCGCACGAAGGTCTCCAACCCTTGCTGCAAGTCGCGACTCGCCAGCAGCAGGTAACCGACCACGTCGAGCAGACGCGGCTTGATTACCTCGCCCAGGTGCAGGCCGATATCCGCGTCGCCGGTTATCCGCTGCAGATTGCGCCAGAACAGCGGTGCATCGTCGTGGATCAGGCGCTCGTCGAGAGTCGGTGGCGGTAGGCGGCGGTAATGGTAGATGCGCCGGTAAACCTCGGCTGGTTCGAGGCCGAGCCGCTCCATGGCCTCGTACAACAGGCGTCGCAAGGTCGCGGAGTGGGTCAGCGGATTGCCGGAATAGGTGATCATGGTTGCCTCGAAATTGACCGAATACTTCCACTCGCCGCACCAAGGGTCAATAGCTGCCGCGCAGCAACCTGAGCAGAATGCACTGCCCCCACACAAGGAAGTCGCTATGAAACGCACCCTGATCGTGCTCGCCGTGCTACTCGCCACCGCTACGGCGACCACGGCCTGGTACCTCGACAGTAAATTGCCGCAACGCGACGGCGAACTGCCGCTGGCCGGGTTGCAGGCGCCGGTCAGCGTGCGCTACGACGAACGCGGCGTGCCGCATATCCAGGCGCAGCACGAAGCCGATATGTACCGCGCCCTGGGCTACGTGCATGCGCAGGACCGGCTGTTCCAGATGGAGATTCTGCGCCGCCTGGCCCGCGGCGAACTGGCCGAGGTGTTGGGCGCCAAGCTGGTGGAAACCGACCGCCTGTTCCGCACCCTGAGCATTCGCGCCTATGCCGACGCCTACGCCGCCCGCCTGGACATGAGCAGCCCCGCCGGCCAGGCGCTGTCGGCGTATCTGGATGGCGTCAACCAGTACCAGGCCAGCCGCCCGGCGCCCGTGGAGTTCGACCTGCTGGGGATCGAAAAGCGCCCGTTCACGGCCGCAGACACCATCAGCGTGGCCGGCTTTATGGCTTACAGCTTTGCCGCCGCGTTCCGCACCGAACCGGTACTGAGCTATGTGCGCGACGAACTCGGCGCCGACTACTTGAAAGCCTTCGACCTCGATTGGCACCCTCGAGGCGTGGTCGGTCGGCACCTGAGCGCCGGCGACTGGCGGGACCTCAACGCCATCGCCCACACCAGCCACGCCGCCCTGCGCGATGCCGGCCTGCCGCAATTCGAGGGCAGCAACGCCTGGGCCGTATCCGGTAGCCGCACCGCCAGCGGCAAGCCCTTGCTCGCCGGCGACCCGCATATCCGCTTCGCCGTACCGGCGGTGTGGTACGAGGCGCACCTGAGCTATCCGGGCTTCGAACTTTACGGCCATCACCAGGCGCTCAACCCGGTCGCCTCCCTGGGCCACAACCGCGACTTCGCCTGGAGCCTGACCATGTTCCAGAACGACGACCTCGACCTGATCGCGGAAACCCCCAACCCGGAAAACCCCAACCAGGTCCGCTACCGCGGCGCCTGGGTCGACTTGCAGAGCCGCACCGAGGTGATCGCGGTCAAAGATGCCGAGCCGGTGACCCTCACCCTGCGCCGCTCGCCGCACGGCCCGATCATCAACGATGCCCTGGGCGAGAGTGCCGGCAGCACGCCCATCGCCATGTGGTGGGCGTTTCTGGAAACCGCCAACCCGCTGCTCGAGGGCTTCTATCAGCTCAATCGCGCCGACAGTCTGGACAAAGCCCGCGCCGCCGTTGAACACATCGAAGCACCGGGGCTCAATGTGGTCTGGGCTTCGGCGTCGGGCGATATCGGCTGGTGGGCGGCGGCCAAGCTGCCGCGCCGGCCGCAGGGGGTCAACCCGAGCTTTATGCTCGATGCGAGTAAAGGCGAGGCGGAAAAACTCGGCTACCACCCGTTCAGCGACAACCCCCAGGAGGAGAACCCGGCGCGCGGCTATATCCTCTCGGCCAACTTTCAGCCGCAGGCCGCCAGCGGTATCGAAATCCCCGGCTACTACAATCCCGCCGAACGCGGCCAACGCCTCGACCAGCGTCTGGCCGACAGCAGCGTGAAATGGGATCTGCACAACAGTCAGGCGCTGCAACTCGACCCCGGTAACGACTACCCGCGCAAAATGCTGACGCCGATCCTCGACGAGCTGCGCGCGGCCGCCACGGGCGAGCAGGAACGCGCGCTGGTCGAACAACTGGCGACCTGGAATGGCGATCACAGCCTCGATTCGACCGCCGCCACGCTGTTCAACCAGCTGCTCTATCAATTGACCAAGCAAGCCATGGCCGACGAATTGAGCGGCGCCTTCTTCGATAACCTGCTGACCACCCGCGCCCTGGATTCCGCGCTGCCGCGTTTGCTCGCCGATGCCGGCTCGCCCTGGTGGGACAAGCGCGATAGCCAAGCCGTGGAGAGCCGCGCCGCTATCGTCGAACTTGCCTGGCAGGCCAGCCTCGCCCACTTGCGCGAAACCCTTGGCGAAAACCCGGCGGACTGGCAATGGGGCAAGGCCCACACCCTTACCCATAACCATCCGCTGAGCCAGCAGAAGCCGCTCGATAAACTGCTCAACGTCGGCCCCTTCGCCGCACCGGGCAGCCATGAAACCCCGAACAACCTGTCGCAGCGCATCGGCCCGGCGCCCTGGCCGGTGGCCTATGGCCCCTCCACCCGCCGCCTGATCGACCTGGCCAACGCCGATACGGCGCTGGGCATCAATCCAGTCGGGCAAAGCGGCGTGCCGTTCGACGCCCATTATCGTGATCAGGCTGAGGCCTATATCGCCGGCCGCTACATGCCGCAGCACCTGAGCGAAGCGGATGTCGTCGCCCATAGCCACGGCCGTTTGCTACTCACACCCACGCCGCAATAGCGGCGCTCGAACAAGGACGTTTCATGCGCATCATCGCCATCCTTATCCTGCTGCTGTGCCAGGCCGCGTACGCCGCCGAAACCGTCAACGACGTCAGCGGCATGAACCCCATCGAAGTCGCCCAGGTGCTGGCGCCCACCGAGTTGAGCCAGATAGTCGCGGCGGTGCGCGAGCATCCCGGCCCCATCGCCATTGGTGGCGCGCGCTTCAGCATGGGCGGGCAGACCGCCACCGAGCTGGCCCTGCAACTGGACATGCGCGAATTCGACCAGGTGCTGGAATTCTCTGCCGAGCGCCGGGAAATTCGCGTGCAAGCCGGGATCACCTGGCGCGAAGTGCTCGAATACATCGACCCCTACGGCTTGTCACCGCAGATCATGCAGTCCTACGCCAACTTCACCGTCGGCGGCGCCCTCAGCGTCAACGCCCACGGCCGCTATGTCGGCCAGGGGCCGCTGGTGCTCGGCGTACGCGCGCTGCGCCTGGTGCTGGCCGACGGCAGCCTGGTCGAGGCCAGCCCGACGCACAACAGCGAACTATTCTACGGCGCCATCGGCGGCTATGGCGGGCTCGGCGTGATAGTCGACGCCACCCTGCCGCTGGTCGACAACAGCAAACTGGTGCGCCAATCGCAACTGATGCCGCTCAGCGAGTACCCCGCGTTCTTCGCCAGCCAGGTACGCGGCAACCCGGATATGGTGATGCACAACGGCATCCTCTACACCGACGACTACGACAGCGTGCGCGCCGTGTCCTACCTACGTAGCGATGCCCCGCTGACCATCACCGAGCGCCTGGTATCCGCCGAGCGCAGCCACGGGGCATTGCGCACCGCCCTGGCGCTGGCCGGTAGCCCCGGCGGCAGCAAGGTGCGCGAAGCACTGGTCGACCCTTTACTGCTCAGGGGCGCGCCGGTGCAATGGCGCAACCATCAAGCCAGCCTCGACGTCGGCGAATTGCAGCCGATCTCCGGCCCCGGTTACAGCTACGTACTGCAGGAGTACTTCGTGCCCGAGGCGCAGCTGGAAAGTTTCGTCGCCGGCATGCATCGAGTGCTCGAGCGACATCGGGTCAACATCGCCAACATCTCCATCCGCCACGCCAAAGGCGACCCCGGCACCCTGCTGGCCTGGGCCCGCGGCGACACCTTCGCCCTGGTGCTCTACTACCGCCAAGGCGTCTCCCCCAGCGAACGCGCCGCCGTCGCCCGCTGGACCGGCGAACTGATCGACCTGGCCATCGCCCACCAAGGCAGCTACTACCTGCCTTACCAGATCCACGCCAGCCGTGAACAATTCCTCGCCGCCTACCCCCGCGCCGAAGAGTTCTTCGCCCTGAAAAAGCGCGTCGACCCGAGCAACAAGTTCCGCAATAAGTTGTGGGATGCGTACTACCGGTAGGCAGACCCTGAGAAGGTTTTCTACAAATCCGTGAATGGCGTGCACCTACTGACATGTGGAAGGGGCGCGCCCGTAGCACGGGCAATAACCACCGCGAGGTAATCTCGGCGGCGAGAAACACCGACATGAGCGATGCTGAAGTCGCCAGACAGGCACGCCTACCTCAGAAGCACCCTAGTTGGAAGCACTCACGTCAGCGCTTGAAAAGCTCGGGTAGTCTGAGGGTTTGCCATTATTGATATTGTTTAAAAAATTACTGTCCTTCACCGGCAGGTTAGCCGAACCGTAATCAAAACTATTCAATATTGATCGCATTTGCGCGTTTGAAAGCCCGTCGCCAACCATTTGATACCAACTGACTATAGTAGGCGTAAGGAAAGAGCCGTAGGGGTTTTCGGCATATTCGTTACTTTTGGCAAAGCGCAAGGCATGGGTGGTGATGCCATCTTTATGGTAAACAATCTTTAAGTTGCCATTTTGAAAAAACAATTCAGAGGCGGCTTTCGTGGTTTGGTTGCCGTGTGAACTATAGCTGCCATGTGTTACGACACCGTTTTTAGTCCAGACCAAGGCATGCTCCCAGTCATGGCGGTGCCCACCACCAACGTAGTCAAATAATTGATCCTTTTCAAAATACAATGCGTACATATGCCCGCAATATTGGTTACCACTTGAAATTTTACAAACGTAACGATGCATGGTGTTGGAGGTGATCAAAAAATTTCCTGAACGGCAGCTCCCAGTAATGGTGCCGGAGGTATTCAGACCCGCATTCTTTTCGCCCAGACGACTGATGCCTGCACTGGGCAAGCAACCATTACCATCAAAATCAAATACGGGCTGTTTATTGTTAATTATGCCGTTAGTCGGCAACGCTTGATCCAGCTTGGCAAAATCACTTGCCATCGTTAATTCTGTTGCCGTCAGTAGCGTAAATATAGAAACCAATAATGCAATTTTATTTACCCTTACTTTTTGCATGACGTGCTCTCTCATGGATTATTTTTATTTAAAGCAGAACTTAAACTTGCTCACTATAAAAGCAAACCTTTTGCAATAGCCATCACCCAAATGAGGGTAATTGGGGAAGCATGAACGGGATGTTTAAACAGTTTGGTGAGCCGCTTAACGCTGCTCTCGGGCTTTGCGATGGTGATGCACAACGGCATTCTCTAAGCCGACGACTGCGTAGGAGCCGCTTCCTACCTGTGAATAGAGAATAACGCACGGATATGATGTATAAGCGGCAGGTCTGACAGAGACAGCCCCTTATCATCCGCATAGCAGTAAAGCGATAACCAAGCCATTTCTTTAGTAAACAGCATGCGCCAAAACAGGATGGAATAATGAAAGTCAAATACTTGATTTTAATCCCTCTCGTCATAGCCGGATGTTCTAGCAGAGGTGCTTATGAAGGCATTCAGGCCAGTAACAGATTCGAGTGCACCAAGCTTCCGCCATCTCAATATGATGAGTGCATGAAAAACGCCAATAAATCATATGATGAATATGAACGCGAACGGCAGGAAGCACTGGGGCAATAGTGCTCAGGTCTGGCTGAGGTTCCGTTCTTACGATTCCAGCCCATACAGTCGGACGAGCGAATCCGGTCGAAGATCGTCTAGCTCTGCGGCCCCAAAAATTGGCCTAATCGCGGCCCTTTCCCACGCAGACCCAGCTGATCCTGCCCTGCCGGATCCACGCCAGCCGCGCACAATTCCTCGCTCTGAAAAAGCGCGTCGACCCGAGCAATAAATTCCGCAATAAGTTGTGGGATACCTACTACCGTTAGATACGGTAGGTTCGGCGTCGCTGCGTACGCCCTCGGGAGCCGGGGCTTCATCCATCGCTATGTCGATTCAACAGCCACTGGCCGGGCTGTTCGTTGCAGACCGCTCGATCTAATCAATACTCCCAGAAGCAAAAGCGTCCCCGCGAAGGAGAATTCCAATGGCTAAAACCTGGTTTAAAAGCAAATGGCTGCTCTCGCTGCTCGCCCTCACCGGCAGCCTCGCCTGGGCCGAAGAGCCCGTCGTGATCGATGTCGATATCGAAAATCCACCCTTTATGTATGCCGAGAATGGCCAGGCCAAAGGCATCTACCCGGAGCTGGTGAAAGAAGCCTTCTCCCGCATGAAAGTGCCCGTCACCCTCGCCGCGCGGCCGTGGAAACGGGTGATCGAAGAGATCGACCAGGGCGAAGCGGGTGTCGCCGGTATTTACTCCAACGAAGAACGGCGGCAGAAGTACGATTACAGCGACGTGATCATGGTGGAGAACATCGCGGTGTACTTCCACCAGGACAGCCCGGTGAACTACGAGAACATGGACAGTCTGAGCGGTAAACGGGTCGGCACCATTCGCGGCTGGCTGTATACCGATGAGTTCAGTGAAGCGGGCAAGAGCGGCAAGCTGACCATCGACGAGGTGAGCGGCGACGAGAAGAACTTCGAGAAGCTGGCGGCCAAGCGGGTCGATGCGGTGCTGGCCATCGAACAGTCCGGCAACGCCCTGCTGGCTACCGGACGCTTCCCCGGCGTGCAGATGAACGCCAAGTATCTGTCTTCCGCCGAGTCCTACCTGGCCTTCAACAAGTCCACCAATCGGCAGGATCTGCTGAGTAAATTCAACGATGCCATCGCGCAGATGAAAGCCGATGGCAGCTTCGACCGCATTGTCGCCGAAGCCGCCAACCACTGAAGTGCGTTCCAGCGGAGGCGCCCGCCTCCGCTTTCCAGCCAGCCGCTTCAGCCCCTCGTCCAAAGGTTCCGGCCCAAATAGACGAGACGAAGACGGCATCGAGCAGCAGGGGGCTGTTGAGCGAGGCGACGGCATAGAGGCCATTCTCGCCCGGGCCGCTCAGGCGGTAGTTCTGGGTGCCATAGTCGCCGCCACCATCCTCGCCGCCAACTTGCTCACCATCGCCTCGACATGCGGCGGGCTCATCCCCATGCGTTTGACGTAGTAGAAAAAGTCCAAGCAAAGTCTTTTGCAACCAATCGCAGAAACCGAGAACAACGCCACAGGCTTATTAACCACCCGATATCGCCAGATGCGCTTACTTGATAACGCAGGAAGCTCGATCTCGGGACGAGCTTTGCGCCTGTGCCCGGCATATGATCGACGGGCCGCTCGTCGGCGACGCCAGGCAGGAAGGGGAGGCAGGGAGAATGCCGCCAGAACGGCAGGGCCGGGCCAGCAAAGGCGAGAGCGCGTACTTAACGACAGGTATAGCCTTTCAGAACCACAGGAGCGACAAAATGGTCCCCAAGATACTGATCACCATCGGCATATTCTTTTATGCCGGGGTCGTCCCGTATTTCGAGATAAACACCTCCCATGTTTTCAATCCCAACTGGGAGCCACATGCACGGTTGCACGAGGTCTGGCAGCTGTTCACCAATACCTCCATCGGCCTTTTCAGCCTCTGGCTGACATGGGCGAAGAGCAATTTCCGCCTCGCCAGCTTGATGACGGTTTTCGTGACCGGCGGTTTTCTTCTGGCTTATCTAATACGCGACTACTACGGCGGCTCCATGGTGCTCTCCGACGGTAGCGAGAAAACCATATTCGGCCTGAACCTCGGGTTGTTCGCCTATTCGCTGGCGATACTCCTGGCCCTGATTGCGGTTGCCATGCAACGAGGCTCGTCCGTGACGGATCGGCCACGCTGATCTGCGTTGACTCCATGGATTCCGCCGCCATGCCTCGCTGCCGAGCGTTACCGGCGCCTGTGGCTTTGTGGTTTTCTATAACCCCGTTACGCAGCTGATAAGGAGCACGGCGATGCACGCGCACGAGAAGATCAATTACCTGGAATTCCCCGCCAAGGACTTGCAGGCGACCAAAGCGTTCTTCTCCTCGGCATTCGCTTGGACCTTTGTCGACTATGGCCCCGAGTACTGCGCGTTTTCCGGCCAGGGCCTCGACGGCGGTTTTTACCAGGCCGAGCTGGCGGCCTCGGTCGCCAACGGCAGCGCGCTGGTGGTGTTTTACAGCGAGCGCCTGGAGGAAACCCAAGACAAAATCGAAAACGCCGGTGGGCGAATCGTCAAACCGATATTCAGCTTCCCCGGCGGTCGGCGTTTTCACTTCGTCGAACCCAGCGGCAACGAATTCGCCGTATGGAGCGATGCCGGCGTTTGATCGGCGGCTTGGCGCCCCGGCAACCGAAACGAGGACCCTGAATGCAAACCGGAAATCTATTTGCCGATGCCGCGCCCCCTGCCGAGGGCGAGCACTTCGAGACCCTGCTGCAACACCGCAACCTGGTCGTCGAGCGCATTCTCAGCTCGGCGGCGATCACGCCGAGCGAGTACGTGCAGACGCAGGACGAGTGGGTGCTGCTGGCCCACGGCGAGGCGGAGATGCTGGTCGATGGCAAGTCGGTGGTGCTGGCAGCGGGCGATTATCTGTTTCTGCCGGCAGGCACCCCGCACACGGTAGTGCGGGTTTCCCAGGGCGCGATCTGGCTGGCGCTGCATCTGCATCCCGCGGAAGCAATCTAGCCCGGCGCGCGGGCGAAGCGCAGCACCGCCTCGCGCATGGCCATAGCGATTGCCGTGGCCTGCGCTTCGTCATGCACCGCCCGGGCGATCTGCAGGCCGCCGCTGAGCATCGCCAGAATGGCCCAGGCGCGCTCGCGGCGTAGCTCGGGGTCGAGGTGGGTCAGGCCGGTTTCCAGGGTCTCGACCACCCGTTCGATGCCCTGCTGGTAGACCGCCCGTACCTGTTCGCTGCCGCGCATCACCTCGCCGGTGAGGCCCGGCACAGCGCAGCCGCCGGCAAGATTGGCGCGGTGTTCGCGGCTGAAGTAATAGTCCACCAATGCGCTCAGCCAATCCTGCTGCGGGTCGGCGATCGCCTGTTGCATGGTTTTCTGGAAGTCATCGAGCCCGGCCGCCACCGCGGCTTCGAACGCCGCCGCCTTGGACGGGAAGTGCTTGTAGAAGGCTCCCGACGTCACCCCCGCCTCGCGCGCCAGACCATCGACCCCGGCGCCGCCATAGCCTTCCAGGCGAAAACCGCGCCCGGCGGCCGCGAGGATATTCGCTGCGGTTTTCTGCTTTTGTTCCGGTGTGTAGCGCATGGGTAATTCTTCCGCCTGACAGTGAGCAGCATTCTACTTGACAGGATAACGATCGCAATCCTATCTTGGATCACGGCCGTTATCCTATGGATTGCACCGTGCCCAACAGGACGTACATTTCTCACTGATCAGGAACCCATCATGTCGAAAGCATTCGTGTACACCGAACTGCAAATCTCCCTGCCCTTCGCCCAAACGCCGTGGCGCGAACTCAATGCGCAGATAGTCGAGCAGCCGGGTTTCCGCAATAAAACCTGGCTTGCCGGGTCGTTGAATCAGTCGGTCGGCGGGTTCTACGAGTTCGACTCGCTCGCCAACGCGAAACGCTTCGTCACCGGCTACTTCCCCGCGGAGGCGCGCAAATTCGGCGTCGCGCAAACCACCCGGGTGTTCGACATGGCCGTCGTCGAAGAGGCCAGCCGGCAGTTGGGCTCGGTGTATTTCGGGGCACGCCCGGAACGCAATCCCGGCGCGTTCGTTTACACCGAAGTGCAGCTGTCGGTGCCCTTCGATCAAGCGCCTTGGCGCGCGTTGAATCCGATCCTCAAGGCCCAGCCCGGGCTGTTGCATAAAACCTGGTTGAGCGGTGCCGATAACCAATCGGTGGGCGGCTTTTACGCCTTCGACAACCTCGATAACGCCCGGCGTTTCGTCATCGACTACTTCCCCGGTGAAAGCGCCGAGCTGAACGCCGCCTACACCACCCGCCTGTTCGATGCCGCGCCAAGCGAGCAGGCCAGCCGGGCCATGGGCTCACCGCTCTACGTCTGATACGATCGCTGCGCTCCAGTGGGCGCAGCGCTTACGAACGCGCGTTCAGGTATTCGCTGCCGGGCTGACACTATCGATTTGGCCGCTCGGCATCGGTGTCCTGTGTCAGCCTACCGGTGCACGAATAGTCGGAACCTCCCTCTTGGCGAAGCGCTCCAAACAGTTGTAGTGGCCGTTTGCGTACAGGCGCTTGTCGTGGACATTGATCAAGAGCCGCACATTATGGATATCGGCGCCGTTAAACGTTTTTGCTTGAGCTTCCCGGGTGCACAGGAGCAGTTGTTGGGCGAACCCGCGAATGTGCTGATTTACGCCGTCGGCGGTAAGCAGTTCGCCTATTTCAAGACCAGTGAGCCGCATCGCTGGCGCTTCAGCATCCGTGTGACGCCCGACAGGTTCATCGAGTTGACCGATCAGCCCGCAGTGAGCCCCGCACGCTACCTGCATCGTTTTCACTGGGTATCCATCCTCAATACCCAGGCGTTCGACGAGCAATATTTGAAGCAGCTAATCGACTGGTCATATAAAAAAGCACGCGCCAGCTTGCCCAAGAAAACCCAGCGAATACTTAACGAATAACGGCCCTGCAATACGCGCCGCGCAACCGACGTTGCGTTGCCGAGCGCTCTCACCCTCTCACATGGACGGCCATCGACATGAATATCAGTCAAGCCACAGTTAACGGGTTGAGTACCATCGCCATGCTGATCAGCGAATCGAACAAGGATGTCGCCTTGCGATTCGGCCTGAATGCGGCCAACTGCCCGAAACACCCTTCCTTTTGCACGACAGAGTGGGTAAAGGCTGACTTTGCCCGCGGCGAGAAGTATTTCGTCATTGCGAAAAACGCCACGCCGATCGGTTGCGTCGCCTACGAAAGCCCGCGCGCCGGCGTTGCCTATTTGAACCGTTTGTCGGTTCTGCCCGTCCACCGTAAGCGCGGCGTGGGCACTCGGCTGGTCGAGCATTTTATCCAGTACGCCGAGACGCAGGCGGTGCAGACCATCAGCATCGGCGTGATCGAGCAGCACTTCGAACTGCAGCGCTGGTATCGGGCATTGGGCTTCAAAGACGGTGAGAGCAAGGAATTTCCGCACCTGCCCTTCGTGGTGAAGTACATGTGTTATCGCCTGGCGCCGGAGGTGGCTGTTTCGACGGACCTGCGCGCCTGACTTGCCGCACGCGGTGGGGCATCTATACCTAGCAGGCCATTGAAAAAAGTAAGCGAGGCAGGCAAGACAAGGCAAAAACAGGAGAGGAAGCGGAGTTTACGTGCTGTAAATGAGCATTCCGAGCCTGTTTTTAACGCAGTATTGCCAACGCAGGTAGTTTTTCAACGGTCTGTTAGCTTGGTCGCCGATCAATCTGGAGTGGGCATGAGCTACGACGAAGGAATAGCCGAGCGGGTGAGAACGGCGCTCGCGGGCCAGGACGAAGTCGTCGAAAAGAAGATGTTCGGCGGCCTGGCCTTTATGGTCAGGGGCAACATGTGCTGCGGCGTTTTGGGTACCGACCTGATGCTGCGCGTGGGCCCCGATGGCTATTCGCAGGCGCTCGAAGAACCCGATGTGCGGAAGATGGACTTTACCGGCAAGGCGCTGAGCGGCTTCGTCTATGTCGACCAAACCGCCGACGATGCCCAAGGGCGCCTGCGTCAATGGCTCGATCGAGCGCTCGAGTTTTCCGCCTCGTTACCCAGTAAGCAGGGCAAGTCGCCGCAACCTCGCCGCCGCGCCAGCAGGCGTCAATCATGACCGCTTACCGCGACAGAAAAGCCCCGCGCAGCAACGGATGGCTGGTATTGACCGTGGCGCTGACGGGCCTGTTCGCGGCATCGGCAGCCCCGGCCCGCGCCGACCTCACCGCGCCGCAAACGCGGCAAACCCTCAGGGTCGACGGCAGCGACCGCAGCTATGTGGTGCGTGCCGCTCACCTACCGGCGCAGGCGACACAGCGCGTGGCACTGGTGCTGATGCTGCATGGCGGCGGCGGTAATGCGTTCAATGCCGAGAAGATGACCGGCTTCACCGAGAAGGCCAGAAAGGAGGGCTTTATCGTCGCTTACCCCGAAGGCAGCGGCCGCTTCGCGGGCAAACTCCTGACCTGGAATGCCGGCCATTGCTGCGGCTATGCGATGAACAGGAATGTCGACGATGTGGCCTTTATCGGCGCGCTGATCGATCGCCTGATCGAGGAATATCCGGTGGATCCGCAGCGGGTCTATGTAACCGGCATGTCCAACGGCGGGATCATGAGTCACCGACTGGGCATCGAACTGTCGCACAAAGTCGCCGCCATCGCGCCGGTAGTCGCGACCCTGTTCGGCGACGAGTCGCAGCCGTCAGGCCCGGTGCCCGCGCTTATGATCAACGGCATGCTCGACAAGGCGGTTCCCCACCTCGGCGGTGCTCCTGCCGGACGCGTTGCCGATGCCTGGGACGGAGTGCCGACGCAACCGGCGCTGGCACAGGCAACATTCTGGGCGAAGGCGAACGGCTGCGCCGCGACTCCGGCGCAACAGGACCACGGCCGCTATTTGCTGTGGCGCTACACCTGTGCGTCCAATGGGGCAGTCGAGCTGTATCTGCTCAAGGATAACGGCCATGCCTGGCCGGGCGGACAGCCGGGAAGTCGCAGGGGCGACACTCCCAGTTCGGCGCTGAACGCGACGGATGTCATTTGGCGGTTTTTTCAGGCACAGGTAAGACGCTAACAGGCCGGTGTCAACTCTCTCCCAGCGACACCTCTGGTAGCCCGGATGCAATCCGGGGAAGGTGTAACAGCTGACACCGCTCCCGGATTGCATCCGGGCTACAAGAGCCGATGGCGACGCCTTGTCCACCGCTGGCGGACCAGCCTGCGGCGGGTCCGCCCTATTAGGCGGTTAGGCGGGCGCGTGCTGCTGCGACGGGTCGCGGCGGCTGTCGGGGCCGCTTTGCAGGTTGGCGCCGGTGCTTTCGTCCATGGCTTGCTGGATGGCTTTCTTGCGCGCCTCTTCGGTGCGGCGGGCGAAGAACCAGATCAGGAAGGTGATCAGCGACACCGAGAGCAGAATCAGGCTGGCCACCGCGTTGATCTCCGGCTTCACACCCATGCGCACGGCGGAGAACACCTCCATCGGCAAGGTGGTGGAACCCGGCCCGGAGACGAAGCTGGCGAGCACCAGATCATCGAGCGACAAGGCGAAGGACATCATGCCGCCGGCCGCCAACGAAGGCGCGATCATCGGGATGGTGATCAGGAAGAACACCTTCCAGGGCTTGGCGCCCAGGTCCATGGCCGCCTCCTCGAT
The DNA here is from genome assembly GCF_946886105.1 of uncultured Pseudomonas sp. The sequence continues at coordinate 91,235 of NZ_CAMPHV010000002.1, read as the reverse complement.
GGACATGTCCAGTTCGCGCAGACGCGCCGACACCACCACCGAGACATAGGCGGCGCAGAAGGTGGTGTGGGCGATCCAGATGGTCAGCACCCCGCGCTCGGCCGGCCAGCCGATCAATTGCGCCATGGCCACGAACAGCAGCAACAGCGACAGACCGGTGATCACTTCGGGCATCACCAGCGGCGCGGTGACCAGGCCACCGAACAGCGTGCGGCCCTTGAAGCGGGTCACCCGGGTCAGCACGAAGGCCGCCATGGTGCCCAGCGCCACCGCGGCAACCGCGGTATAGCAGGCGATTTCCAGGGAGCGCATCACCGCACTCATCAGCTGCGTGTTGTCGAGCAGGCCGATGTACCACTTCAGCGACCAGCCGCCCCACACCGTGACCAGCCGCGAGCCGTTGAACGAGTAGATCACCAGGATCAACATCGGCAGGTAGATAAAGGTCAGGCCGGCCCACAGCATGAGGGTTGAAAAACGGTACTTGCTCATGCTCGACCCTCCATCTCTTTTGCTGAGCTCTGGGTTGGAAGCCGGTTGAACAGAATGATCGGCACGCTTAGCGAGGAACTGATCATGCTCTGCCCTCCATCTCTTTTGCTTGGTTGCGGTTGAATAGAATGATCGGCACGATCAGGATCGCCAGCATCACCACCGCCAGGGCGGACGCCACCGGCCAGTCGCGGTTGTTGAAGAACTCCTGCCAGAGCACTTTGCCGATCATCAGCGTCTCCGGACCACCGAGCAGTTCGGGGATGACGAACTCACCGACCACCGGAATGAACACCAGCATGCAGCCGGCGATGATGCCGTTCTTGGACAGCGGCACGGTGATCTTCCAGAAGCTGTTGAAGGTGCTCGAACCCAAGTCCGATGCGGCTTCCAGCAGGCTCGGGTCGTGCTTCACCAGGTTGGCGAACAGCGGCAGGATCATGAACGGCAGGTAGGAATAGACCACGCCGATATAGACCGCGAGGTTGGTGTTGAGGATCTGCAGCGGTTCGTCGATCAGCCCAACGCTCTGCAAAAACCCGTTGAGCAGGCCATTGTTGCTGAGGATTCCCATCCAGGCGTAGACGCGGATCAGGATCGCGGTCCAGGTCGGCATCATGATCAGCAGCAGGAACACGGTCTGCATTTCCTTGTCGGCACGGGCGATGGCGTAGGCCATCGGGTAGCCGATCAACAGGCACAGCAGAGTGCTGACCAGGGCCATCTTCAACGAGCCGAGGTAGGCGGACAGGTACAGGTCATCCTCACTGAGGAAGATGTAGTTGCCCAGGTTAATCACCACCGACAGCTTGCCTTCCACCCAGGTGTACACATCGGTGTACGGCGGAATGGCCACGGCGGCTTCGGCGAAGCTGATCTTCAAGACGATGATGAAGGGCAGCAAAAAGAACAGGAACAACCAGAGGAATGGCACCCCGATAACGAAGTGACGGCCCTTGGGCAAACGGCGGCTGAGGCTTCGGGAAATATTCATGAGCGCAATGCCACCCCGCTGTCATCCTCCCACCACACGTACACCTGGTCGTCCCAGGTCGGCCGGGCGCCGCGGCGTTCGGCGTTGGCGACGAACGACTGGACGATCTTGCCGCTCGGCAATTCCACGTGGAAAACCGAATGGCCGCCCAGGTAGGCGATATCGTGCACGGTGCCACGCGACCAGTTGTATTCGCAGGTCGGCTGCTCGGTGGTGACCAGCAGCTTTTCCGGGCGGATCGCGTAGGTGATGCTCTTATCCTGCACCGAGGTGCTGACGCCATGGCCGACGTAGATATTGCGTTCCAGGTCGGGGCTGTCGATCAACGCGTGCCCTTCCATGTCCTCGACCACCTGACCTTCGAACAGGTTGACGTTGCCGATGAATTCGCACACCAGGCGGCTGGTCGGGGTTTCGTAGATGTCCACCGGGCTGCCGATCTGGGCGATCCAGCCGAGGTGCATGATGGCGATGCGCTGGGCCATGGTCATGGCCTCTTCCTGGTCGTGGGTGACCATCACGCAGGTCACGCCGACCCGCTCGATGATTTCCACCAGTTCAAGCTGCATCTGCGAGCGCAGTTTCTTGTCCAGCGCGCCCATCGGCTCGTCGAGCAACAGCAGCTTCGGCCGCTTGGCCAGCGAACGGGCCAGGGCCACGCGCTGACGCTGGCCGCCGGAAAGCTGATGCGGTTTGCGCTTGGCGTATTGGCTCATCTGCACCAGCTTGAGCATTTCATCGACGCGGGCGTCGATCTCGGCACGCGGCAGGCCGTCCTGCTTGAGGCCGAAGGCGATGTTGTCGGCCACACTCATATGCGGGAACAGCGCGTAGGACTGGAACATCATGTTGATCGGACGCTCATAGGGCGGCAGATCGGTGATGTCCTGGCCGTCGAGCCAGATACGCCCCTCGGTCGGACGCTCGAAACCGGCGAGCATGCGCAACAGGGTGGATTTACCCGAGCCCGAACCGCCGAGCAGGGCGAAGATTTCGCCCTTGTTGATGGTCAGGGATACGTCATCGACCGCCACGGTTTCGTCGAACTTCTTGGTTACCCGTTCGATCTTGACCAATACTTCTTTCGGTTGCTGATCGCCTTCAAGAACCTTTTTATAGGCACTGGATGCAACTGCCATTACCAAACTCCCGCAAAGTAGCGCCCGACCCCGACGGTCGGACGTTTCGAAATGGTTGAATTGACTCAGCTAACCCACGCTGACATCTAGCAAAAAAAATGCGTACCCGTGGCTTCTCTGGTTGTCAGACAGACCGCCAAAAGGCTCCGAATTCATAGAAAAAATGGTGTTCGCTGCTGAGCGATACAGACCGCAACGTCAGGGCGAAGCCAGGGGGCCGCCGGAGGAATTGAGGCACATCTGCAAGCTTCCTTTTTATTGTTAGGGTGCTGGCGGGGGTGGCCCGCCAGCACCTGGATCGCTTCGTTTTGTCTTACCGGCCCGACTTGACCTTGGTCCAGCTGCGGGTAACGGCACGCTGTACCGATGGGCTCAGCTCGGAGAAGGTGTAGAGCTTCTTGCTGGCTGCTTCGGTCGGGTAAATGCCCGGGTTGTTGCGGATTTCCTCGGCTACCAGCGGAGTGGCGGCGGCGTTGCCGTTCGGATAGGCGACGTAGTCGGAGATCGGTGCGATCACTTCCGGGGTCAGGATGTAGTTGAGGAAGGTGTGCGCCGCTTCGACGTTCTTGGCGTCGGCGGGGATCGCCATCATGTCGAAGAACGACGCCGCGCCTTCTTTAGGAATGGCGTAGGAAACCGGTACGTTGTTCTTCGCTTCTTCGGCACGGGCTTGCGCCTGGAAGATGTCGCCGGACCAGCCCAGGGCGACGCAGATGTTGCCGTTGGCCAGGTCGGAAATGTACTTGGAGGAGTGGAAATAGGTTACGTAAGGACGCACCTTCATCAGCAGCTCTTCGGCTTTTTTCACGTCGTCGACGCTGGTCGGGTTCGGGTTCAAACCCTGGTAATGCAACGCGGCGGCATAAACCTCATCCGGCGCATCGAGCATGGAAACGCCACAGGCCTTGAGCTTCTCCATGTTTTCCGGCTTGAAGATCACGTCCCAGGAGTCGATGGTGTCGACGCCCAACGCGGCTTTGACCTTCTCCGGGTTGTAACCGATACCGGTGGTGCCCCACAGGTAAGGGAAGGCGTATTGGTTGCCCGGGTCGGCGTTGTCCAGCGCCTTCATCAGGTCAGGGTTGAGGTTCTTCCAGTTCGGCAGCTTGGATTTATCGAGCTTCTGGAACACCCCGGCCTTGATCTGCTTGGCCAGGAACTGGTTGGACGGCACCACCACGTCGTAGCCCGAACCGCCGGACAGCAGCTTGGCTTCCAGGGTTTCGTTGCTATCGAATACGTCGTACACGACCTTGATACCGGTTTCTTTCTCGAAGTTCGCCAGCGTGTCTTCGGCGATGTAATCCGACCAGTTGTAGACGTGCAACACTTTCTCCTCGGCTTGCGCGACGCCGATAACGGCGCCTGCCAAGGACAACGCGAGAAGGGTTTTGCCGAATCTGTTCATGCTTACAGCTCCTGTTGTCGTATTGGTTTTGTTCGAGCGGGTGGCGCAGCCCATCTGCGGCACCTTCCGGCGAGCCTGGCTAACGCACCGGCGCAGTCTGGCAAGGACACGGCACTCTTTACAACTTTCAGACGCATAAAGGGACTTGCCGGTGGATAGCCTGCGAGACATCTCGCAATCCCCCCTATCCGACCCCATCCGCCGCGTTAAGCCAACAACTCTTGTGCGGTCAGATCGAGGCACAGGCGTATTTTGCCAATTAGTTCGTCGATCTCCGACTGACTGATGACCAAGGGCGGCGAAATGATCATGGTGTCGTTCACCGCACGCATGATCAGCCCATTATTAAAGCAGTGACCGCGGCAAACCATGCCCGCACCTTGGGCAAAACGTTCGCGGGTGGCTTTGTTCTTCACCAGTTCGATCGCGCCGAGCATGCCCACGCCACGCACTTCGCCCACCAGCGGGTGATCGGCGAGCTCGCGCAAACGCTTCTGCAAATAAGGTGCCGTTTGCGCCTTGACCCGCTCGACGATTTTCTCTTCGCGCAAAATGCGGATGTTTTCCAGGGCGACCGCCGCCGCCACCGGGTGCCCGGAATACGTGAAGCCGTGGTTGAAATCGCCACCTTCGTTGAGCACTTCGACGATTTCGTCGCGCACCACCAACCCGCCCATGGGGATATAGCCCGAAGTCAGGCCCTTGGCGATGGTCATCATGTCCGGCTTGTTGCCGTAGTAATCGCTGCCGAACCATTCGCCGGTGCGACCGAAACCGCAGATCACTTCGTCGGCAACAAACAAAATTTCGTATTTGGCGAGGATCTCGCGGATCTTCGGCCAATAGCTGTCCGGCGGAATGACCACCCCGCCCGCGCCCTGAATCGGCTCGGCGATGAAGGCGGCGACATTTTCTTCGCCGACTTCGAGAATCTTCTGCTCCAACTGCTCGGCGGCCCAGGTGCCGAACGCCTCCGGGGTCATATCGCCGCCTTCGCCGTACCAGTACGGCTGCGGAATGTGCACGATGCCGGGGATCGGCAGATCGCCTTGTTCGTGCATATAGGTCATGCCGCCCAGGCTGGCGCCGGCCACGGTCGAACCGTGATAGCCGTTGACCCGGCTGATGATGACCTTCTTGTTCGGCTGGCCCTTGATCGCCCAGTAATGGCGGACCATGCGCAACATGGTGTCGTTGCCTTCGGAGCCGGAACCGGTGAAGAACACGTGATTCATGCCTTCCGGGGCCAGCTCGGCGATCGCCTTGGCCAGTTCCAGCGCCGGCGGCGTGGCGGTCTGGAAGAACATGTTGTAGTACGGCAATTCCTTCATCTGTTTGGCGGCGGCTTCGGCCAGCTCGCTGCGCCCATAACCGACGGCCACGCACCACAGTCCTGCCATGGCGTCGAGAATCTTGTTGCCCTCGCTGTCCCACAGATAAACGCCATCGGCCCGGGTGATGATTCGCGGCCCGCTTTGCGCCAGCTGCTTGAAGTCGCTGAATGGCGCCAAGTGATGATCGCGGCTCATCGCCTGCCATTCACGGGTTTTCGGGTTGTTAACGGGGCGTGTCATATCCACCTCAAAAAATACGTCATAGACAGGAGCCGGCCGGATCGCGCCGGCTCCCGCGTAATCAGACCGACAGCAGCAGGAATTCGCGCTCCCAGGAGCTGATCACCCGCTTGTAGTTTTCGTGTTCGGCGCGTTTCACCGCGACATAGCCGCGCATGAACTTCTCGCCCAGGTACTTCTCGGCCGCCTTGCAGGCTTCCATGCGCTCCAGTGCGTGCTCGATGGTGATCGGCAAGCGCAGGTTGCGCCGCTCGTAGCCACGGCCCTTGACCGGCGCGCTGGGCTTGATGTCTTCGGCCATGCCCATGTAGCCGCACAGCAGGGAGGCGGCCAATACCAGATAAGGGTTGGCATCGGCACCGGCCAGACGGTTCTCCACCCGGCGATTCTGTGGGTTGGCTTCCGGCACGCGCAGGCCGACGGTGCGGTTTTCTTCGCCCCATTCGACGTTCACCGGCGCCGAGGTATCCGGCAGGAAGCGGCGGAACGAGTTGACGTTTGGCGCGAACAGCGGCAACAACTCGGGGATGTACTTCTGCAGACCGCCGATATGGTTGAGGAACAGCTGGCTCATGCTGCCGTCGGCATTGGAGAACAGGTTCTTGCCGGTCTTGATGTCCACCACGCTCTGGTGGATGTGCATGGCGCTGCCCGGCTGATCGGTGATCGGCTTGGCCATAAAGGTGGCGGCCACATCGTGTTTGAGCGAAGCCTCACGCATGGTGCGTTTGAATACGGTGATCTGGTCGGCCAGGTGCAGGGCCTCGCCATGACGGAAGTTGATTTCCATCTGCGCCGGGCCGTCTTCGTGGATCAAGGTATCGAGATCCAGGCCCTGGATTTCACACCAGTCGTAGACATCTTCGAACAGCGGATCGAATTCGTTGGCGGCATCGATGGAAAACGACTGACGGCCCACTTCCGGCCGGCCGGAACGGCCCATCGGCGCTTGCAACGGGAAATCCGGGTCTTCGCAGCGCTTGGTCAGGTAGAACTCCATTTCCGGCGCGACTATCGGCTTCCAACCCTTGTCGGCATACAACTTGAGAACATTCTTGAGGACGTTGCGCGGCGACAGCTCGATCGGGTTGCCTTGCTTGTCGAAGGTGTCGTGAATCACCATCGCGGTCGGTTCGAGGGCCCAAGGCACCATGAACGCGGCGTTTTCGTCCGGACGGCAGAACATGTCGATGTCCGCTTCGTCGAGCAGGTCGTAATAGATCTCGTCCTCGACGTAATCGCCGGTCACGGTCTGCAGCAGCACACTCTCGGGGAGGCGCATGCCCTTCTCGTCGAGGAACTTGTTGGTCGGCGAGATCTTACCGCGGGCAATGCCGGTAAGGTCGCTGATCAGGCATTCAACTTCGGTGATTTTGCGTTCTTTCAGCCAACTCGAAAGCTGGTCTAATTTGGTGCTCATAGAGACCTCAGGGTTGATTGGAGCCGACTTATATATAGTCGGCCCGACGTTGCCCCGCCCTCTTCCTGCAAGCCTCACCAAAGGCCTGGAAGATGGCGAGATAATCCGGGTTAGATCCTACTTGGTACTCGGGATGCCATTGCACCCCCAGCGCAAAGTTTTTTGCACCTTCGACGGAGAAGGCTTCGATCAACCCGTCGGGCGCCAGTGCTTCCACGCGAAGGCCCGGCGCCAGACGCTCAACGCCCTGGCCATGAATGGAGTTAACGATGATCTCGTCCGGCAAGCCGAGGCCGGCGAGTAAACCGCCCGGCTGCACTTGCAGCGGGTGGCGCGGTGCGTACTGCACCTCGAAAGGCTGATCCGCGGGTTCGCGGTGATCCATCAAACCGGCGACCTCATGCACCTTTTGATGCAGGGTGCCGCCGTATGCCACGTTCATTTCCTGAAAACCGCGACAGATGCCGAGCACTGGAATGCCCGCCTCGACCGCTTGGCGGATCAACGGCAGGGTCGTACGGTCGCGTTCGGGATCATGAGCGGTGCCTTGCACGCTGGCAGGGCCACTATAATGATGAGGTTCGACGTTGGAGGGCGAGCCGGTCAACAACAGACCGTCCAGATTATCGAGCAGGCTGGGTCGATCGATCAGCTCACCGAGCGCGGGTATGATCAAAGGCAGCCCAGCGGCGCCGACAGCCACCGCACGGACGTACTTATCGCCGGTTATATGCTGGATTTGAGGGCCGATCTGCTTGGTGCAGGCGGTTACGCCGATCAACGGCAGACGTGACATGTGACACCCGTTTTATTGCTGTTATGGGTTGGAACGGAGCTTAGCCTTGTTCATTTTTTTACACAATAGCCATGTAAAAAATTGAACACACCCCACTGAGCAGTCCGCCAACGCAAGGCTCGCGCCCTGAGCGGATGCCCTGAAACGCCCTAAAAATGGCCACACAGCTTCTTTTTAGGGCAGAATGCACCTCGCTTGACAGCAATGAGTGTTTAAGATTGACTCACTCCCGTGCAATTGCATGATTGATATTTTTAACAACAAAGGTGTTGCATCATGTCGGTACCCCCGCGTGCCGTTCAGCTTAACGAAGCGAACGCGTTCCTTAAGAAACATCCTGAGGTCCTGTTCGTCGACCTTCTCATTGCAGATATGAATGGCGTGGTGCGCGGCAAGCGCATCGAGCGCGCGAGCCTTCACAAGGTTTACGAGCGCGGCATCAACCTGCCGGCTTCGCTGTTCGCCCTGGACATCAACGGTTCGACGGTGGAAAGCACCGGCCTGGGCCTGGATATCGGCGACGCCGACCGTATCTGCTACCCCATCCCCAATACCCTGTGCAACGAGCCCTGGCAGAAGCGCCCCACTGCGCAACTGCTGATGACCATGCACGAGCTGGAAGGCGAGCCGTTCTTCGCCGACCCGCGCGAGGTGTTGCGGCAGGTGGTCGCGAAGTTCGACGAACTGGGCCTTACCATCTGCGCAGCCTTCGAACTCGAGTTCTACCTGATCGACCAGGCCAACGTGAACGGCCGCCCGCAACCGCCGCTGTCGCCGTTGTCGGGCAAGCGCCCGCATTCGACCCAGGTGTACCTGATCGACGACCTCGACGAATACGCCGAATGCCTGCAGGACATCCTCGAAGGCGCCAAGGAGCAGGGCATTCCTGCCGACGCCATCGTCAAGGAAAGCGCCCCGGCGCAGTTCGAGGTCAACCTGCACCACGTCGCCGATCCGATCAAGGCGTGCGACTACGCACTGTTGCTCAAGCGCCTGGTGAAGAACATCGCCTACGACCATGAGATGGACACCACGTTCATGGCCAAGCCGTACCCGAACCAAGCGGGTAACGGCTTGCACGTGCACATCTCGATTCTCGACAAGGACGGCAAGAACGTCTTCGCCTGCGACGACCCGGCGCAAAACGAAATCCTGCGCCACGCCATTGGCGGCGTACTGGAAACCATGCCGGCTTCGATGGCCTTCCTCTGCCCGAACGTCAACTCCTACCGCCGCTTTGGCGCCCAGTATTACGTGCCGAATTCGCCGTGCTGGGGCATCGACAACCGCACCGTGGCGTTGCGCGTGCCGAACGACAGCGCCGATGCGGTGCGCATCGAACACCGCGTCGCCGGCGCCGATGCCAACCCCTACCTGCTGCTGGCCGCGGTATTGGCTGGCGTGCACCACGGCCTGGTGAACAAGATCGAGCCGAGCGCACCGGTGGAAGGCAACTCTTACGAGCAGAACGAGCAGAGCCTGCCGAACAATCTGCGCGATGCCTTGCGCGAGTTGGACGACAGCGAAATCCTGGCCCGTTATATCGATCCGAAGTACATCGATATCTTCGTCGCCTGCAAGGAAAGCGAGTTGGCCGAGTTCGAGAACTCGATCTCCGACCTCGAATACAACTGGTACTTGCACACCGTTTAAGCAATACCCGACGCCGGCCCTGAGCCGGCGTCGTTTTATCCAGCCGAACCAGCCCTACCTCGGGCCGGGCGCCCAGCGCCCTGGCGGGGCCCCGGCTGCGCGCGATTCAGCAGACCTGGGTAGCGGCCCTCAGCCGCAAGGCTTGGGCCTCATGGGCTTACGGGAGATTCACCATGCTTCGTCTTTTCGCTTTGCTGCTACTGCTCACGCCGGCACTGGCAATTGCTCAGAGCCCAGAGGGCACCGGCAACTTTATCCGCGTGCTGAACTGGAACGACTACATCGCCCCACAGGTGCTCAAGGACTTTGAAAAAGACACCGGCATCCATGTTGAATACCGCACCTTCAGCACCACTGAGGAGCTGAACACCGCCTTGACCAGCGGCGAATCCTTCGATATCGCCGTGCCCTCGCACAACGACTTGCCGCGCCTGATCAAAAACGGCCAGTTACAGCCGCTGGATTTCAGCCGATTGGGCAATCGCACCCACCTGGACATCCAACTGCTGAGTAAGTTGGCCGCGGTCGATCCCGGTAACCGCTATGCGGTGCCCTACCTATGGGGCGCGGTCGGCCTGGCGATCAATACGCCCCAGGCCGAGGCGGCGTTCGGCGGTCCCCTACCGGACAGCTGGAGCCTGCTGTTCGATGCCGAACAGAGCGCGCGCCTGGCCAGTTGCGGCATCAGCGTGCTCGACGCGCCGGACGAAACCCTGTCGCTGCTGCTCAACTACCAGGGCCGCAGCCTGGTGCGTAGCGCGCCGAGTCGAATCGAACGCGCCGGCAACGTGCTCGATGGGTTAAAGCCGAACCTGCGCTATGTCGACAGCGAGCGCTATATCGAGGACCTGGCCAACGGCCGCCTGTGCGTGGCCATGGCCTGGGTCGGCGACGCCCTGGCAGCGGCGGATGCCGGCCAGCCGGTGCGCTTTCTGGTGCCTGACGAAGGGTCGGTGCTGTTTATCGACAACCTGGTGATTCCCAGCAGCGCGCGTCGCGCCGATCTGGCGCACCGCTTTATCGACTACGTGATGCAGCCCAAAGTCGCCGCCCTGATTACCGCAGAAACCCTCTACCCCAACGGCAATGCCGACTCCCACGAGTTTCTCGACGCAGCGCTGCGCGATCAACCCGGTCTTTATCCCGACCTGGAAACCAAACGCCGCCTGCACGCCCTCGAAGCGCTGCCGGAAAAGCACAGCGTCGTGCGCGACAAGCTCTGGGACAGTTTTCTGAACGGCGGTTGAGGGTTGCTTACAACCAGCCGTACTCGGCCATCGACAAGGGTTCGCCGTCGCCGACGATAAAGTGGTCGAGCACCCGCACGTCGACCAGCTCCAGAGCCTCTTTCAGGCGGCGGGTCAGTACCCGGTCGGCTTGACTCGGTTCGGCTACGCCGGATGGGTGGTTATGGGTCAGGATTAGCGCAGCGGCGTTGTGCGCCAGGGCGCGTTTGACCACCTGGCGCGGATAAACGCTGGCACTGTCGATGGAGCCGTGGAACAGCGCTTCGAACGCCAGCACCCGGTGCTTGGCATCGAGAAACAGGCAGCCGAACACCTCATGGGGCTCGTGACGCAGCAGCGCCTTGAGGTAGTCGCGCACCGCCTGCGGGCTTTCCAGCGCCGAATCGCGGCGCAGTTGCTCGGCCAGATGGCGGCGCGCCATTTCCAGCACGGCCTGCAGTTGGGCGAACTTCGCCGGACCCAGGCCGAGGCGCTGGCTGAACGACGACAAATCCGCCTGCAACAAAGCGCGCAGGCTGCCGAAATCGCCGAGCAGATGGCGCGCCAGATCAACCGCACTTTGCCCGGCCACGCCGGTACGTAGAAAAATCGCCAGCAACTCGGCGTCGGTCAGGCTGACCGCGCCCTGGGCCAGCAGCTTCTCCCGCGGGCGCTCCGCCGCGGGCCAATCGCGAATACTCATACCACCTCCTTGTGTATGGATAGCCATGCGTTCGGCAAACCTTTGCCGTGGCTATATGCTATTACCGCTAATGACAAAGGTAACGCCTGGTTCGGCGCCACTTTCCGCCCTCCTGCCAAGCCTGGCTAATGCCTGCAAACCCTGGCCTGGCGGCTCCTTGCCGCGCTGCCCGAGCGCTTGCGCTGTGCTATCGTAGCGCAACTTTTTGCGCTGCGATCGGCCCGGGAGACGTCAGCAGCGTGTAACCATCTTAGACAAAATAGGCAGGTCTATGCAGCGGCTCTATCGAAAGCGCATCGTTCTTGGCGTGGGCGGCGGGATTGCTGCGTATAAAAGTGCCGAGCTGATCCGTCGTCTACGCGATCAGGGCGCAGAGGTGCATGTGGTGATGACCAAGGGCGGCCGCGAGTTCATCACGCCGCTGACCTTGCAGGCATTGTCCGGCAACCCGGTGCATCTGGACCTGCTCGACCCAGGCGCCGAAGCAGCCATGGGCCATATCGAACTGGCGCGGTGGGCCGACCTGGTGCTGATCGCACCGGCCACCGCCGACCTGATGGCGCGCCTGGCGCAAGGTACCGCCGACGATCTGCTGACCACCTTGGTGCTGGCCACCGACGCACCGGTGGCGTTGGCGCCGGCGATGAACCAGGCGATGTGGCGCGACCCGGCGACCCAGGCCAATGCCGCACTGCTGAGCGAGCGTGGCCTGCGCCTGTTCGGCCCGGCCGCCGGTAGCCAAGCCTGCGGCGACGTGGGACCGGGGCGGATGCTCGAGGCCGAACAACTGGCGCAATGCGCCGCCGACTGCTTCCAGAACCAGGCATTGACCGGCAAGCATGTGCTGATCACCGCCGGGCCGACCCAGGAAAACATCGACCCGGTGCGCTACATCACCAACCACAGCTCCGGCAAAATGGGCTTCGCCCTGGCCGAAGCCGCCGCCGAAGCCGGCGCCAAGGTGACCCTGATCAGTGGCCCGGTGCATTTGCCCACCCCGGATCGGGTCACCCGCATCGATGTGATCAGCGCCCGCGACATGCTCGCTGCCTGCGAAGCCGCGATGCCCTGCGACCTGCTGATCGCCGCCGCCGCGGTCGCCGATTACCGCCCGGAAGTGGTCGCCCAGCACAAATTGAAGAAAGACCCGAGCAGTGGCGATGGTTTGCTCCTGCAAATGGTGCGCAACCCGGATATTCTCGCCACCTTGGCTGGACGCGCCGACCGCCCGTTCAGCGTCGGCTTCGCCGCCGAAACCGAAAACCTCCTGGAGTACGCGTCGCGCAAACTCAAGGACAAGAACCTCGACCTGATCGTCGCCAATGATGTGGCCAACCCCAGCATCGGCTTCAATAGCGAGGAAAACGCCATCACCATCATCGACCGCGAGTTGCAACAGAGCAGTTTCGAGCAGACCAGCAAAGGTAAGATCGCCCGCCAGTTGGTGGCGTTGATCGCCGAGCGCTTGCCGCACGCCTGATGCCTTCATTCACCGACCGCAGAGCCTGATATGCACGCGTTACAAGCCAAGATCCTCGACCCCCGCCTGGGCAGCGAATTCCCCCTGCCGCAGTACGCCACGCCCGGTTCCGCCGGCCTCGACCTGCGCGCCATGCTCCAGGAAGACCTGCTGCTGGAGCCGGGGCAAACCGTACTGATCCCCACCGGCCTGTCGATCCATATCGGCGACCCCGGCCTGGCCGCGCTGATCCTGCCGCGCTCGGGGCTCGGCCATAAGCACGGCATCGTGCTCGGCAACCTGGTCGGCCTGATCGACTCGGACTACCAGGGCGAATTGATGGTGTCCTGCTGGAACCGCGGCCAGAGCGCTTTCAGCATGGCCATTGGCGAACGCATCGCGCAGTTGGTGCTGGTACCGGTGGTGCAGGCGCATTTCGAGCTGGTCGACGAATTCGACCAGAGCCAGCGCGGCGGCGGCGGCTTCGGCCATTCCGGCAGCCACTGAGTGCCTTACCCTTCTAAAACGGATTGCCCAGGAGACGCTGGATGAAACTCTTCAAGCGCGCGACCAAGGACGCAGCAGCCAAGCAACCTGGCAATACCTCCGCCGACAAAGCCCCGAGTTCGAAGCAGCAAGCGGCGAATGCCTTGTTGCCCGGCCTGCTCGCGGCAATCGTCGGCGTCCTGTTGGCCGGCGGCTTGCTCTGGTTCGGTCTGAGCAGCAGCGCCCAGCGCCATCAGCAACAACTCGTGCATGCCTGGGGCAGCGGCCAGGCCGCCTCGTTGCAGCAGGCCTTGCAGCAATTGACCGCCGAAACCCGTAGCGTCGCGCGCAACCCGCAATTACTCGAAGCCCTGCAAAGCCAGGATATCGACCAGGTACGCGCCGCCGAACGCAGCCTGCTGTATCTGGACGGCGTGGTAGACGCGCATATCAACGCCCGCGGCCTGGCCGCTCAGGACATGAACCGTAGCGCGCCGATGAATTTCGCCGCGCTGGATATGCTGCGCCGCGTCGAAGCCGGACAAACGCCGGCCGTGGAAGCCTACAAGATCGGCGAGCGCTGGCTGGTCTACAGCGCCGCCGCGCTGCGCCAGGCCGAGGATCAACCGGCGCAGGGCACGCTGCTGCTGGCGTTCGACCTCGACCGCCTGCTCGCCAGCTTGCCGCCACTGCCGGCCGGCATCGGCCAGCTGCGGCTGCATCAGCAGTTCGGCAATGCCGCCCCGCAGCTGCTCTTGCAAAGTGGCGAGGGCGAAGGCCTGGAACAACGCTTCGCCAGCGGCAACCCCAATTGGCAACTGAGCTTCACCCCGGGGCCGGCGCTCGATGCAACCGCCCTCTCACCCATCCTGCTCGGGCTGGCCGCGCTGATCGTGCTCAGTAGCGCCCTTCTGGGCATGTACCTGATCCACAACAAGCTGCACCGACAACTGCGCCGCGACGTATTGCAATTGGCGAATATGGTCAAAGAACTCTCGGCGGGCAAAGCCGTCCAACCCTTCAGCCTGAGCTTGCCAGCCCTCGACAGCCTGGGGCAGACCCTGGCGCGCCTGCCGCGCCGCACTTCCCAGCCCCCAACGGCGGCAAGCCCTGGCGAAAAAGCAGGTCCAGCGCCCGCCGCAAAGAGCGAACCCGAACCTGCGGTGGAGTTGCTCGACCCGCTTTTTCAAGACACCGATATCCTCGATATCGACATTCTTGACGAAGACCAGGATCTCCTGGGATTGGAGCAGCCCCCTATGATGAGTACCCAGCAGATCGCAGCACCGAAGCCCCCTGCACTCCCGGCGGATATTTTTCGCGCCTATGACATCCGCGGTATCGTCGGCAGCAGCCTGACCGCGGAAACCGCCTACTGGATCGGCCGCGCGATCGGCTCACAGAGCCTCGCCCAAGGCGAAGCGAATATCGCCGTGGGCCGCGACGGACGCCTGTCCGGCCCGGAACTGGTGCAACAGCTGATCCAAGGCCTACTCGACTGCGGCTGTAACGTCAGCGACGTCGGCATGGTGCCGACCCCGGTGGTCTATTACGCCGGTCACATCCTCGCCGGCAAATCCGCGGTGATGCTCACCGGCAGCCATAACCCGCCTGATTACAACGGTTTCAAGATCGTCATCGCCGGCGATACCCTGGCCAACGAGCAGATCCAGGCACTGAAAGCGCGCATCGATAACAATGATCTGGTCAGCGGCGTCGGCACGGTCGAACAGGTCGATGTGTTGCAGCGCTACTTCAAGCAGATCCGCGATGACATCGCCATGGCCAAACAGATGAAGGTGGTGGTCGACTGCGGCAACGGCGCCGCCGGGGTGATCGCCCCGCAATTGATCGAAGCCCTGGGCTGTAAAGTGATCCCGCTGTTCTGCGAGGTCGACGGCACCTTCCCCAACCACCACCCGGACCCCGGCAAGCCGGAAAACCTGGTCGACCTGATCGCAAAGGTCAAAAGCGAAAACGCCGACCTGGGCCTGGCCTTCGATGGCGATGGCGACCGTGTCGGCGTGGTGACCAACACCGGCACCGTGGTCTACCCGGATCGCTTGTTGATGCTGTTCGCCAAGGACGTGGTGGCGCGCAACCCTGGCGCCGACATCATCTTCGACGTCAAATGCACCCGCCGTCTGACTCCACTGATCAGCGGCTACGGCGGCCGCCCGGTGATGTGGAAAACCGGCCACTCGCTGATCAAGAAGAAGATGAAGGAAACCGGCGCCCTGCTGGCCGGCGAAATGAGCGGGCATATTTTCTTCAAGGAGCGCTGGTTCGGCTTCGACGACGGCATCTACAGCGCCGCCCGTCTGCTGGAAATCCTCAGCCAGGACAAACGCAGCGCCGAACAAGTGTTCAACGCCTTCCCCAACGACGTCAGTACCCCGGAAATCAATATCCAGGTCACCGACACGAGCAAGTTCAGCATCATCGACCGCCTGCAACGCGACGGCCACTGGGGCGACGCCAACCTCACCACCTTGGACGGCGTACGCGTCGACTACCCTAAGGGCTGGGGTTTGGTACGCGCCTCCAACACCACACCAGTGCTGGTACTGCGCTTCGAAGCCGAGACCGAGGCAGAACTGGAACGCATCAAGGAAGTCTTCCGCGCCCAGTTGTATGCCGTCGCACCTGACATCAAACTGCCATTCTGATCCATTCGCTGTTATTGGAGCCCTGCATGACCCTCGAACGTGATGCCGCCACCAACGTCGCCAAGGTACTGTCCGAAGCCCTGCCGTATATCCGCCGCTTCGTTGGCAAGACCCTGGTGATCAAGTACGGCGGCAACGCCATGGAGAGTGAAGAACTCAAGCAAGGCTTCGCCCGCGACATCGTGTTGATGAAGGCGGTCGGCATCAACCCGGTGGTGGTGCATGGCGGCGGCCCGCAGATCGGCGACCTGCTCAAGCGCCTATCGATCGAAAGCCACTTTATCGACGGCATGCGCGTCACCGACACCGCCACCATGGACGTGGTCGAGATGGTCCTCGGTGGCCAGGTCAACAAGAGCATCGTCAATCTGATCAACCAGCATGGCGGCAGCGCCATCGGCCTGACCGGCAAGGATGCCGAGTTGATTCGCGCGAGGAAGCTCAAGGTCAGCCGGCAGACGCCAGAAATGACCCAACCGGAAATCATCGACATCGGCCATGTCGGCGAAGTCACCGGGGTCAATACCGAGTTGCTGAACATGTTGGTCAAGGGCGATTTCATCCCAGTGATCGCGCCGATCGGCGTCGGTCCGGACGGCGAGTCCTACAACATCAACGCCGACTTGGTGGCCGGCAAGGTCGCCGAAGCGCTGAAAGCCGAAAAGCTGATGCTGCTGACCAATATCGCCGGCCTGATGGACAAGCAGGGCGAGGTGTTGACCGGCCTGACTACCGAGCAGGTCGACGGCCTGATCGCCGACGGCACCATCTATGGCGGCATGTTGCCGAAGATCCGTTGCGCCCTGGAAGCCGTGCAAGGCGGCGTGATCAGTGCGCACATCATCGACGGTCGCGTACCCAATGCGGTGCTGCTGGAGATTTTCACCGACAGCGGCGTCGGCACCCTGATCTGCAACCGCAAGCGTCACTGATCGCGACGCAACGCTGAAGGCCCGGCGGTTATCCAACCGCCATGGCCACAGCAGCGCTAGCCGGCGATTTACGCCGCTTAGCGGCGCCTTTCCAGCAGCTCGCTAAGCCGCGCACGGTCGGCGGCGAAACTCAGTTCGGCCTCTTCCCGGGCCTGGCGATAACGGTCGATATTCGCCTGCAAGCGCTGTTGCTCGGCCTTCTGATTGTCGATTTGCGTCAGCAACTGCTGCGGCACCGCCCGTCCGGCACGCTCATGCTCCGCCGCCTGGCTCTGCAGGTTGGCCTGCTGGGTGCGCGCCGACTGCAGATTGCCACGCGCCACGCCGATCAGGCCGTCCAACTCGGCCAGCTTGCGCTCCAGCGCTCTGTCGATATCTTCCGGACGGGTATACAGGCGCAGCAAATGCGCATCGGAACCGGCGCGCGCTTTGTCGGCGAGAATACGCTGCATTTCTTCGGCGCTCGGCGCGGGCGCGACCACTTTGATCACCCGCCCCTGCTCGTTGAGCACTTCATAGCCCCTGGCGATGAACTCGGGCGGCACGCCCTGGCGACTGAGTACGGTAATCCCGTGGTCGTCGACATAGCGGTACAACTCGGTGGCGCCCGCCGCCAACGGCAACAGCAAGCCGAGCAACAGCATGCAGCGAATCATTCCCGTTTTTTGCATCAGGGCGGCACCTCGATCGAACACTAAGTCGGTTAGCAGGCCTTTAAAAACGTAGGCGAGGCAGCCGAGGCTGTTTTTAAAGACGCATCGGCAACGCAGGTAGTTTTTCAACGGCCTGCTAGATTCCATACTCCGCGCGGTACGCTTGTACCGCAGGCAGATACTGCTTGAGTTCAGCATCGCCTGCCAGATATTCCAGTACTTGCTCGAGTGACACAATGCTCACTACTGGCATGCCGAAGTCGCGCTCGACTTCCTGGATCGCCGATAGCTCGCCCTGGCCACGCTCCTGGCGGTTCAGCGCGATCAACACGCCGGCGGCCTGTGCGCCTTGCGCCTGGATGATCTGCATGACTTCGCGGATCGCCGTACCCGCGGTGATCACGTCATCGACGATCAACACCCGCCCGGCCAGTGGCGCACCGACCAGGGTGCCACCTTCGCCATGATCCTTGGCTTCCTTGCGGTTGAAACACCAGGGCATATCGCGTTGATGATGTTCGGCCAGCGCCACGGCGGTGGTTGCCGCCAGCGGGATACCTTTATAGGCCGGGCCGAACAGCACATCGAAATCGATGCCGCTGTCGACCACCGCCGCGGCATAGAAGCGCCCGAGCTGGGCCAGCGCCAAACCGCTGTCGAACAACCCCGCGTTGAAGAAATACGGGCTGGTACGCCCCGACTTGAGAGTGAACTCACCGAAGCGCAGGACGCCGCGCTCGATGGCAAAACGGATAAATTCGCGTTGATACGCTTGCATGGAAAGCCCCGGGCAGCATGGAAGATAGGCTCTGTTGAGCGGAGATAACCGGCCGTGAAGCGCATAACCAGGCTCATCTGCACGCCAAATTTCACGCCCTGTATGCTTTTCACTCAACCTGAACGCGTCGCGATCGACAATCTGAGCCCACAGAGCCTAGCAATTTCGCTAATGTAGACCAGCTCGGGTATCATACACGCACGTGTTTTTGGGGGCCATTTATGCGGATCATCAGTGTGAACGTGAATGGCATTCAGGCTGCAGTCGAGCGTGGTTTGCTCAGTTGGCTGCAAGCACAGAATGCCGACGTGATTTGCCTGCAAGACACCCGCGCCTCCGCCTTTGATTTGGACGACCAAGCCCTCCAATTGGATGGCTATTTCCTCTATGCCTGTGATGCTGAAGTGCCAAGCCAAGGTGGCGTGGCCCTCTATTCGCGGCTGCAACCCAAGGCGGTAATCAGTGGACTCGGCTTTGAAACGGCCGATCGCTATGGGCGCTACCTGCAGGCCGATTTCGACAAGGTGAGTATTGCCACGCTGCTGTTGCCATCCGGGCAGAGCGGTGATGAGAGTTTGAATCAGAAATTCAAATTCATGGACGACTTCACCCACTATTTGGACAAACAGCGGCGCAAGCGTCGCGAATACATCTATTGCGGCTCGCTCTACGTGGCGCACCAGAAGCAGGATGTGAAGAATTGGCGCGACTGCCAGCAGTCGCCCGGCTTCCTCGCACCCGAGCGCGCGTGGCTGGACGAAGTGATAGGTAACATGGGTTACGTCGATGCCCTGCGCGAGGTCAGCCGCGAAGGCGAGCAGTTCAGTTGGTGGCCGGACAGCGAACAGGCCGAGTTGCTCAACCTGGGTTATCGCTTCGATTACCAGTTGCTGACGCCCGGCATGCGTCGCAGTGTGCGCAGTGCGCGCATGCCGCGGCAACCACGCTTCTCGCAGCATGCGCCCTTGATGGTCGATTACGACTGGATTCTCAGCGTCTGACGTTTGCGCCATAAAAAAGCCGCGCCCTGTTCTTTACGAATCGGGCGCGGCTTTTTTATGTGCGACGAGTTGCGGCGATCAGGCCATCGCCGCGGGGCGTAGCGAGTAGGTTTTCAACTGCTCGGCGAAGTCGCGCAGCGATTGGATGCCGCTGACTTCGGCCTCATGCACCCATTGCTTGATCGCTTCGAGCATGTCGTGACCGTTGGCGCTGGTCTTCACCCAGATCTGTTGCAACGCCAGACGCTTTTCGTAGATCACCTTGAGCGCCTGACTCTGCGCCAGCATGGCATCGATACGCTGTTGCTGGTTGTCCTGCAGCAGACTCGGCTCACGGGCCAACAGGCGCTTGGCGCGGTGGAATTGGTGGCGCATGGAGATATCGACTTTCGCCAGCTCCTGCTTGACCAGCGGCGCGATCACCAGCTTGCGGTATTGCGCCATGATCTGGAAACGGTTGTTGAGAATCGCCATGGCGGTGTCCATATCCAGGCTGCGCTTGCCGGCGACGCGGTGGGCGATCGGCGCCACGCGCTGCACCTTGGCCAGACCGCAGAAGCTGAAAAGCTTGATCCAGAACCAGCCCATGTCGAACTCCCACTTACGCACCGACAATTTCGCTGAATTGGGATAGGTGTGGTGGTTGTTGTGCAGTTCCTCGCCGCCGATCAGGATGCCCCAGGGCAGCAGATTGGTGGCCGCGTCGCGGCACTCGAAGTTGCGGTAACCGACGGCATGGCCGAGACCGTTGATCACCCCGGCGGCCCAGACCGGGATCCACATCATCTGGATCGCCCATACGGTGATGCCGATCACGCCGAACAGCGCCAGATCGATCACCGCCATTACGGCGATGCCGGCGAAAGTGAAACGCGAATAGAGGTTGCGCTCGATCCAGTCTTCCGGGCAGTTCTTGCCGTAGATGCGCAGGGTTTCCGGGTTTTTCGCCTCTTCGGCGTAGAGTTCCGCTCCGGTGCGCAGAACGGTGCCCAGGCCCTTGATCACCGGGCTATGCGGGTCGTCCACGGTTTCGCATTTGGCGTGATGCTTGCGGTGGATGGCCGTCCACTCACGGGTGTTCTGCCCGGTGGTCAACCACAGCCAGAAGCGGAAGAAATGCTTGAGCGCTGGATGCAATTCCAGGGCACGATGGGCAGAATAGCGGTGCAGATACACGGTCACGCTGACGATGGTTACATGCGTCATTACCAGGATCGTTGCCACCAACTGCCAGATCGATAAATCTAGAAATCCGTTGTACCACATGGTGCTGTTTGCCTCTTGCTAAGAATGACGCGGGCTGCTTTGGCACTATTCCTTCATTCAACCCGAAAGGCCAGCAGGCTATTGAAAACTATCGATGTGGGCGATCCTGCGTTAAAAATGGCCCGAACTCGGCGTAGAAACGCTTATTTACCGCAGTAAACCCCGCATGCGAGCCCAGATCTCTTTTTCGGCCATTTTTACCGGACCGCCCAGCCCTGTCCCACTGGCCCCGCCTAGGTTCTTCAACGACCAGCCAGATAGCCTTTCGTATATCTCCGTATCGAACGCAGCGGCATCTATACTAAAGCCTATCGCGCCTTCGCTAGCATTATCCGACGGACACCCGGGCAACACGACAAGGAGCCAGGACGCTTCATGAGCATTCGCCAAGGCGCCATGCGCCTGACTTTGAGCTATATGCTGGTTGCGGGATTGTGGGTGTTGCTCAGCGATCGACTGCTCGTTGCCCTCGATTTACCCCTCGAACAGTTCGAACATCTGCAATTGTTCAAAGGACTGGGCTTCGTTTTGCTCAGCAGCGCCTTGTTGTACCTGATCCTGTGGCGCCACCAAAGTACCCAGGCAGACATGCGCAAGGCCCTGGGCAACAGCGAAGCGCGCCTCAACCTGGCCCTGGAAAGCGCCCAGGAAGGCCTGTGGGATTGGCACTTGCAAAGTAACCGGGTGTTTTTTTCCCAGGGCTATCGCGCCTTGCTCGGGATAAGCGTGGCGGAACTGGGCGATACGCGCGAGCGCTGGCTCAGCCATTTGCATCCGGACGACCTCGCGCAAGTGCAACAGCATGCCGCGGAATTGCTGGCGAATGCCGATCAACGCCCGTTCCAGGCCTCCTACCGTATGCGTCACAGCGATGGCGAATACCGTTGGGTGCTGTCTCGCGGGCGCTTGGTAGTGGATGAACAGGGCCGGCCCGAACGTTTTATCGGCACCGCCAGCGACATCACCCAACGCCGCGCCGACGAAGACAGCCTCCGCCAAGCCGCGGCTGTCTTCGACGCCACCCAGGACGGCGTGCTGGTCACCGACCGCGACCTGAATACCGTCCACATTAACCCGGCGTTCACCCGCATCACCGGTTACGCCCTCGAGGAAATTCGCGGGCTGCAGCCGCGTTTTTTGAGTTCGGGTCGTCACGATCGCGAGTTTTACCAACGCATGTGGCACGCCCTGGAAACCCGCGGCACCTGGAGCGGGGAAATCTGGAACCGGCGCAAGAGCGGCGAAAACTATCCGCAGTGGCAGTGCATCCGCACCATTCGCGACGAACAGGGCGAAATCAGCCACTACGTCGCGGTGTTCTCCGATATCAGCGCCTTGAAGCGCTCGCAGAACGAACTGGACCACCTCGCCCACCACGACCCGCTAAGCGACCTGCCCAACCGCCTGCTGTTCACCGAGCGGGTCGAAAATGCGCTCAAACGCGCACAGTCCGAACAGCAAGGCGCGGTGCTGCTGATCGATCTGGATCATTTCAAGCACATCAACGAAAGCCTCGGCCACAACATCGGCGACCTGCTGCTCAAGGCCGTCGGCGAGCGTCTGAAAACGCAGCTGAACGAGCACATGACCCTGGCGCGCCTGGGCGGCGACGAGTTCGGCCTGCTCTGCGAGAGCTGCCTGAACGCGACCCAGGCCGCGACCCTGGCCCAGCAACTGCTGAACAGTTTGGCGGCGCCCTTCAACCTCGACCGGCATGAGTTCTTCATGAGCGCCAGCATTGGTATCAGCTTGTTCCCCGGCGATGCGGTGAACCTGGAGCAGGTCATGCGCAATGCCGACTCGGCCTTGTCCAAGGCCAAGAACAACGGGCGCGAAGGCTATGCGTTCTATACCCAGGAACTGACCGAGTCGGCGCGCCTGCGCATCGATCTGATCAGCGCTCTGCACCATGCGCTGGAGAATCAGGAATTACGGGTTTATTACCAACCGCTGCACGACCTGGCCAGCGGCGAGCTGATCGGCGTCGAGGCGCTGGTGCGCTGGCACCACCCGCAACGCGGCCTGATCGCGCCCGGGGAGTTCATTCCCATCGCCGAAGACAGCGGCTTGATCGGCGCGATCGACGCTTGGGTGCTCGAGCAGTCCTGCCGGCAGATGGTGCTGTGGCACAACCAGCCCCGGGCGCCGCGTTTCGTCGCGGTGAATGTATCCAGCCGCCTGTTCGGCAAAGGCACGCTGGATCGACAAGTGGCCCAGGTATTGGCCGATACCGGCCTGGACCCGGCCCACCTGGAACTGGAGGTCACCGAAAGCGCGGTGATGGACGACCCGGATGCCGCCCTGGCGCTGCTCGGGCGCCTGCGCGACCTGGGCATCCGCCTGGCGATCGACGACTTCGGTACCGGTTATAGCTCGTTGGCGCGGCTGAAGCGTCTGCCGGTGCATAAACTCAAGCTCGACCAAAGCTTCGTGCGCGGCCTGCCCGGCGACAGCGACGATGCCGCGATCACCCGGGCGGTGATCGCCCTGGGCCACAGCCTGAATCTCAAGGTGCTCGCCGAGGGCGTCGAAACGCCGGAGCAACTGGCCTTCTTGCGCGAGCAAGGCTGCAACTATGGCCAAGGCTACCTTTTCGGCCGTCCCCAGCCCGCAGCGGAGCTGATCGACCACGCCAATCCGCAACTCAGTGGCTCCTGTACCTGATGATCGTCGGGCAAAAAGCCACCGCGATTCGTTGGCTGGTCGGGCTCGGCAGCCTGGCCCTGGCGTTATTCTTCGCCGCCCTGGGCGGCTTTGCCTTGAGCGAGCGCGAGACGCTGTGGCAGATGCAGATCGCCAAGCAGCACGAATTGCAGAAGCGCGCCCTGCAGAGCGCGCAATTCAGCTTGCAAAAAGAAGCGCAGTTGCTCGCGCAAACCATCGCTGCCGACGCCTGGGTGGTCGAGCTGGTGCGCCAGGCCCATGCCTCGCAGATCGGCGGCAATGCCGACACGCAGACCCTGACCGCGGTCCGCAGCCAATTATTCACCCGTCTGGCCGTGCGCTGGCGCGCCTTGCAGGCCAGTTATCCGTTCGACCTCTATGTGCACCTGGCGCCGACCGCCGAGGTGCTGCTGCGGGTCCATCAACCCGAATGGTATGGCGATCGACCGCGCGCGCAGAGCCCCATACTGCTCGATGCGCTGCGCACGCAAGAAAGCACGGCCGGCCTGATCGCCACGAGCCTGACGATGCACGCGATAGCCCCGCTCCAGGTCGAAGGCAGCGATGCCGGTACCCAACTCGGCATAGGCGCGGTCGAAGTGCAAATGGACATCGCGCGCAAGCTGCAACAACTGGATCGCGAGTTGGATGCCGGGATCGCCCTACGACTCAAGCGCGGCGTGCAGCAACCCTCTGCGGGCGGCGAGTTGCTGCGCGGCCTGGGCAGCGGCGCAGCCAACTGGCACCTGGAATCCTACTCCCGCACCCAGGTGCAAAACTGGTACGCCAAACACCTGTTGCCTGACCCAGACGAAGGCAACACCCTCAAGGTGCTCGAGGACCAAGGACGCACCTTTCTGCTCAATCAGATCCTCCTGCCGAGCTACCAACCGGAGAGCGGCGGCGCACCCGGCACGACCGCCGTGGCGCTGACCTGGCGCGATATCAGCGACCTCTACTACCGTCATCAGCGCGACAAGCGCTGGCTGGTGGGTAAATGGCTACTGGCCTGGCTCGGCGCAGAGGCCCTGCTGGTCCTGTTGTTACTGGCGGCGAGGCACAGCAGCCAATTGTTGATGCGCCAGCACCACGCCGCCCTGCAGGACAAACACCGGCAGAGCGAGCAGTCGCGGCAACTGCTGGCGCTGATCGCCGCCGCCCAAGCCGCCTATATCAATGCGCAGAACCAGCGTATCGCCTTCGATGCCTTGCTCAAACGCATCCTCGAACTGACCGCCAGCCAATTCGGTTTTATCGGCGAAGTGCTGCACGACGAGCAAGGCGCGCCCTACCTGCGCAGTTACGCCATCGGCAACACTGCATGGGACAGGGCCAGCAACCGCGCCTTCGTCGAGCAGGACCAATCCGCCCTGGAACTGCATGACCTCGATACGTTATTCGGCCAGGTCGTCCGCAGCGGCGAACCCTTGCTCAGCAACGCCCCCTCGACAAGCCCCCATAGCAGCGGCCTACCGGCCGGGTACCCGCCACTGCACTGCGTCGCCGGCCTGCCGGTCCATGCCCATGGCGAGTTGGTCGGCGTGCTCGGTCTGGCGAACTGCGCCGACGGTTACGCTCAAACCCTGGTCGAACAGCTGCAACCGCTGCTGTCCACCCTCGGCCAACTGATCGACGCGCTACGCCGCGATACCCTGAATCAGGAGATGCAACATCGGCAACGACGCCTCGATGCGGCGTTCCGCGTGCTCAACGAAATCGCCGCCCTGCCCAAACTGAGCAGCCAGGAACAATTGCGCCAGGCGCTGCGACTGGGCGCCGATTTCTACCAGGTGCCGATTGCGATCATCAGCCAGATCGAAGGCAACGATTACCGCGTACTGGTGCAAGTGTCGCCGCAGGACCTCAGCGACGGACAGTGCTTCCCGCTCGACGACACGTACTGCAGCCTGACCCTAGGCAGCGACGACATACTGGCCATCGAGCATATGCGCACCGGCGAATATGCGCTGCATCCCTGCTATGGTCTGTTCGCCCTGGAAACCTATATCGGCACCGCCGTGTGGGTCGCCGGGAAGCGCTTCGGCACCCTGTGCTTTGCCGCCGCCGAGGCGCGCGCCCAGCCGTTCGACGAGGCGGACCGCGAGTTCCTGCGGCTGTTCGCCCGCTGGGTCGGCGCCACCCTGGAGCGCCAGCAGCAGGAGCAAGCCCGCCAAGCCTTGCTCGAACGCCTTGACGAAGCGCAACAGATCGCTCGCCTCGGTCATTGGGAATCCAATAGCGAAACCGGTGAACAGTTCTGGTCGACCACCCTGTGCGAGATCTTCGGTTACGACCCGCAGCACTTCACCCCCAGCGTCGAACGTTTGAAGCAGGTCGTGCACCCCGACGATTTGGCGCTGGTCGAGGCCAGCGAGATGCGCGTACGCAACGGCGGCAAATATGACGTGACCCACCGCATCCTGCGCCGCGACGGCAAAGTGCGCTGGGTCCATGCACTGGCACGCCTGCAGGCCGACGAGCAGGGCCGGGTGACGCGTCTGGTCGGCACCGTGCAGGACATCACCGAGCAAGCCGAAGCCCAGGCCGAGCTGAAGTCGCAACGCCAACGCCTGACCAGCATCATCGAAGGCACCCATATCGGCACCTGGGAATGGAATGTGGTCAGCGGCGCCATCGTCTTCAATCAGCGTTGGAGCGAGATCACCGGCTACCCGCTCGACGAACTCGCGCCCCTCGACGTTCGCACCTGGCTGGCGATGATCCACCCGCAGGATGTCGCCACGGTCAAGGCGCTGATCAAACGCCACTTCCGCGGCAAGCTGGACTACTACGATTGTCAGATACGGGTACGCCACAAGCAGGGACATTGGGTCTGGATCCATGACCGCGGCGGCCTGGAAAGCCGCACCGCCGAAGGTCGGCCATTGCTGATGTACGGCACCCACACCGATATCAGCGAGACCAAGCACCAGGAAGAAGAGGTGCGCAACGCCCGCGCGTTCCTCCAGGCCGTGGTGGATGCGGCCACCGGGGTGTCGATCATCGCCACCGACGCCAGCGGCCTGATCAATCTGTTCAACTCCGGCGCCGAATGCCTGCTCGGCTACTCGGCCGACGAACTGCTGGGCCGTTGCAGCCCCGAGCGCTTTCACCTGGCCGATGAAATACAGGCCCGCAGCGAGGAGCTCAGTGCCCAGACCGGCCGGCCGATCGAAGGCTTCGAAGTGTTTATCCATAACCCGCGCAACGGTGAGCAGGAAACCCGCCAGTGGACTTATGTGCGTAAGGACGGCGAACAGCGCCGGGTCAACCTGACGGTCACCGCCATCCGCGATGGCGACGGCGCGATCACCGGCTATCTGGGCATCGCCGCCGATATCAGCGAATTGCACCACGCCACCCGTGCCCTGCAGCGCAGCGAAAGCCGCTTCCGCGGCATGGTCGCCAACCTCCCCGGCGTGGTCTATCGCTGCCGCAACGACCAGGACTGGAGCATGGCGTATGTCAGCGCGGAGGTCGCCACCCTGACCGGCTATCCGGCCGCCGACTTCATCGATAACCGCGTACGCAGCTTCGCCAGCATCATTCATCCGGACGATCTGCCCATCACCTACCACACCCAGGTGCAACTGGCCAAACATGAGAGCTACGAGCTGACATACCGCCTGATCCATGCCGAAGGCCACAGCGTCTGGGTGCGGGAAAAAGGTCGTGGCGAGTACGACAGCAACGGTCAATTGCTGTGGCTGGACGGCTTCATCTGGGATATCAGCGAGCGCAAGCAGTTCGAGGACGAACTCCGGCTCAGCCAGGAACTGTTCAGCAACGCCTTCAACACCGCGCCCCAGGGCATGGCGTTGATCAGCCCGGAAGGCCGCTGGCAGGAGGTCAACGACGAGCTCTGCCGCATGCTCGGCTATGGCCGCTACGAGCTGTTGCAAAGCAGTTTCCAGAAGATCACCCATGCCGACGATCTGGACGCCGACCTCGATAATCTGGCCAGCCTGTTAGCCGGGCGGATCAGCGGCTATCAGATCGAAAAACGTTTTCTCGACAAGCTCGGTCGGGTGATCTGGGTGCTGCAAAGCGTATCGCTGCTGCGCGACAGTGCCGGCAAGCCCCTGCATTTCATCGCCCAGATCCAGGATTTCAGCGAGCGCATCGCCAGCGAGCACGCGATTCGCGAACGCGAGCATTACCTGCGCACCGTGCTCGACAATATCCTCGACGCCATCATCACCATCGACAAGCAAGGCCGTATCGAAACCTTCAACCGCGCCGCCGAAAAGCTGTTCGGCTATCGCCACGCCGAGGTGGCCGGGCGCAACGTCAGCGTGCTGATGCCCGAGCCCAACCGTTCGGCCCACGACGGCTACCTGGCGCGTTACCACAGCGGTGGTCCTTCGACCATCATCGGCCAGGTGCGCGAGCTCGAAGGGCTGCGCAGCAACGGCAGCGTCTTCGCCATCGAGCTGGCGGTGTCGCAAATCAGCCACCAGGGCGAGCAGCGCTTCATCGCGGTGATCCGCGATATCGACGAGCGCAAGCGCATCGAACGCATGAAGAACGAATTCGTTTCCACCGTCAGCCATGAACTGCGAACCCCGCTGACCGCCATCGCCGGCTCCCTCGGCCTGATCAATGGCGGCGCGCTGGGCGAACCCCCGACGGCCATGCGCAAGATGCTGCTGATCGCCCAGGACAACAGCCAGCGCCTCAACCTGTTGATCAACGACCTGCTCGACATGGAAAAGTTGGTGGCCGGCAAGATGGTCTTCGATCTGCAGCCCGAGGCCCTGCTGCCGCTGGTCGAGGCGGCCATCGAGCAGAACCAGCCCTACGCCGGCGAGCATCAGGTGCGCCTGCTGCTGCAGCCGAATCCCGCCGAGGTGCGGGTACGGGTCGACCGGCAACGCCTGGCCCAGGTTCTGGCCAACCTGCTGTCGAATGCGGCGAAATTTTCGCCACCCGGCGAGGTCGTGGAAGTCCAGGTGCAGCGGCATGCGGAACGCGTGCGGGTCAGCGTGCGCGACCATGGCCCCGGGGTGCCGGAAGCTTTTCAATCGCGGATTTTCAGTAAATTCTCCCAGGCCGATGCCACCGATACCCGGCAAAAAGGCGGCACCGGCCTGGGCTTGGCGATCAGCAAGGAAATTGTCGAGCGCATGGGCGGCAGCATCGGTTTCGATTCGATTACCGGCCAGGGCGCGACATTCTGGTTCGAGCTGACTACCCTAGATTCAGCAATCATCTCCTGAGCCATTCACCTTTCCCCGGGAATACGTCATGCCTGAACTGAACCGCATTCTGCACGTCGAAGACGACCTTTCGATCCAAGCGGTGGCCAAAGTGGCGCTCGAAGTGGTCGGTGGTTTTCACGTGCTCAGTTGCGCTTCGGGTCAGGAAGCCTTGGACCAGGTTCAATGCTTCGCCCCCGACTTCATCCTGCTCGATGTGATGATGCCCGATATGGACGGCCCGCAAACCCTGGCGAAAATCCGCCAACTGGTCGATATCGAACAAGTACCCGTGGCCTTTATGACCGCCAAGGTGCAGCCGGCCGAGGTCGCGCACTATCGCGAGCTGGGCGCCCACGACGTGATCATCAAACCCTTCGATCCGATGCAGCTGGCCACTCAGATCCGCACTATCTGGAGCCGGGTGCATGAGTGATAGCAGCGCCATCAACGAAGAATTGCAACGCCACCTGAATAAGCTCAGCGAGGACTTCGCCGCGCGCCTAGGCCAGGAGTTGCCGCAACTGGCGCTGGATGGCCAGACCCTGCTGCGCTGCCACGAATCGGCCGAGCGTCTGCAACAGGTGCTGAAACTGCGCGATCAGTTGCACAAGCTGGCGGGGGCGGCCGGCACCTTCGGTTTGGTCAAACTCGGCCAGCGCGCCCGCGAACTGGAACAGCAAGCCGACGGCTGGCTACAGGCGTTGCAGCAAGGGCAACAGAACCTCGAGGATTTCTGCGCCGGCCTGGCGCAGTTGGCGCAATTGCAGCTCGACAGCGAAACCCCGGATAAACCCGCCACCCCGGCGAAGAAGCCGAGGGCAGTGACGCCCAGCGCCAGCGCGCGGCGCATCTATATCCTCGAAGACCAGGCGGCGATCGGCGAAAACATGCGCCTGACGCTGAACAATTTCGGTTATCACGCCGAGCATTTCAGCCGTATGGCCGACCTCGACGCCGCCATGCAGCGCCAGCAACCCGACGCGCTAATCGTCGACGTCAACCTGCCCGACGAACAACAGAGCGGGCTCGAATACGCCGCCGCCCTGCAGCAACGGCTGGAACACCCCCTGCCGTTGCTGGTGATCACCACCCTCGACGATTTCGCCACGCAACTCGAGGCGGTGCGCGTCGGCGCCCAGGGCTACTTCGTCAAACCGGTGGACATTCCGCAGTTGGAAAACCGCCTGGAGCGCTGCTTCGCCCAGCAGCAGGGCGAGCCCTACCGGGTGCTGATCATCGACGACGACCGCGAACTGGCCTGCCGCTACAGCCTGATCCTGCGCGGCGCCAACATGCATGTGGAAATGCTCCATGACCCGGCAGAGATTTTCACCCGCATGCACAGTTTCAACCCGGAAGTGGTGCTGCTCGACGTCAATATGCCGGACTGCACCGGCCCGGAATTGGCGCAGATCATCCGTTTCAACGACGACTGGCTGCGCGTGCCGATCATCTACCTGTCGGCGGAAACCGGCATCGCCCAGCAGATGAGCGCGCTGATCAAAGCCGGCGACGATTTTGTCACCAAACCGATCTCCGACAACGCCCTGGTCACCACGGTGTTCTCCCGCGCCCAACGCGCCCGCCTGCTCAGCGATGCGCTATCGCGCGACAGCCTCACCGGCCTGCTCAAGCACGCCGATATCAAGGATCAGGTCGGCATCGAGCTGGAACGCGCGCAACGCTCCGGCAAGCCGGCCAGCGTGGCGATGCTGGATATCGACTTTTTCAAGAAGGTCAACGACAACCATGGCCATGCCGCCGGCGACAACGTGATCCGCGCCCTGGCCAACCTGCTGCGCCAACGCCTGCGGCGCATCGACAGCCTGGGCCGTTACGGCGGCGAGGAATTTCTCGTGGTGTTGCCCGATTGCCCGGCTGATCAAGCACGGCGGGTACTCGACGAAATCCGCCAACGCTTCGCCGAACTGCACTTCATCGCCGATGCCAACGAGTTCACTGTCACCTTGAGCGCCGGCATCGCTTCGACCGAAAACGGCCCGGCGAGTGCCGACGCCTTGCTGGAAACGGCCGACCGGGCCCTCTACAGCGCGAAAAACGGCGGACGCAATCAGGTCCAATAAACATCCGACGCTTGGCTACGTGAAATTTATTACGTATATTTCATGAAATTATTTTTATAAATTTCATGGATCGCGCCATGTTCAAGCAATCCGCTCAACATATCGCCAGCTATTACGCACACAGTTTCCCCGCTCCGATCCCCCTGCGCCCCACCCTGCAAGACAGCCTGCACACCGAGGTGTTGATCATCGGCGCCGGCTTCAGCGGCCTGCACACCGCGCTGCGCCTGGCCCTGGCTGGCAAGCGCGTGCTGTTGCTGGAGGCCAGCCGGGTGGCCTGGGCGGCCTCCGGGCGCAATGGCGGTCAGGCGCTGCTCGGCTGGTCCTGCGATATGCCGCCGCTGGAAAAAGCCCTGGGCGCGGAGCGCAGCCGCCGGCTGTGGGACAGCATGTGCTGGGCCGCCGAGGAAATACAGGCGTTGCCGCAGCGCCATGGCTTCGCGATCGACTACCGCAGCGGCAGCCTGTGGACCGCGGTGCAACAGCGCCGGGTCGGGCAACTGCGCGAGGCCCAGCGCCACGCCGAACGGCAGTTGGGCTATCCACACCTGCGCATGATCGAACGCGAGGAGTTGCCGCAGTGGATCGCCAGCCCGCGCTACCAGGCGGCTCTCTACGACGCGCGCGGGGCGCACCTCAACCCGTTGAAACTGGCCCAGGGCCTGGCCGCCGCCATCGAGCGCGCCGGCGGGCAGATCTTCGAACAGAGTCAGGTGCTCGACTACCGCGAAAGCGCCGATGGCTTCGTCGCCCGCACCGCCCAGGGCGAGGTGCGTAGCGACGTCCTGGTGCTCGCCTGCAACGCCTATATCGATCGCCTCGATAGGCGCCTGTCCAGGCGCCTGCTGCCGGTGGGCTCCTATCAGGTCGCCACGGCGCCGCTCGCCCCGGAGTTGGCGCAGTCGCTGCTGCCGCAGAACAGCTGCGTGATCGACAACCAGTTCGTCCCCGACTATTTCCGCGTCACCCCGGACCATCGCCTGCTGTTCGGCGGCGGCTGCACCTACCTCGGCGGTATTCCCAAGGACGTCAAAGCGGCGACCCAGCCGTATCTCGAGCGGGTGTTTCCGCAACTGCGCGGGGTCGAGCTGGAATACGGTTGGGGCGGGCATATCGACGTGAGCATGAAGCGCACTCCGGATATCGGCCGCCAAGGCCAGCGTTACTGGCTGCAGGGCTTTTCCGGCCACGGCGTGCTGCCGACCCTGGCCGGCGCCCGCGCGGTGAGCGACGCGATACTCGGCGACGACGATTTGCTCGCGCTTTACCAGGCCCTCGACAACCCGCGCTTCCCCGGCGGGGCTTTATTGGCCGCCCCCTTGGAGGCGGCAGGCAAGGCCTGGTATCGCCTGCGTGATGTGCTTTGAAGCCAGGTAGCCGGCATTTTTGTAGCCCGGATGCAATCCGGGGAAAGCTGGCGCCGGAAAAATCGCTCCCGGATTGCATCCGGGCTACGGAAGAAAAGCGCAGCTTGTTGGGTATCGCTGCGCTCAACGCCAACCTACAACGGCAGTGAATCCGCATTAAATTCGAGGCAAACAACCCCATGGATATGCAGGAAGAAATCGAAGGTCTGGCGATCCTGATCCGCGACCTGCGCAAGCACAAGAACCTCACCCTCGGCGAGTTGGCCGAGCGCATCGGCCGCTCCGTGGGCTTTCTCTCCCAGGTCGAACGCGGCCTGTCGCGGCCGACCGTCGCCGATCTCACGGCGATCAGCGAAACCCTCGGCGTGCCGACCACCTATTTCTACAGCCTGAGCAAACCGCGCGCGCTGCCCTGGGTCACCCGCCCCGGCGAGCGGCGCACCCTGTACTACGCCAGCGGCATCACCGACGTGCTGGTCTCGCCGAGCATGTCCGCCGGCTTCTCCATGCTCGAAAGTCATTTGGAGCCCGGCGCCAGCAGCGGCGAGGGACACCTGGACGACAGCTCCGAACAGGGCGGCTTCGTCCTCGAGGGCGAGCTGAGCATCTGGCTCGACGATGCCGTGGAGCCCGTCACCCTCGGCGCCAACGACAGCTTCCAGTTGCCCGCGCACAGCCAATTCCGCTACGCCAACCTGACCGATCAACCCACGCGCGTGCTCTGGGTGTTCCGCTAACCCACGCTCGCAGGATGTGCACCATGCCAACCAAAACAACAGCTCCCGACCTGCTCGATGAAGTCCGCGCCTTTCGCACCGCCCATCCCGAGATCGGCTACGTCGACCTGATCAGCCTGGATATTCCCGGGCATTTCTACGGCAAGCGCTACCCCATCGACATGCTCGAAAAGGTCGCCGCCGGCAGCCCCCTGAAGCTGCCGCAGAACTGCGTGCTGCTCGGCACCCAGGGCGGCCTGTACCCGATCGGCGACTACTGCTTCCACGACGGCGACCCGGATGCGCTGCGCCGGCTGATCCCCGGTACGCTCAAACCGGTGCGCTGGGAAGCACAGCCGTTGGGGCAGATGCTGATCAGCTCGGATGGCACCGCCGCACCCATCGAATTCGAGCCGCGCGAGGTGCTGGCACGGGTGCTAACGCGCCTGGAGCAGCGCGGCATCCGCGCGGTGGTGGCGTTCGAGCTGGAGTTCTACCTGTTCGACCGCGCACTCAAGGACGGCCTGCCGCAGTTCCCCCGCGACCCGCTGTGCGGCGACGCCGACGACCAGCCTAACCTGCATATCGAGCGGCTGTCGCGCTTCTCCCCGCTGCTCCACGAGATAGTCGAAGCAGCCAGGGAACAGGGGGTGGACGCCAATGTGATCACCGCCGAGCTCGGCCCCGGCCAGTTCGAGATCAACTTCGGCCATTGCGACGACGGCCTGCGCGCCGCCGACTGGGCCGCCCTGTTCTGCCGCAGCACCCGCGGCGTGGCGCTCAAACACGGCCAACGCGCCAGCTTTATGAGCAAGCCCTACCTCAACGCGCCGGGTAGCGGCATGCATGTGCACGTCAGCCTGTACGACCAGGCCGGCAACAACCTGCTGGCCGCCGACGAGCAACGCCCGTTGCGCCACGCCGTCGCCGGCTGCCTGGAGTTGCTGCCACATTGCATGCCGATCTTCGCGCCCAACCACAACGCCTTCCGCCGCTACGGCGCCATGGTCAACGCCGCCAGCCGCGCCAGCTGGGGTTTCGAGGACCGCGACGCCTGTATCCGCATCCCCGAATCGGACGGCCGCAACCTGCGCATCGAACACCGGGTGTCCGGCGCCGACGCCAACCCCTATCTGGTCCTGGCGGCGATCCTCAGCGGCATGGAGCATGGTCTGGATGCCCGGCGCGAACCCATAGCCCCGCTCAACCAGGACCGCCAAAGCGGCATCGACTTCCCCCAGGATATGCTCAGCGCGGTGGCTGCGATGCAGGATCACCCAGCAGTGCGCGAACGCCTGGGCAGCGAGTTCGTGATGGTCTATTGCGAGAACAAGCGCCAGGATCACTTGGCCTTTATGAATGAGGTCAGTGCGCGGGAGTACCGCTGGTTTCTGTGAGGGAAAGGCAGACGGATAATTCCATTTTTAGGAATAGAATACTGACTAATGTGACTATTCTTTCAAAGAGTGGCAGCTGAGAAACTTACTTCAACGCCGGAGACGGCAACTACTTGAAGGAAGTCATCATGAATACTGCTCTTACCCACCGCCGCCTGACTCACAGCCTGGCTCTGCTCGCCGTCCTCGCCGCCGGTCACCTCCAGGCCGAAAACGGCGGCGAACGTGTACCGCAACAAACCCGCGAACAGCTCTCCGGCGCAGCGGTAGAACTGGCCGAAAACGGTAGCGAACGTGTGCCGCAACAAACCCGCGAACGACTCTCCGGCGCAGCGGTAGAACTGGCCGAAAACGGTAGCGAACGTGTGCCGCAACAAACCCGCGAACGACTCTCCGGCGCAGCGGTAGAACTGGCCGAAAACGGCAGCGAACGCAGCCTTGAGCACCAGCGGCAAGTGCGAGGTAAACAAGCTCTACAAATCGCCGAGGGCGGCGCCGAACGCAGCCAGGCCCTGCGCCGCGCCTGATCGCCAGGCGCAACAAACGAACTCCGGTAGCTGTATTTATGCCGCCACTTGATATAAGTGAGCGGCATTTTTTTGCTGTGTCCTGATTGCTTATTGCATGGGGCGCCTAGGGAAGAATGGCTCTGCTGGCAGAGGCCACAATGGCTGGCGTGCGCTGTGCGCATCAGCGCTGGCGCAGATTTCTGGTGCGCATGGCGCCCCTAGGGGGTCAGCTCCCTACCGTATAAGCGCCGATACGCGACGCAACACGGCCTATGTTTATGTGCAATGCCTGCGAATTCGGGTGGGTGAAACCCGCCAGGGCATATGCAAGGCAAGGCGGGTTGCACCCGCCCTACGTCGACTAGCACCGCTCTGGTAGCCCGGATGAAATCCGGGGGAAGAATGCGCGGCTGACATCGCTCCATGGATTGCATCCGTGCAGCCGCGGTTGCGCTGCGGTTTTGCGCCTAGAACCGCGTACGCCAGCGTTAACCCAGCGCCGGATGCTCGCGCAGACGGGCTACGGCGAAGTCGACGAAGCTACGCACTCTGGCGGCGGCTTTGCGGCCTTCGCGGTAGACGATATGCACCGGCAGCGCCGGCTGCTCGAAGTCGCCCAGTACGCGGCGCAGGCGACCCTGTTCGAATAGTTCATGCACCTGATAACTCATGCAGCGGATCAACCCGGCATCGCGGCAGGCGGCGGCAATCGCCGCCTGGTTGGTGGCGCAACTCAGGCGCGGGCGAAAGCTAACCGTGAGTAGGCCGTTCGGTTGCTGGAAGCGCCATTCGGGCAGGCGCGCATCGGCGCTGGAATGCACCAGACGATGCCGGGCAAGATCGCCGGGCTGCTCGGGAACGCCATACTCAGCAAGATAAGCCGGGCTGGCGCAGACCACCCGGCGAATGCTGCCGACCTTAAGGGCGAACAAGGATGAGTCGGGCAGGTTGCCAACCTGCACGGCGACATCCACGCCCTCTTCATGCAGGTTGGTTGGGCGATCGAGGTAATCGGCGACTATCTGCACGTCGGGATAGGCGTTCAGGTAATCGAGCAGAATCGGCGTCAGCAATTGCTGGCCGAACAGCAGCGGCATGGCCAGCTTGAGCTGACCGCGCGGTTGGGCATGCAGGCCGCTGGCCGACGCCTCGGCTTCATCGACCTCCTGCAGAATCCGCCGGCAGTCGTTGGCGAAACGTTCGCCGGCGGCGGTCAGGGTCACGCCGCGGGTGCTGCGTTCGAGCAAGGCCACGCCCAGGCGCTGCTCCAGGGCGGCGATGGCGCGGGTCACGGTCGGTGCGGAGAGCTGCAAGCCGCGCGCGGCGGCGGCCAGGCTCAGATCGGCGACCACCGCCTGAAACACGCGCATTTCATGGTGGCGGTCCACGGCCTCAGGCCTTGCGTGAGGGGTTGAGCGCCCGATCCTGGCCCAGACGCTCGGCGCAGAAATCGACGAAGGTGCGCACCTTGGCCGGCACCTTGCGCCCGCCCTGGTACACCACATGGATCGGCAGCGGCGGCAGCTCGAAATGTTCCAGCACTATCTCCAGCTCGCCGGCCGCGACCTTACCCGCCACCTGATAGGACAACACCCGGGTCAGCCCCCAACCGAGGCAGGCGGCATTGATCGCCGCCTGGTTCGCGGTGACGATCAGGCGCGGCTCGGGGCGCACGCTCAGCGGGCCCTCGGGACCGGCGAAACGCCAGTCGCTGACCAGGCTGCTGCTCGCCGCTTCGACCACGCGGGCCTCGCTCAGCTGATCCGGGTGTTGCGGCCGGCCGTGCTGGTTCAGATAGGCCGGCGAGGCGCAGACCACCCGCCGCACCTCGCCGACTTTCACACTGTGCAGACCACTATCGGGCAGGTTGCCGATGCGCACGGCGACGTCGATACCTTCGTCGACCATGCTCACCACCCGGTCGACCAGCAGCGCCTTGATACTCACCGCCGGGTGCTGCTCGAGGTAATCGACCAGCACCGGAGTGACGAACAATTCGCCGAACAGTACCGGTGCGGTCAGGGTCAGCTGGCCACGGGCGATGGCATGGCTGCCGGCGGCGGACTCTTCGGCTTCCTCGAGCTCTGCGAGGATGCGTCGGCAATCTTCCACATAGCGCTGGCCGGCCTCGGTGATATGCACGCTGCGCGTGGTACGGGCCAGCAACAGCGTGCCGATACGTTCTTCCAGGGCGGCGACGGCGCGGGTCACGCTGGGCGGCGACATATTCAGGCGGCGCGCGGCGGCAGCGAAGCCCTGCTCTTCGGCGACGGCGAGAAACACCTGCATTTCCTGGAATCTATCCATCGAACGGCTCCTGTGCACGTGGTGCGAGTGTGCGCGCGTCATTCCATTTTCAGCAATAGATCCTTGTCGAGAGCGGCCGTTCTTCTTCGATTCGTGCAGACCTAGAGTGGCATCACGTCGAATGTATCCGGTTTCGACGACAGCCCCGACTACCGTTCCCAAGGAAATCCCAGCATGAATCTGAAAAAGACCTTCACCGCCAGCACCCTCGCCGTCGCCCTGGTTTTCGGTGCCGGTGCGTTGCTCAGCGCAACCAGCAGCTATGCCTTCGATGAAAACTCCACCGCCGCGGTCAACCTCAATGCCGAAGCGGTGATCCTCAACGGCTATGACAGCGTGGCCTATTTCACCAAGGGCATGCCGACCCAGGGCGATAAACGTTTCGCCGTCAAACACGATGGCGCGACCTACTATTTCGCCTCCGCAGAGAACATGCAGCTGTTTCAAGCCAACCCGGCCATGTATGCGCCGCAATACGGCGGTTACTGCGCCATGGGCGCGGCTCTGGGCAAGAAGCTCGATGTCGACCCGACCCAATTCAAGGTGGTCGACGGCAAGCTGTACCTGAACCTCAACGCCGACGTGTTCAAGATGTGGAGCGAAGACGTGCCGGGCAACCTGCTGAAAGCCGAAGCCAACTGGCCGGCGATCAAGGACAAGGCCGCCAACACCCTGTAAGCCGCATGGGCTCGGCAACCGCCACGGGTGTCGAGCCGCTCGCCAAGGTAAGCGCCACAGCTTTATTGCAGCGAATGAAACAAAGGATTGCCATTTATGGTGATTCTGTAGATTCCCGCTTAGGAAGACTATGACTCCCATCAGCGCGTTTCACCCGGCATCCCGCCAAAGCCGCCGCTGAACCCGTCCATCCGATCCGGAGCCTCACCATGTCGCAGAACCCCATCAAACTATTCCGCCACCCGCTGTCCGGCCACGCTCATCGCGTCGAGCTGCTGCTTTCGCTGCTCGGCTTGCCGACCGAATTGGTATTCGTCGACCTGGCCGCGGGCGCGCACAAGCAGCCTGAGTTTCTCGCCATCAACGCCTTCGGCCAGGTGCCGGTGATCGACGACAACGGCACCCTGCTCAGCGATTCCAACGCGATTCTGGTGTACCTGGCGCAGAAGTACGGCAACGGCGACTGGCTGCCGAGCGACCCGCTTGGCGCCGCCAAAGTGCAGCGCTGGTTATCGGTCGCTGCCGGGCAGATCGCCTCGGGCCCGGCCAGAGCGCGACTGATCACGGTATTCGGCGCGCCTTACAACGCCGAGGAAACCATCGCCAATTCCCACGCGCTGCTGCGGGTGATCGAGCAGGAGCTGGCCAGCAGCAGCTTCCTCGCCGGCAACCAACCGACTCTGGCCGACGTGGCCGGCTATACCTATATCGCCCATGCGCCGGAAGGCAACGTGTCCCTGGCCGACTATCCGAATGTGCGCGCCTGGCTGGCCCGTATCGAAGCGCTGCCCGGCTTCGTGCCGATGCGCCGCACCGCCATCGGCCTGCAAAGCGCCTGAATCCGGGCGATCAGAGCCGGGTGGGCCATCGTCCATCCGGCTTTCCGCCACGCTATGGAGCACTCGCCATGCACCCTGTCGATCCCCCCGCGTCACCCTGGCATGCCGGCGAAAGACAGTTGCAGCAACGCGCCGGTGTGGCCGAACGGATGGAGGCGTTCGGCCGCAAGGTGATTCGCGACCATATGCCCGAGCAACACCGCGACTTCTATCGCCAGTTGCCCTTCGTTCTGTTCGCCAGCGTGGATGCCGAGGGGCGGCCCTGGGCCGGCATTCTCGAAGGCGCGCCGGGCTTTGCCCACTCGCCCGAACCCCGCCGGCTGCAACTCGACAGTCCCTTTCAGGCCGAGGATCCGGCTGCGTCAGGGTTAACCGCGGGCGCGGCGATCGGCCTGCTCGGCATCGAACTGCACACGCGCCGGCGCAACCGTTTGAACGGCCATATCCGCCAATTCGACAAGCAGGCTACGAGCATCGCGGTCGACCAGGCCTTCGGCAACTGCCCGCAATATATCCAGCTGCGCCAGTTCGAGTTCAGCCGCAACCCAGCATCGACACCGCCGCCCCCGGCCGAGCGGCTGAACGGGCTGGACGACGCCGCGCGAGCGCTGATCACCGGCGCCGATACCTGCTTCGTCGCCAGCTATGTCGACCACCCGGATGGCAGCCGCGCGGTGGATGTTTCGCACCGCGGCGGCCAGGCCGGCTTCGTGCGGGTCGAGGGCGATTGCCTGACCCTGCCGGATTTCGCCGGCAACCTGCACTTCAACACCCTCGGCAACCTGCTGCTCAACCCGCGCGCCGGCTTGCTGTTCATCGACTTCGCCAGCGGCGAGTTGCTGCAGCTGTCCGGCCGCACCGAGCTGATTCTCGACGGCCCGCAGATCGCGACCTTCCAGGGCGCCGAGCAGCTCTGGCAATTGCAGGTCGAGCGCCTGGTGCGCCGCCCGGCGGCCCTGGCCCTGCGCTGGAGGTTCGAGGGTTACTCGCCGAACAGCCTGCTCACCGGCACCTGGGCCGAGGCCGCGGCGCGCCAGGCCGCCGAGGCGCTGCGCGAACAATGGCGACCGCTGCGGGTGGCGCGCCTGGTCGAGGAAAGCGCCAGCATCCGCTCGTTGTACCTGGAGCCGGCCGATGGCGCCGGCCTGCCGTTGTTCCAGGCCGGCCAGCATCTGCCGCTGCGCCTGCACATCGACGGCCAGACGCTGATCCGCACCTACAGCTTGAGCAGCGCGCCCTCCGATGGTTTTCTGCGCATCAGCGTCAAGCGCGAGGGCCTGGCCTCAACCTATCTGCATGAACAGATCGGCGTCGGCAGCCTGCTCGAAGCGCGCGCCCCCCAGGGCCGTTTCACTTTGGATGCCGAGCAGCGCCGGCCGCTGGTGTTGCTGGCCGCCGGGGTCGGCGTGACCCCTTTGCTGGCGATGCTGCGCGAGACCCTCTATCAGAACCAACGCCTGCGCCGCGCGCGCCGCGTCTGGTTTATCCAGAGTGCACGGACCCTGGCCGAGCTGGCGTTCAGCGATGAACTGGTCGAGCTGCTGCAACGCGGCGGCGAGCCGATCCACGCACTGCGCCTGCTCAGCCAACCCGAAGCCCATGCGCGGGCGGGCGAAGACTTCGAGCTGGACGGACGTATCGATATCGCGCTGCTCAAGGCCCTATTGCCGTTCGACGATTTCGATTTCT
Organism: uncultured Pseudomonas sp.; assembly: GCF_946886105.1. The sequence continues at coordinate 51,135 of NZ_CAMPHV010000002.1, read as the reverse complement.
ACCTGTGCGGGCCGAGCGGTTTCACCCAGTCGCTCTACGATGACCTGCGTGCACTGAACATCGGCGACGCACGCATTCATGCCGAGACGTTCGGCCCTTCCAGCCTGCGTCGCCAGCCTGACCAGGGCAGCCGCGCGTTAGAGCAAGCACCCGCGGCGACCGGCCCGGTAGCGGTGCTGTTCCAGCGTTCTGCCAAGGAGGCACGCTGGACACCGGACAGCGGTAGCCTGCTGCAACTGGCCGAAAGCCGTGGCCTGACGCCCGAGTTCAGCTGCCGCGGCGGCTCTTGCGGCACCTGTGCGACACGCCTGCTCAGCGGCCAGGTGCATTACCCCACGCCACCCGCCGAATCACCCGCCGCCGGTACCGTGCTGATCTGCTGCGCGGTACCGGCCACCAGCAGCACCGGCCAACAGCCGCTGGTGCTCGACCTTTAAACAATCACTCCCGGAGCCTTTATGAGCCAGTCACAAGCCCGCCCACCGCTGCCGCCCTTCAGCCATGAAACCGCCGTGCAGAAAGTCCGCATGGCCGAAGATGGCTGGAACAGCCGCGATCCCGAACGCGTCGCCCTGGCCTATAGCGAGGACAGCCGCTGGCGTAACCGCAACGAGTTTCCCCGGGGCCGCGAGCAGATCCGCGCCTTTCTCGCCGGCAAATGGCAACGCGAACAGCAATACCGCCTGATCAAGGAACTCTGGGCCTTCAGCGACAACCGCATTGCCGTGCGCTTCGCCTACGAATGGCACGATGCCGACGGTCAGTGGTGGCGCTCCTACGGCAACGAAAACTGGGAGTTCGACGAACAGGGGCTGATGCGCGAGCGTCATGCCAGCATCAACGACCTGGCGATCAGCCCGGAACAGCGGCTGTTCCACTGGCCCCAGGGCAGGCGCCCGGATACGCACCCAGGGCTCAGCGACCTGGGCCTGTAAGCGAACCGCGTTAGCAGCCTGCTGGAGAACCCGCCGACGTTTGCACGGGCGTCGGCATTGCCCCGGGTTTCACGGTTTAATAGGCGCAAAGCCCCAGGACCCGACCCCATGCTGCTCACCCCAGACGACCTCGCCAAAATCAGCACCCTGACCCTGGCCCACTACCAGAGCTGTGCCGAGGAGTTCCGCGAAGGCACCCGCGACCACGACGTCAGCCAGAATATCGCCGCGTTGCTGCGGCATATCGAGGCGCCGGCGCCGCTGCGGATTCTCGACTTCGGCTGCGGCCCGGGCCGCGACCTGCGCACCTTCAGCGCCCTCGGCCACCAGGCCTGCGGCCTCGACGGCTGCCCGCGCTTCGTCGAGATGGCCCGCAGCGACAGCGGCTGCGAGGTCTGGCTGCAGGACTTTCTCGCCCTCGAGCTGCCGCCTGAGCAGTTCGACGGCATCTTCGCCAACGCCGTGCTTTTTCATATTCCCAGCCAGGCATTGCCACGGGTATTGCGCCAGCTGCACGCCACCTTGAAGCCCGGCGGCGTGCTGTTCAGCTCCAACCCGCGCGGCGACAACCAGGAAGGCTGGAGCGGCGACCGCTACGGCGCCTATTACGACCTGGCCAATTGGCGCACCCTGCTGACGGCCGCCGGTTTCGTCGAGTTGGAACATTACTACCGCCCCACCGGCCTGCCTCGCGAGCAACAGCCTTGGCTGGCGAGCGTATGGCGCAAAGGCTGAGAGGCGGAGTGCAAGCCGCCGGGCAAAAACAGATTTCCCGGACGCTGACCAGCCCCGAGCTGTGACGTATTCCTAATAAATCACTCTTAAGAGTAATCTCGTTAGCACGGCAGTGCAGTAACCTAGGGCACATGCTTGTGCACCTGCCAACAGCCCTCCGCACGGCGCAGAAAAACAATAAGGAGCACCCGGGAATGCGTTCCAAGCCTTTGATTTACAAGCTTTTAGTTTGGTCTTTCGGTCTGTTGGGGAGTATTGCGCCGATCGCCTTCGCCGAAGCCATCAGCCCTCAGGAAGCACTTCAGGTATACGCCAGCAGGGTTACCGGCAGCCTGATGTTGTTACGTGGCGAGGGTTTCCAAAAGAAACATCAGAACGCTCTCGAAACCGATCTGCAGACATTGGCCGCCGCCGTGCAGAGCTTGCCGCAAAGCAGCGACGCGCTACGCAATGCCCATCTGGAACTGGTGGTGCAGATTCGCCGGGGCGTGTCTTTCGGGCCAAAAGAAGAAGACATGCCGTGGCGCTACCCGGAAGACCTGAGCAAAGCCTTGCTCGCCGTGTTGCTGGAAGCGCGCAAGTTGGCGCCGGCGGACGACAGCGAATTGGCCGCACAAATCGAGTTCCTCGCCGTGCAGTACCTGAGTCGCTCCTATTTCGGTAACTTCGAGATCGCCCGCGAGCTGCCCGACACTTACCTGGGCCAGGACGAGCGCAAGCTGATCCCGAAAATCGACAACGAGTTGGCGACCCTGAACGCCAAGGCGAACCCCGCCCTCGGTTCGCTGTTGACCCGCTGGGAATACCTGAAGTCGGCCCTGAGCGACCTCAATAGCCAGAGCAATACGCTGCAAAGCGCCTCCGGCCGCCCCTTCGCCCCCATCACCGTGCACCGCCACAGCCGTTCGTTCACCGAGGAATGGATGACCTTGTAAAGGGCGCCCGCACCGGGGAAAGCCGCGGGCGCAGGTCGGTTTTACGCGGTGCGCCCGTTGTGGCGCACGCCGGTAGGCCCGGCGCGTTCGACGATCTGCCGCTCGACTTCCTTGCGCATGCCGAGCAGAAACGCCGCTTCGGCGGCGACGAACAGCGGCCCCACCGCCAAGCCCATCAGATCGTCGACGAAGGCCGGTTTGCGCCCTTCGTAGTAGTGGCCGACGAACTGGATGATCCAGCCGATCACGAACAAGCCGATACCGCTGGCCAACCACAACGCCGTCGTTTGCATCGCCAACAACGCGCCGGCCCACAGGCTGAGCGCCAGCAGCAGACTCATCAACAGACCGAAACGTAGATCCAGACGCAGGTAGAAGCCTGCCGCCGCCATGGCCGTCAGGGTCGCCGGCGACAGCCACAGGCCGAAGGCTTCGACCGCGGGGCGCGAAAGCAGCACGGCCACAGCCACCACGATCAGCGGAATACCGATGAAATGGCTGAGAATATTCCGCGTGTCGCGGTGATAGGCGGCGTATTGCGCCAGGTGATCGACTAGGGTTTTCATGATGCTGATCCTCGAGCAGGGCAAGATGCGAGCATCGCCGCGACGCCCCGCCCGCCTCTGTCAGCTAGCCGACAATGCGGACCGACCATGCAGAAAAACCACCTGAACGATGCCGCCGCCCATCGAGCCCGCCTCAGCGAAGGCCACTGGTTCGCCAACCTGCCCGACGCCCTGCAATGCGCTTTACTGGAGGCCGCGCAGGTGCTGCGCCTGGACGCCGGCCAGGTGCTGTTCCGCCGCGGCGACAAGCCCAGCGGCCTGTATGCGGTGATCGATGGCAGCATGCGCGTCGGCGCGGTCGGCCCCAGCGGCAAGGAGGCTTTGCTGTTGCTGGTCGAAGCGCCTTACTGGTTCGGCGAGATCTCGCTGTTCGACGGCCAACCGCGCACCCACGATGCGTTCGCCGAGGAAGCCTGCACCCTGCTGCACGTTCCCCAGGCCCGGGTACTCGCGCTGCTCGAACAACAACCGGGTTATTGGCGCGACTTCGCCTTGCTGATGAGCCAGAAGCTGCGCCTGGCCTTTATCGCCCTGGAGGAAATGAGCCTGCTGCCCGCCGCGCCGCGCCTGGCCCGACGCCTGCTGCTGATCGTCGACAACTATGGCGAAAGCGAGCCGCGGAGGGTGATCCACCTGGCCCAGGAACAATTGGCGCTGATGCTGGCGATCTCCCGACAGACCACCAACCAGATCCTCAAGGAACTGCAAGCCCAGGGCATCCTGCGCCTGACCTACGGCGAAATCGAAATCCTCGACCTCGACCGCCTGCGCCAGGCCGCCTCCCCGTAGGGTGCGCTGTGCGCACCTATGGGCTGACGAGGGCGCCATGCTCGGTGCGCGCGGCGCACCCTACGATTACGCCATGATCACTAACCAGTAGCCCGGATGAAATCCGGGAATCTTGGTGCCGACAGATCGCTCCAGGATTGCGCATTTGTAGGGTGGACATGGTGAAGCCTTGTCCACCGCTAAGGAGCCAATGGCGGACAAGCCTTCGGCATGTCCACCCTACGATGTCGCGGCCTCGCAAAGATCTGCAAGTTGGCGCCCTGTGGGAGCGGCCCTGGCCGCGAAAGATCCATCTCGGAGGGCTGTCCTGAGCGCCATGCTCGGTGCGCGCGGCGCACCCCACGGCGGGCCATCAAGATTCTCTTAACGCAGTTTTTCCAGCAAACCGTAGTACCACATGCCGGCCGCCAGCATCGGGTTGCCGAACACGTCGCCCATCGGCACTTTGATCTGCTTGCAGGCGGCGAAGGTGTCGAACTGCTGCAGCGTGCCGGTCAGGGCCTTGGCCATGATCTCGCCCATGATATGGGTGGTGGCGATGCCGTGACCGGAGTAGCCCTGACAGTACCAGACGTTGTCCGAGAGCTTGCCCAGCTGCGGGATGCGGTTGACCACGATGCCCATGGCGCAGCTCCACTGGAAGTCGATGGCCACGCCCTTGAGCTGGGGAAAGGTGCGCTCGATGCCGGGGCGCAGTTCCGCGGCGATGTCCCGCGAGTCGCGCCCCGAGTAGTTGCAGCCGCCGCCGAACAGCAGGCGCTTATCCGCGGTCAGGCGGTAATAGTCGAGGACGAAACGGCAATCGTAGACAGCCAGGTCCTGCGGGTTGATCTCGGCGGCCAGCTCGCCCAACGGCTGGGTGGCGACGATGCCGCCCATGGCCGGGAATATCATGCCCTTGAGCTTTTTCGGCTCGAGCTTGTGATAGACGTCGCCGGCCAACAGCACCTGCTTGGCGTCGATCCGCCCCTGGGCGGTGACGACCGCGGGGTTGGCGCCATGGATGATTTCCAAAACCGGCGAATGTTCGAAGATCAGCGCGCCGAGGCTGGCCGCGGCGCGGGCTTCACCGATGCACAGGTTGAGCGGATGCAGGTGCATATTGCGGCTGTTCTTCAAGGCGCCGCAGTAAAGGTCGCTGGCCAGGTGGCTGCGCACCCCGCCGCGGTCGAGCAGGGTCACCTCATCGCCCATGCCGCGGCGCTCCGCCTCGGCGTAGGCGGCTTCCAGCTCGCGCATATGCGCCGGCTTCATCGCCGCGTGCAGATGGCCGTGTTTGAGGTCGCAGTCGATGGCGTATTTCGCCACCCGCTGCTTGATGATCTGGTGGCCGCGCCAGCGCAGGTGCCAGATAAAGTCGTCGACCTCCTCGCCCAGGCTGTTGCGCATCTGTTTGCGCATCGCCTCGTCGCCCGAGAGGCTGCCGGTGACCTGGCCGCCGTTGCGCCCGGTGGCGCCCCAGCCGATCTTGTTGGCTTCGACGATGGCGACTTTCAGGCCGCGTTCGGCCAGCTCCACGGCGGAGGCGACGCCGGTAAAACCGCCGCCGATGATCACCACGTCGACGCTGAGCCGGCCTTGCAGCGTCGGGTAGGCGGTTTCCTCATTGAGGGTGGCGCTGTAGTAGGACGGGCAACGCTCGGCTGCGGGGATTACGGGTTGGCTGATGGCGTTCATTGCAGAATCCTCACGACGGTTGTCGCGGTAAGGTGCGCCCTGCGCACCAGAGATACGTACGGTGCGCACAGCGCACCCTACGAATGTCAGGCGTTGCTCAGGTACCAGCGCCAGTCCTGCTCGCCGACCTCGGCCATGAATTGGCGGTGTTCGCTGCGTTTGATCGCCAGGTACACCTTGAGAAATTCCTCACCCAAGGCTTCACGCGCCCAGGTTGAGCGCTCCAGCGCCTGGATCGAGGTCAGCCAGTCGGTGGGCAGTACCTCTTTGGCCTGGGCATAGCCGTTGCCTTCGACCGGTGCGCCCGGGTCCAGGGCTTCGTGGATGCCGCGCTGGATGCCGGCGAGGATCGCCGCGGCGGCCAGGTAGGGGTTGGCGTCGGCGCCGCAGATGCGGTGTTCGATATGCCGGGTATGCGCCGGCCCGCCCGGTACGCGCAGGCTGACGGTGCGATTGTCGATACCCCAGGTCGGTGCCAGCGGCGCATAGCTGTTGGCCTGGAAGCGCCGGTAGGAGTTGGCGTTGGGGCAGAACAGCAGCAGCGAATCGAGCAGGCTCGCCAACATGCCGCCGACGGCCTGGCGCAGTAACGGCGTGCCGGCCGGCTCGCTGCTGGCGAACAGATTGTCGCCGGCCGCATCCGCCAGGCTGACGTGCATATGCATGCCGGTACCGGCCAGATGATCGAACGGCTTGGCCATAAAGCAGGCCTGCATCCCGTGTTTATGCGCGACGCCCTTGACCAGGCGCTTGTAGCGCACGGCCTGGTCCATGGCGGCGAGCGCGTCGCCGTGCTCCAGGGTGATTTCCACCTGGCCCGGCGCATACTCGGAGATCGCCGTGCGCGCCGGAATGCCCTGCAGCTTGCAGGCCGCATAGAGGTCGGCGAGGAAGGGTTCGATCTGCTCCAGCTCGCGCAGCCCATAAACCTGGGTGCTGCGCGGCCGCCCGCCGTCGCGGTCGAGGGCCGGTTGCGGGCGGCCGTCGGCGTCGCGCTGCTGATCGAGCAGGTAGAACTCTAGCTCGCAGGCCATCACCGGGTGGTAACCCTCGGCCTTGAGCGCATCGATCACCTGCACCAGCAGATGCCGCGGGTCGGCCACCGTCGCCGGCATGCCCTCGCTGGGGTGCATGCTGACCTGCACCGCGGCGGTGGGAATCTGCCGCCAGGGCAGCGGCACCAGGCTGCCGGCCAACGGGTAGGCGCGGCAGTCGATATCGCCGACGTCCCAGACCAGCCCGGAATCCTCGACGTCGTCGCCATTGATGCTCAGGCCGAGAATGGTGCTGGGCAGCGGCCGGCCGCTCTGATAAACGGCGAGCAGCTCGTCGCGGTGCAATAGCTTGCCGCGCGGCACGCCGTTGGCGTCGAGGATGAACAGCTCGAACAATTCGATATCGGGGTGTCGCGCGAGGAACTCCTCGGCGTGCTGCACTGGGGCGAATGGCATAAGGCTCTCGCTAGCGCCGTGCGGCGAATCGGCACGGTCGCGTAAACACAATCAACGGAAAGGGCTGCCGGGGGGGCAGTTGGCTCGATCAGAGCAGCTCGATCTGAGCGACTCGACTAACGCGAGGCGATGAAGGCGTCCGGTGGGCGCGCATGGCGGCAATGCCAAAGCGCCCAGAAGGCGAGGATTTCCGGGAGCGCCGCCAGGCTGCGCAGCAAGACCGGGCGACGGCGCTCGGGCTGCCGGGAAAGGCAGTGCGGCAAGGGCGAGAACGCTGATGTCAAACTCATGGCGGCAGGCTCGCACAGCCGAGCGAGCGGCTTCAATCGGATTTTTCAGATGCTTAGTTGCGGGCTAGCTAAACATTTACGGAACACCTGCGTGGCCGGCCACGTCTTATCGCCTAGCCGGCCGTGGCAACGCAGAGCAACGGAACCACACCCCGGGCCGTTGCGCCGGGTGAACGAAGGCCTAATATGATACGAACGTCCCACAACGGTATATCGGTCACCTTAGTGGTTTTTCGACAGCCTGCTAGGCTTGCCAAGCCTTCCGACAACCTTCCAATAATAAGAGAGCCCAACCCATGCATCTGATCGTCCAGAGCAACACTGTCGTCGACTGTAGCGCGGCCCAAGCGTTCGCCCTGGTGGCCAACATGGAACGTTTTCCCGAGTGGTTCCCCAAGGTCATCGCCATTACCTCGAGCAATGAGTTGGCCCATGGCCAAGTCGGCAAGCAATATCGCGAAACCGTGATCGTCCCGCTGCGCGGTCAGCGGCAAATCATGATCACGGTGAAGGAAGTCGCCGCCAACCAGCTGTTTATCACCGAAGGCCGCTTTCCCCCACTGTTACCGCGTATGGAAGTGCGCTTCACCGAATTGGGCCCGCAACAGACCGCCATCGACTGGCGCATGCTCAGCCGCAGCAAGAGCCCTTGGGTTCGTCATTTGCTCCTGCCGCTGGCGCGGCGCACCCTGCGCCGGCGTGCCGAGCAGGGTATGAATCAGTTGAAGGCGCGGCTGGAAAGCCAGGCCTGAAGCCTCAGCTCCCGTAGCTCGGATGCAATCCGGGGAGTGATGTCAGCCGCACAATTTTCCCGGATTGCATCCGGGCTACAACAGCGCGTCCTATCGCCCCCCGACCTTAATGCTCGGGCTCCGGCTTGTAGCCCATGCGCATGCCGCCCCAATGCCGGCCCTGCACGTGGATGGGCACTGAGAGGTCGTGCATCAATTCGCCGGTATCGCGCATATAGGTCTGCAGCAACAGCGGTTTCTGGTGGCTGCCGCAGCGGATGCCGGTGCGGTCGTTGAACAAGCGTTTACTGCGGCTTTTCAGGGTGTCCACCGCGCGATCGCCGGTGATCGGGTGGTTGAAGGCGTTGTTGTGGGTCGGCACATAGCCTTCCGGCGTGGTGGCGATGGCGAACACCAGCCCCTCGTGGCGCTTGAGCAGGGGCTCCTGCAAATTCGGCAGCACCTGGTCGGCATAGCTGTCGAAGCGGGTTTTGTATTTGGTCGGGAAGCTGTTGGGGATCGGCTGGTAATTGCGGTCGAACAGATCCGCCAGGGTGATCCGGCCAGCGGCGATATCCGCCTCGAACTTCGCCGCGATCGCCGCCGCGCCTTCGCGGGCGAGGTCGTAGATGCGCTGGTGATAGTCGTCCAGGCCGACCTCGGCGAGTTGCTCGCTGACCGTCTCGGCCTGACCGACCAGCTGCTCGGCGGCCAGCCCCAGTTGGCGGGTCTGGCCTTCGCTGGTGTGCACGTCGCTGCGCAACTGGCTCACCGCCACCGACAGGCTGGTCAAGCGGTCGTGATTGCTCGCCGTGCCGGCGCTGATCTGTTCCACCTGGTTGTCGACATCCACCGCCAACTCGGCGATGTCATGCAGGAACACGCCCGCCTGTTCGACTTGCGTGGCGGCCTGGTCCAGCTCGCTGGCCTGCTGCTGGATATGCGCCACCACGGCCATGCTTTGCTGACGGATATCGCTGACCATCTGGCCGACTTCCTCGGTGGCGCTGGCGGTGCGCCCGGCCAGGTTGCGCACCTCGTCGGCGACCACCGCGAAACCGCGCCCCAGCTCGCCGGCGCGCGCCGCTTCGATGGCCGCGTTGAGCGCCAGCAGGTTGGTCTGGCTGGCGATGGATTGGATCACCTGGGTGACCTGCTCGATCTGTTCGGTGCGCGTGCTCAGGCCATCGATCAGCTCGCGGCTGGCGGCGGTCTGCGCGCTCAACTGTTGCATGCGGCCGATCGCCTGTTGCAGCGCCTGCTGACCCTCCTCGCTGGTATGGCGCACGGTCTGCGCCGCCTCCAGGGTCTGCTGGGCGCGCTGGGCGTTGTCCTGTTCGGTATGGGTGATGGCCTCGGCGCTCTGGCTGATCTGCTCGGTGGCGAGCAGTTGCGATTGCACCTTCTCCGCCAGCCGCTTGACCGAATCGGCCACCTGCGCCGCGGACAAGGCGTTATGGCAGGTGTGCTCGGACAGGTTCTGGGTCAGCCGGCTGAGGCTCGGCGCGGCGTCATCCGCGGCGCGAACCTCGTCGTCGCGCCGCTGCCAGGGGCCGAGCCAGGGCCACAAGGCCAATAGCAGCACGGAGACGATGGTCACCAGCAATGGCATTTCGAATTGCCGATGCACCACCATCAGGGCGACGAGCCCCAACGCGTGCAATGCAAAAGCCATCGGGTGGCGGATAAAGGCAACTCGCATAACGGAAACCTCAAATTCTTCTTATTTGGCCAGAGAGGAAACTTGGCGCCGGGACATCGACAGGGGTTCCTAGAACCCAGTAAAGCACTTAATAGCGCGCCGTGAGACGGGCGAATCAGCGGCGGCAGCTGAAGAACGGGCGGCGGGTCAGGGGCTTTGTCGATTCGAACATCGAAGACGGCCGCAAACCATGGCACTTTGGTCTAAGTGCGCCGACCAATTCGTCGCAGGCCATCCGCCCTACCCCACCAGTCGGTGGCGATGGATAAAGCCTTGATCGAGGTAATCCTTCCAACGCCCGAACAAGCGCCCGCCGGCGCTCATATCGCGCCAGCTGAACAAGGCGCCGCCATCGCCCGTCGCCAACAATGCCAGGCTCTGCCGCTGCGGACGGTAGCTGCGCAAGGTCGCACCGCGCAGGGCCGCGCGTAGATTGGCCGCCAGCACCGGCGCCTGGCGTACCGAGTACACCCCGCTTCTGCGCGCACCGGGCAGCGCGGCGCAATCGCCCACGGCGAAGATATGCGCGGATGCATGGGTTTGCAGGGTCGGCTTGATCGGCACGAAACCCTGGGCATCGCAGCCCAGCCCACTGCGCGCCAGCCATGGCAGGGCTTGCGCGCCGCTGGCGAGCAGTAAACGGCGGCCGCGCCAGACCGGTTCGGTACCGCTGACCAGACAATCGTCGTCGATGCGGCTGATCGGGCAGTGCTCGCGCACCTGCACCCCACGTTTGCGCAAATGACCGAGGGCGCGCATGCGCAGGCCGGCGGTGTGGCCCTCGAGCAAAGCCCCGCCACAGAACAGCGACAATGTCGGCACCTGGCCGGCCAACGCCAAGGCCAACTCCACTCCGGCGGCGCCGCCCCCGAGAATCGCCATGCGCTGCGGCGAAAGCTGCCAGCGCTGCCACTCGGCGATAAAGTCGGCGAAAGGTTTTACCGCCAGCACCTGCATCGCCGAGCCTTGTTGCGGCGGACAGGCGACTTGGCCGCCGACATTCAGCGACAGCCAATCGGCACTCAGCGAACGACCGTCCGTCAGGTACAGCAGGTGCTGAATCCCATGCAGGGCTTCGGCCTCGCCGATGATCAGCTCGACCTTGGCGGCGCGGCACAGTGGGTGCAAATCGACCTGGCAATCGCTGGCGCGATAGCGCCCGGCCAGCAAGCCCGGCAACATCCCGGAATACCAGGCCGCAGGCCCCGGGCTGAGCAGGCCGATGCGGCCCGGCGGCCGCTCCTGCATCGCCCAACGTCGTAGCACGCCCAGGTGCGCATGGCCGGCACCGATCAATAGCAGGTCATAGTGGTTCATTGCGCCGAAGATTCCTTTATTCACGGCTGAAACAATGCCACATGGTAAAGACTATGACCCGGCTCTGTTAGGGTCTGTTGCCGTTTCAGCACAAGCGCGTCGCGATGAAACGGCAACATACCCTAGGGGTGCGGCTGCATCCGCAATTGCGGTTTCGCGAAGTAGCTCTCAGCCCGTTCGCCGGTGTTGTCGCTGTCGGCGGCGAACACCACGCCGAGGATGCGCCGCGGCGCGCTGCCGAAGGCCGCGATGGCATCCGCGCGCAGGTCGCGGTCTTCCGTCAGCCATTGCCCGAGTGGCGCCTCGGGGCCGCGCAGCACGCGCATCTCCACGGTTTCGGTATAGGCGCTGCGGGCATGGCTGCCGGGCGCCTGGCGGTTGTCCCAGACGTAGCTGAGGGTCGCCGCCGGCAGGTCCGGGTCGAAGAAGGTCCGCGCCAGGCGCAGCTTCTGCCGGGTGACGAAGGCCAGCGTATCGAGCGGGTAATCGAGCAGCACATAGACCCGCGCCGCGTAGTCGTCGCCCTCGCGGGTGGCGAAGCGCGCCTGGTCGAGCTTGCGCTCGGTGCGCCATTGCCAGCTCAGTTGCCAGGGCTGATCGCCCGGCAGATCCAGCGGATGCAGCAGGCCACCGGCCGCGGCGTCGGCCTGGATATGCAGCACTTGGCGGCCGTCCTGCGTGACCAGGCTGCGCGCCGAGGGTTTGAGTTTGGGGATATCCGCCAGGCGCCAGGGCGCGGACCACTCGCCCGCGGGCGGGCCGGAGGTCCAGGGCGTCAGCTGGTTCTCGGCCTGTTCGGCGTGAGCCAGCGGCGCCGCCAGCAACCAGGCGATCGCTAGCCAGCGCATCAGCTGCGCCGCCAGGCGTGGAAGCGCTCGACCAGACGCAACAACCCCTGCGGCGCATGCGCGCGCTTCCATTCGCCGGCCGCGTACTTATTGGCTTCGGCCATGGTCGGGTAGCTGTGGATGGTGCCGAGAATCTTGTTCAAACCCAGCCCATGCTTCATTGCCAGCACGTATTCGGCGAGCAATTCGCCGGCGTGCTCGCCGACGATGGTCGCGCCGAGAATCCGGTCCTTGCCCGGCACGGTCAGCACTTTGACGAAGCCGTGGTCGGCGTCGTCGGCAATCGCCCGGTCGAGGTCGTCGATGCCGTAGCGGGTTACCTCATAGGCGATGTTCTGCGCCTTGGCCTCACCTTCGGACAGGCCGACCCGCGCCACTTCGGGATCGGTGAAGGTGCACGCGGGAATCACCCGATAATCCACCTTGAAGCGCTTGAAGCCGGCGAACAGCGCATTGACCGCCGCGTACCAGGCCTGGTGCGCGGCGACGTGGGTGAACTGGTACGGCCCGGTGACATCGCCCACCGCGTAGATATTCGGGAAGCGCGTGGCCAGGTACTCGTCGGTTTCCAGGGTGCCGTTGGGCCGCAGGGTCAGGCCCAGCTCCTCGGCGCCATAGCCTTTGACGTTGGCCACCCGGCCGAGGGCCAGCAGCAGGCAATCGAAGGCGATCACCACCTCTTCGCCGGTATCGAGGCGGCGCGCGACCATGCGCTGTTCGCCGTTGACCAGTTCGAAGCGCTCGGCCCGGTGCTGCAGGCGCACATCCACGCCATCGGCACGCAGACTATCGAGCACCAGCGCGCTGGCATCGGCGTCCTCGCGCGGCAGCAGGCGCTCGGCCAGCTCGACCTGGATCACTTGGCTGCCGAGGCGCTGAAACGCTTGGGCCAGCTCGCAGCCGATCGGCCCGCCACCGAGCACCAGCAGCCAGCGCGGTTGTTCGCGCAGGCTCCAGATGGTGTCCGAGGTGTAGCCGCGCATCTGCTCCAGGCCGGGGATCTTCGGCACCAGCGGGCGCGCGCCGGCGGCGATGATCAGGTTGCGGCTGGTCAGCGCCTGGCCATTCACTTCCACGGTCCAGGGCGAGAGGATTTTCGCCTCGCCCTGGATCACCTCGACGCCCAGGCCGGTATAGCGTTCGACCGAATCGTGCGGTTCGATATCGGCGATCACCCGCTGGATACGTTGCATCACCGCGGGGAAATCCACTTCGCCGCGCACGCCGGTGAAGCCCAGGGCCGGGCCCTTTTTCAGCTCGTTGGCCAGCTTCGCCGAACGCAGCAACGCCTTCGACGGCACGCAGCCGGTGTTCAGGCAGTCGCCGCCCATCTGGTGCTTCTCGATCAGGCTGACCTTGGCTTTCACCGCCGCGGCGATATAGGCGCTGACCAGGCCACCGGCACCGGCACCGATCACCACCAGGTTGCGGTCAAACGTTTTGGGTTTGTGCCAGCCGGCATACACCCGCCGCGCCTGGATCAGGCCCAGCAGCTTGCGCGCGATCAACGGGAACACCCCGAGCAGGACGAAGGCGCCGAGCAGGCCCGGCGAGAGGATCCCGGCCAGCGAATCGAGCTGGCCCAGTTCGCGCCCGGCGTTCACATAGACCAGGGTGCCCGGCAGCATGCCGAGTTGGCTGACCCACCAATAGGTGCGCACGGGCAGGCGGGTCAGGCCCATCGCCAGGTTGATCAGAAAGAACGGAAAGATCGGCACCAGACGCAGGGCGAACAGGTAGAACGCGCCTTCGCGCTCGACCCCGGCGTCGATCCCGGCCAAGCGCTGGCCGAAACGCGCCTGCACCCAGTCGCGCAGCAGGAAGCGGCTGCTGAGCATCGCCAGCGTCGCGCCCAGGGTGGAGGCAAAGGACACCAGCACGAAGCCTTCGAGCAGGCCGAACAAGGCGCCGGCCAGCAGCGTCATCAAGGCCGCGCCGGGCAAGGACAGCGCGGTGACCGCGACATAGGCGAGGAAGAACACTCCGGCCGCCAGCCAGGGCTGCGCCGCCACCTCGGTATTCAGCGCGGCCTGTTGCGCCTTGAGCGCTTCCAGATTGAGGTACTGGCCGACGTCGAAGACGAAGAAGCTGCCGAGTAACGCCAGGATCAGCCCCAGCAATGCGATTTTGCGGCTATTCATCAGTCAGCGCCTCCAACGCGCACAGGCTTTGGCACAGGCTGAAGCCGGCCAGCAGGGCCTGCTGCGGACGATCCGCGCAGGCCCCGAGAATACGGGAACGGTAGGACAACGCCGCCGGACTGCCGGCCGGCCACTGGCAGTCGAAATCGGCGAGAAAACCAGCATGGTCGTAGTTCAACGGCAGTGCCTCGATATACAGCCCGTCGCGCTCGCAGCGGTACAGCGCGGCGGCGTGGGGCGTGGTGGCGATGCGGCTGAGCAGGCCGTAACGGCCGCCAGCGAAGTTCGGCATCCCGGCCGCGCCGTTATTGATCAACGCGCCCGGCTCAAGGTTCAACGCCACCGCCGCGCAGCTGTGACTGGTGGCCAGCACGCTCACCCGGTTGGCCGCCAGCCACTGTTCAAGCTGCTGCTGGCGCGGCGCCTCGCCCAGGGCCTCGCGGGAACAGTTCCAGCCGGCCAGGGATTGCTCGTCGCCATGACTGATCGCCACGCGCCGGCCGCCGACGCTGACCAGGGCGGTGGCCTGCCGCGCCGCCAGTCGCTCGGCCATGCCCGGTAAGCCTTGCACGGTCTGATGCAATTCAAGCTGGATGGCATTGGAGCGCTCGACCACCGCCTCATCGACCGCCATCGGGTAGGCGCAACCGCAGCCGGCACCGCTGTCGGCCGCGCGACCGAGTTCGGTTTCGACATTGCCGCGCAAGGCCAGATGGCCGCTCAGCCCCTGCTCGATGGCCTGGAAGATTTCCGGGTCACGGTCAAACCAATGGGCATCGCCGTTGAGCACCGCCCGCGCGCCCGGCTCGGCGGCCAGGCGCTTTTCCAGCGCGGCCAGGGCCTGGCGATTGCCATAGAGGCCACCGACCACATAGAGCGCCTGGCAGTCGAACAGCGGCGCGCCGGCAAAGGCATCGCCGGCCAGTCGGTAATCCAGCGGGCAATCGCGGCCGGCGCGCATCAGGCTGCTGCCCCCAGCCAAACAGAGGTAGGGTGCGCCGTGCGCACCAATACGGCCGGCAGATGCCTGGTGCGCAGAGCACACCCTACGACGAGCAACATCAGGCAGCCCTCCGCAGCCAGCCGGGAATCAGGTAACCGAGTACGCACAGCCCCAGGCCATAGAGGTTGGTGCCGAGTAGCAGCGCGTATTTGCCGTCGCCGATCGCCCAGCTCTGCGGAATCCAGCCCAGGGTCAGAGCCACGCCCAGGCCCAGGCCGATCCAGAAACTCAGGTGGAAGCCCAGGCGGGTCGGCGTGGTCAGGCCGTGCAGAACAAACACCGGCGCCAGGCCGATGACCATGGTGCCGCTGATGGTGGTGGCCTTGAGGATGTCGGTGCCGGCGATCATCGGCAGGTTGCCGAGCAGGGCGAACAGCACCATCACCGCCATGCCCACGCCTATGGCCTTCTGGCCCAGGTCGCGGCCGGCCAGCTTGGGCAATTCGCGCCCGGCCAGTTTGGCCAAGCTGGAGAAGGTCGAATCCAGGGTCGAACCGGCGGCCGAAACCATCACCACGGTCATCACCAGCAGCGCGCCGATGCCCAGGGTCTTGGCCAACGCCGCCGGCACATTGTCCGAGGCGGCCAGGCCGGTGAGCTGGGCGTGCACGCCGATCAGGCTGAAGGCGAGGATGGCGATAAAGCCCAGCACCCCGGCGATCAGGAACGAGCGGCGCATGGTCTTCTCTTCGCTGATAAAGCCGCGGTCGGTCAAAACGGGGTCGTGAAAGCCGTAGCTGAAGGCTTGCAGACCGGCGACCAGCAGCAGATCGACACCGGCATTCAGCGCCCAGTCGCTGGTGCTGACCAGCTCGGTGGGCGAATGCTGCGGCAGCACCAGGCCGAGTACCCAGACCAGCGCAACGACGAAGATCGCCGCCTGCGCCGCGTCGGTGAGGATCGAGCTGCGCAAACCGCCGCGCAGGCTGTAGGCCAGGGTTACGGCGGTGAACAGCAGCGCCGAGGCGATGAATTCGATACTGCCGGAATCGCCGTAATAGCCGCCGACCACCGCGGTGTTGCTCCACACCTCGTTGAACAGGCGGATCAGGATCGCCGCGGAAAACGCCAGGGCCGCGCCGCGACCGTAATGGCTGCTCAAAAAACTCACCAACCCGGTGGCGGCGAAACGCCGACGCAGGCGGTAGATGACGAAGCCGGTCAGCGGAATCGACAGCCAGTACATGGCGTACGCCAGGCCGCCGACCAGGCCGTAACTGGCGCCGAGGTTGGCGGCGTTGGTCACCGACTTGGCGAAAATCCAGCTGATAAAGATGCTTGAGGTCAGCAACCAGGGCGCCGCGCTGCGGCCCTGATTGTCCTCGCCGTTGAAAAAGCCGCCGAGGGTTACGGCGCGCGGCGACAGCGCCAGCATCAGCGCGCCGTAGACCACGAGAAAGCCCCAGAAAAACAGCCCGGTGATGCTGGTGGGTTGCATGGTTTTTTATCCTTGATTGATCAGGGCACTGGCAGGGGTTCAGGAGTCTAGCGCGCCGCCGCAGCTTGAGCCCTGCCCGGCGGTGCAGGCGAAGCAATGGTCGCGGGTGACGATGGAGTTGCCGTTCAAGCTCGCATTCAGCAGATCACGCAGATGCGCGCGGTCGCGGCCGATCAGTTGGCCCGGCAATTCGAGCGGCAGATCGAGCATCTGGTTGAAGTCGCAGTCGTACAGGTAACCCTGCCAGTCGACGCTGACCAACGAACGGCACATCAGCGGCTCGAGATTTTCCGGGCGGTAGCTGTCGCGCAGCAATTGCATGTAGCCGTTGAACTGGCCCTTGCTGACCAGGGTGCTGCCGAAACGCGCGATCGGCTGATTGGTGATGCACAGCAAATGATTGAAGCGGATACCGAAGTCTTCCAGCAGGTGGCGCTTGTAGTCGGCTTCCAGCGCGGCTTGCGGCGGCGGCAGGCTCGGCCCTTGCGGGTTGTACACCAGATTGAGCAGCAGGCCGCTGCCTTCCTGGCCGTAACCCAAAGCGTTGAGTTGTTGCAGGCCCTTGATGCTGGCATCGAACACGCCGTCGCCGCGCTGCTTGTCGACGTTGTCGCGCGAATAACAGGGCAAGGAGGCGGTGACTTCGACGCCCTGCTCGGCGAGAAACTGCGCCAGGTCTTCATATCCCGGCTCGCTGAGGATGGTCAGGTTGCAACGGTCGATCACCCGCAGCCCCTCGCGCCGCGCGTGCTGGACGATCTCGCGAAAACGCGGGTGCATCTCGGGCGCGCCGCCGGTCAGGTCCAGGGTATGCACCGGATGGGCGTCGATCACCTGGTGCAGCAGCGCCAGGCTCTCGTCGGTCATCGCCTCGGTACGGGTCGGTCCGGCGTTGACGTGACAATGCAGGCAACGCTGATTGCAGCGATAGGTCAGGTTGATCTGCAAGGCTTCCAACGCGCCACGGCGAATCGCCGGGAAGGCCAGTTGGTCGAGCAGGGGAAGCATGGCGTGCACGGTTCGCTCCTTATTTGCTTGCCACTATAGAGATTGGCCGCCGTTCTTTGTTACACCAGCTACCCGATGAATCATGGATCATTTTCCAGACGCTGCTTGCCGGCCTATTGCGCGACCCGATTCGGGCCAAGTGGAATTTTGCGGGCTAAGGGTTGGGAATGTAGCCCGGATGCAATCCGGGGAACGATGCCCGGCGCGAAACTGCTCCCCGGATTACCTCCGGGCTACGGGAACGGGGTAGGTCGGGTTAGCGGCAACCCCCATGGTTTTGTCATGACGCGGTACAAGCCGCCGCGTAACCCGATACTGGCGCCCCGCTAATTCCCGGACAAAAGAAAACCCGCCGAAGCGGGTTTCCTGCACAGCTCAGGCAATCACACCAGTTCGTCGAAGCACTCGGCAATAATCGCCAGGCCCTTGTCCAGCAGGGCATCTTCGGCGGTCAACGGCACCAGCACGCGCAACACGTTGCCGTAGGTGCCGCACGACAGCAGGATCAAGCCCTTGTCGCGGGCCTTGGCGACTATCTGCCCGGTCAGGGCCGCGTTCGGCTTGTGCAGGTCGCCGTTCTCGAACAGCTCGACCGCGATCATCGCGCCGAGTGCGCGCACTTCGCCGATCGATTTGTGCTTGCTCTGGATGGCTTTCAGGCCAGTGACCAGACGCTCGCCGACCGCATTGCAGCGCTCCAGCAGATTCTCTTCCTCGAACACCTCGATCACCGCCAGGGCCGCGGCGCAGGCGATCGGGCTGCCAGCGTAGGTGCCGCCCAAACCGCCGGGGGCGATGGCGTCCATGTATTCCGCCTTGCCGCACACGCCGGCCACCGGGAAACCGCCGGCGATGGATTTGGCGAAGGTGGTCAAATCGGCCGCGACGCCCATCTGCTCCATGGCGAAGAAGGTGCCGGTACGCCCGGCGCCGGTCTGCACTTCGTCGGCGATCAGCAGGATGCCGTGCTGGTCGCACAAGGCTCTGAGGCGCTGCATAAAGTCTTTCGGCGCGACGTAGAAGCCGCCCTCGCCCTGCACCGGTTCGATGATGATCGCGGCGATGTCGCGCGGCTCGGCGTCGTTCTTGAAGATCCGCTCGATGCTGGCGATGGAGTCGTCAACGCTGACACCGTGCAGCGCGCAGGGGTACTGGGCGCGGAACACGCCGCCGGGCATCAGGCCCATGCCGGCCGAGTAAGGCACGACCTTGCCGGTCAGCGACAGGGTCATCATGGTGCGGCCGTGGTAGCCGCCGGTGAAGGCGATCACCCCAGCGCGGCCGGTGGCGGCGCGGGCGATCTTGATCGAGTTTTCCACCGCCTCGGAGCCGGTGGTGACCAGCAGGGTTTTCTTGGCGAAGTCGCCCGGCACCCGCGCATTGATCTTCTCGCACAGCTCGACATAGGGCTCGTAGGCCAGCACCTGGAAGCAGGTGTGGGTCAACTTGGTCAGTTGCTGCTGCACCGCCGCAACCACTTTCGGGTGCAGGTGGCCGGTGTTCAGCACCGCGATACCGCCAGCGAAATCGATGAACTCACGGCCTTCGACATCGGTCACCGTGGCGTTCTCAGCCTTGTCGGCGAAGATCGGGTGGATCTGCCCCACACCGCGCGGAACGGCGGCCATGCGGCGTTGCATCAGGGATTCGTTGGTCTTGCTCATAAGGTCCTCATTCGCCGTCAATCAGCTCGGCGTAGTTCAGGAGGGGTAACCGGTCAGGCGTGGCGGCATACGATGATCGACCGCGGAGCGTCCCGGTTACAGGAATTAGTGTCTGTCGCTTAGGCCAGTTCGCTACAGGTGGCGCAGTCTTGCGTCACGCCGATGATCGATCCAACCAATGTTTCTCATGCAATACATCTTGGAAATTGATTGACCAGCCCGCCGGCAACCTAGGGTGCGCCATGCGCACCATCGCGTGGATCAGGTGCGCACGGCGCACCCTACGGAACGATTTAAATACCCAGGCACAGGTATTTGATTTCCAGATAATCCTCGATGCCGTACTTGGAACCTTCGCGGCCCAGGCCGGACGCCTTGACCCCGCCGAACGGCGCGACCTCGTTGGAGATCAAGCCGGTATTGACCCCGACCATGCCGTATTCCAGGGCCTCGGCCACGCGGAACACCCGGCCCAGATCGCGGGCGTAGAAATAGGACGCCAGGCCGAACTCGGTGTCGTTGGCCATGGCGATCACCTCGGCCTCGTCCTTGAAGCGGAACAGCGGCGCCAGCGGGCCGAAGGTCTCTTCCTTGGCCACCGCCGCGCTTTTCGGCACGTCGGTGAGAATGGTCGGCTCGAAGAAACTGCCGCCCAACGCGTGGGGCTTGCCGCCGAGCAGCAGGCGCGCGCCCTTGCTCAGCGCGTCGTCGATATGTTCCTGCACCTTGGCCAGCGCCTTGCCGTCGATCAGCGGGCCGGTGGTGGTGCCTTCGTCCAGGCCGTTGCCGATCTGCAGCTTGGCCACCGCGGCGGCGAGCTTCTCGGCGAAGGCATCGTAGACGCCATCCTGGATATACAGGCGGTTGGCGCAGACGCAGGTCTGGCCGTTGTTACGGTATTTGGAGATCAGCGCGCCTTCGACCGCCTTATCCAGGTCGGCATCGTCGAACACGATAAAGGGCGCGTTGCCGCCCAGCTCCAGCGACACCTTCTTGATGTCCTGGGCGCACTCGGCCATCAACTGGCGACCGATTTCGGTCGAGCCGGTGAAGCTCAGTTTGCGCACGATCGGGTTGCTGGTCAGCTCGCTGCCGATATCGCCGGCGCTGCCGGTGACCACGCTGAGCACGCCTTTGGGGATGCCGGCGCGGTGCGCCAGCTCGACCAGGGCCAGGGCGGAGAACGGCGTCTGCGAAGCCGGTTTGATCACCATGGTGCAACCGGCGGCCAACGCCGGACCGGCCTTACGGGTGATCATCGCGGCCGGGAAATTCCACGGAGTTATGGCGGCGGTGACGCCGATCGGCTGCTTGATCACGATCAGCCGCTTGTCCGGCTGGTGACCGGGAATCACGTCGCCATAGACGCGCTTGGCCTCTTCGGCGAACCACTCGATAAAGGACGCGGCGTAAGCGATCTCGCCCTTGGCCTCGGCCAGCGGCTTGCCCTGCTCCAGGGTCATCAGGCGGCCGAGGTCGTCCTGGTTTTCCATCAACAATTCGAACCAACGGCGCAGCTTGCCAGCTCGCTCCTTGGCAGTCAGCGCGCGCCAGGCCGGCAGCGCACGGTCGGCAGCCTCGATGGCGCGGCGGGTTTCGGCGGCGCCCATCTTCGGCACCGTACCGATGATTTCATTGGTGGCGGGGTTGTTGACCTTGATGGTCTGGCCGCTGTCGGCGTCGAGCCAGACGCCATCGATATAGGCTTGCTGACGGAACAGCTGGGTGTCTTTCAGTTGCATGGCAATCTCCTTGGTTCCGACACCCTGGCATCGGACAGTTGTTAGGGCGCGAATCGGCGCATCGTGGCGGCCTTAAGCGGCTGCCGCACCCTCGGAAGGTTTTCGACCCCGCGCGACGACATCGAGCGGCACGAAAGGAGGCGTTTCACCAAGGGCGTTTGAAATCTCAAACGAATCCTAGGGTCGTAACCGCTAAAGGGCAATAGTCTGTTCGAAAAAATTAACGAAATGCAGCGCGAGCGACAGTTTTTACACAACACCCGCTCTTTTATAGTGGCTCACTCGTACAGAATTGCGAACGACGCCCCGGCATGGACGCCCGCCCGCGAGATGCGTATGATTGCGCCCCGCAACGCACTCGTAGCTCAGCTGGATAGAGTACTGCCCTCCGAAGGCAGGGGTCGTGGGTTCGAATCCCGCCGAGTGCGCCATACATGAAAGACAAAGGGCTTAGGTGAAAACCTAGGCCCTTTTGTTTTCCAGTGTCCCAAATGTGTCCGTCCAAATTGGCACTCGGAACCTATCGACATCACTTTGACCACTGCCGGTTGCAGCTGACCCAGTTGCTTCTGCTCGATCTTCTAGCAGGAGGGCACAGGGCGATAGTGTGCAAATAAAGTGAAAGTATTTCTCGATTAAGTGGCCATAAACACAGAAATACTTTCAGCATCGGCGCGGTTAGAGTCAGCTCGATGTGATTGAAGGCCGGTCGTGGCGCCACCATTGCCAAGCGGCCTGGAGAAGCTTTCGCATCTGCACCGGAGAAACCGGATGGGTGCAGGCCCGTCGATAGGCGGGCCAAGGCTTCTGCGCTAGGCTTCCAGCTTCCAGGCATGTCCCGCGCCCTCTTCCGACAGGTCCTTAGATGAATATCTCGCTGTTCAGCCGCTACGCATTTTTCGTTCTCTGCGCCCTGACCGCGCTGTTCTGCCTGCCTTTTCTCAATCATCCCTGGGTGTGGCCGCTGTTCGCCATCACCGCCCTGCTGACGCTGGTGGGCATCCGTGATCTGCGCCAGCACGAGCACGCGGTACGGCGCAATTATCCGATCCTCGGCAATATCCGTTATCTGGTCGAGGGCATCCGCCCGGAGATCCGCCAGTACCTGCTGGAGGGCGATCAGGAGCGCGTGCCGTTCTCCCGCGCCCAGCGCTCGCTGGTCTATGCGCGCTCGAAGAACCAGATCGATGACAAGCCTTTCGGCACCCTGATCGACGTCTACGAAGTCGGCTACGAATGCATCGGCCATTCGATCCGCACCGCCGCGGTCAGCGACCCCGAGAGTTTTCGCGTGTCGATTGGCGGGCCGCAGTGCGCACAGCCGTATTCCGCTTCGGTGTTCAATATTTCGGCGATGAGTTTCGGTTCGCTCAGCGGCAACGCAATCCTCGCCCTGAACCGCGGCGCCAAGCTCGGCGGCTTCTACCACGACACCGGCGAAGGCAGCATCAGCCGCTACCACCGCGAGCACGGCGGCGATCTGGTCTGGGAACTGGGCAGCGGCTATTTCGGCTGCCGCAGCGCGACCGGCGGATTCGACCCCGAACGCTTCGCCGAGCAGGCGCGCGACCCGCAGGTGCGGATGATCGAGATCAAGCTGTCCCAGGGCGCCAAGCCCGGGCACGGCGGCATTCTGCCGGCGCGCAAGGTCAACGCCGAGATCGCCGCCACCCGCGGCGTCCCCGAGGGCGTGGACTGCATCTCGCCGGCTAGCCACAGCGCCTTCGCCACGCCCCTGGAACTGATGACTTTTATCGCGCAACTGCGCGAGCTGTCCGGCGGCAAGCCGGTGGGTTTCAAGCTGTGCATCGGCCATCCCTGGGAGTTCGTCGGCATCGTCAAAGCGATGCTGCAGAGCGGCATCTACCCCGACTTCATCGTGGTCGACGGCAAGGAAGGCGGAACCGGCGCGGCGCCCGTGGAGTTCACCAACCACATCGGCATGCCGCTGCGCGAAAGCCTGCTGTTCGTGCATAACGTGCTGGTGGGCTGCAACCTGCGCGAACACATTCGCATCGGCGCCAGCGGCAAGATCGTCAGCGCCTTCGACATCGCCAGCGTGCTGGCCATGGGCGCGGACTGGGTCAATTCGGCGCGCGGCTTCATGTTCGCCATCGGTTGCATCCAGTCGCAGCATTGCCATACCAATCGCTGCCCCACCGGCGTCGCCACCCAGGACCCGCTGCGCCAACGTGCGCTGGTGGTCCCGGACAAGGCCGAGCGGGTCTTCAGCTTTCACCGCAACACCTTGCATGCACTGGCCGAACTGCTGGCGGCGGCCGGGCTGTCGCAGCCGGCCGAGTTGGGCCCGCATCACCTGATCCGCCGCGTCAGCTCAACCGAAATCAAGCTGTTCTCGCAGCTGTACTACTTCGTCAAGCCAGGGGCTTTGCTGAAGAAGCAGATCGACAGCGAGTTCTACGCCCGTATCTGGAGCATGGCCCAGGCGGACAGCTTCGCCGCCATGCCGCAAAAGACCGAGCACGGCGCCGCGCAGGTCGAGGAGCCGGTGATTAGCTGAGGGAGGTTGGGGCGGCGCATAGACGGTGTAAGTCTGCCGATGTTCATTAGCCGTTGGATTTCATACCTGTTGGAGTGAACCCCCTACGCCGAACTCCTTAACCGCGCCAAATCCCGCAGCGGCGGCGCGCCGAACAGGCGGCTGTATTCGCGGCTGAATTGCGAGGGGCTTTCGTAGCCGACGCGGTAGCTGGCCGCAGCGGCTTCGAGGTTTTCGCAGAGCATCAGGCGCCGGGCTTCCTGCAGGCGCAGTTGTTTCTGGTATTGCAGCGGGCTGAGGGCGGTGACCGCCTTGAAGCGGTGGTGCAAGGTCGAGGGGCTGAGGTTGACTTCGCGGGCCAAGTCGTCGATGCGCAGGGGTTGGTCGAAGTGTTTGTTCAGCCAGTCGATGGCGCGGGCGATGCGTTGGCTCTGGCTGTCGGCAATGGCGATTTCATGCAGGCGCTGGCCCTGGGGGCTGTGCAGCAGGCGGTAGAAGATTTCGCGCAGCGCCAGGGGCGCGAGCATGGCGATGTCCCGTGGCGTGTCGAGCAGGCGCAGCAGGCGGATCACCGCGTCGAGCAGCTGGATATCCAGGCGGTCGACGAAGAGCGCACGCTGCGCCCCCGGCGCGGGCACGCCGATCGGCCCGGCATCGGCGATCAGGCTGCTGATCTGCGCCGGGTCGATCTCCAGGCGCAGGCTCAGGTAGGGCCGCTCTGGCGAGGCATCGATCACCTGACCGGTGACCGGCAGGGTGACCGAAGCCACCAGGTAGTTCAGCGGGTCGTAGACGTAGCGCTCTTCGCCCAGACGCACCTCCTTGCTGCCCTGGGCCATGATGCACAGGCACGGGCGGTAGAGCGTCGGCATCGGCAGGGTCGGACCGCTGGAGCGAAACAGGTCGAGGCCGGCGATAGGCGTGCTCTGGATGCCGTCCTGATCGGTCATGCGCAGGATGCGCCCGGCCAGTTCCGCCTGGTAGCGGCCGAAGCTGTCGTCGAGGGTGGATGGCGCGCTGGCGATCATGGACATGGCGGGCTCCTGGAGGCTGCCTGAAGCCTAGCGCGGTTTTTCAGGCAAGTCTGCGCCAGCGGCAGGATCAGGCAAGCATTCGCCAGTATTAGGCAACAGACCGGTTATCACCGGTTATTGGCTTGGCCTTCCGTAGCCCGGATGCAATCCGGGGAAAGTTGGTGCGACTGACAATGCTCCCCGGATTGCATCCGGGCTACGGGTGCGTGCAGTTCTCCATGCAGGCAAAGGCCGTGCAGTTTTAGGCAAGAATCAGCCAGTAATCGACTAACGCTCGCACGACCCGCCGCTTAACCTCTGGTGCTGTAGCGACACCCCAGGTCGCACCCATCAGCAGAGGATTCAGTGATGTCGAATATTCAAGACAAAGTGATTCTGGTTACCGGCGCCAGCAGCGGCATCGGCGAGGCCTGCGCCCGCCTGCTGGCGGAGAAAGGCGCGCACTTGCTGCTCGGCGCGCGACGCAGCGAGCGCCTGGAAAAACTGGTCGGCGAGATCCGCGAGGCCGGCGGCAACGCCGAATTCCGCCGCCTGGATGTCACCAGCCGCGAGGAGATGCAGGCCTTCGTCGACTTCGCCGTGGCGCGCTTCGGCCGTGTCGATGTGCTGATCAACAACGCCGGCGTGATGCCGCTGTCGCCGCTCGATGCGCTGAAGATGGACGAGTGGGACCGGATGATCGACGTGAATATCCGCGGCGTGCTGCACGGCATCGCCGCGGCGCTGCCGCTGATGCAGGCGCAGCGCAGCGGTCAATTCGTCAACGTGGCGTCGATCGGCGCCTACAGCGTGGTGCCGACCGGTGCTGTGTATTGCGCGACCAAGTATGCCGTGCGGGCGATTTCCGACGGTTTGCGCCAGGAGGTCGGCGGCGATATTCGCGTCACTCTGGTGTCCCCGGGCGTGGTCGAGTCTGAGCTGGCCGAGAGCATCTCCGATGCGCAGAGCCGCGAGATGATGCGCGAGTTCCGCAAGATATCCATTACCCCGGACGCGATTGCCCGCGCCGTCGCCTATGCGGTCGAGCAACCGGCGGATGTCGATGTCAGCGAGCTGATCGTGCGGCCGACCGCCAGCCCTTATTAACAACCGGCCACCCCCTTACGCCATCGCCCGTGGAGGTCACCATGCACAGCACGCACCTGACCGTTATTCGTGCCCAACCCGACTGTGCCGAGCGACTCGGCGCCCGCCTGCACGACCTGCTCGCACCGGCACGTGCGCAGGCAGGCTGCCTGGGCTTCGAGATTCGTCAGGCCGCGGCCGATCCGCTGGCGTGGTGGCTATGCGGGACTTGGCATTCGCCAGGCGCGATGCAGCAGTACTTCGCCGCGCCCTGGCTGCAACGGGTGCTCGACCAGGCGTTGGCCGAGGGGCTGATCGGTAGCCTGGCGTGTGCGGAGCAGGCTGCTTGATCGTGAGACATTCTTGGCCAGATGTACGCACTCCACCCCGTAGCCCGGGTGGAGCGAAGCGATACCCGGGAGAGGCACCAAATGAAGCAGACCCGTTTTACAAGGACGGGTTAGTGCTGCAGAAAACAGGGCTTCGCATCACCGTAAGACTTGTGTGCCACGTCACCGTCCATGCGGTGATAGAGCCGACCGCCTTAATTGCAGATCACGCACGGCGAGGCCTCTGGTAAGTGCCTTTCCCGGGTATCGCTTCGCTCCACCCAGGCTACGGTCTGGCGGCGAGGCGTTTGCTTGGGCAGGGCTACTGAAGGTTGGCTTTCAGCGCCGCGGCCGCCTGCTGCAGGGCAGCACGGGTACCGGGGAGCTGGCTGAGCACGTTGAGCAGGCCGAAATCGTGAATCATGCCGTTGTAGCGCACCGCGGTGACCTCGACGCCGGCCGCGTCCAGCTTGCGCGCATAGGCTTCGCCTTCGTCGCGCAGCACGTCGAACTCGGCGGTCTGCACCATAGCCGGTGGCAAGCCCTTGAGTTGCTCCGGCGAGGCATGCAGTGGCGAGGCGTAGATCTCCGCGCGCTGCTTCGGGTCGGCGGTGTAGTTGTCCCAGAACCACTGCATCAGGCTCTTGCTGAGGAAGTGGCCGTCGGAGAAATGGTTGTACGAGGCGTTGTCGAAGTTGGCGTCGGTCACCGGCCACAACAGCAGTTGGTACTTGAGCGCCGGACTGCCCTTGTCCTTGGCCATCAGGCTGACCACCGCGGCCATATTGCCGCCGACGCTGTTGCCGGCCACCGCCAGGCGCTTGCCGTCGACGCCGATCTGCGCGCCGTGTTGCGCCACCCATTGGGTCGCGGCGTAAGCCTGGTTGATCGCGGTCGGGTACCGGGCTTCCGGCGACGGGGTGTAATCGACATACACCGCCGCCGCGCCGGAACCCACCACCAGGTCGCGGATCAGGCGTTCGTGGGTCGGATAATCGCCGAGCACCCAACCGCCGCCATGGAAGTACATGAACACCGGCAGCGTGCCCGCAACACCCGCCGGACGCACGACCTTCAGGGCGATCGACTGGCCGTCGACGCTGATGGTCTTGTCGGCGACTTCTATTCCGGACAGATCGACCTGAACCCCGGCCTGCGCGCCCACCAGCACGGCGCGGGCGTCTTGCGGGGTCATCTGCTCGAGCGGTTTGCCGCCACCGGCGGCCAGGGCGTCGAGGAAGCCCTGAGTGTTGCGCTCCACCCCTGGGCTGCCGGCCGCGAAGGCGCTGTTGACGGCGAGGGCGAGGACGGCGATCGATAGACGTTGTTTGATGTTCATGCACGGGCTCCTTGAGGCGGACCGCTGGCTGGCAGCGGCCGGGCGATTGCTTAGTCGAGCAGGGTCAGGGTGACGTCGATGTTGCCGCGGGTGGCGTTGGAGTAAGGGCAGACGATATGCGCCCGCTCGATCAGGGTTTGCGCCTGTTCGCGGTCCATGCCCGGCAGGCTGATGCGCAGTTCGACTTCGATGCCGAAGCCGTTGGGGATCGCGCCGATGCCGACCACGCCTTCGATGGAGGCGTCGGCCGGCATCGCCAGCTTGTCGCGCCCGGCAACGAACTTCATCGCACCGATAAAGCAGGCCGAGTAGCCGGCGGCGAACAATTGCTCCGGGTTGGTGCCTTGACCGCCGGCGCCACCGAGTTCTTTCGGGGTGGTCAGGGCGACGTCGAGAACGCCGTCGGAGGAAATCGCGCGGCCGTCACGGCCGCCAGTAGCTTCTGCGTAGGCACGGTAAGCGATGGTTTGAATCGACATGGGGTAATCCTCTGTAAGTAACGATGGTTTGGTTAGGGATGCTTCAGTTAGTGGTCTTGCGTTAGCGGCGGCGATCAACCTTCGTGGTTGATCAACCATTGCGGATACAGGCCTTTGCCGTCCTGCGGTTGGCTGTCAGCCAGCACCGGGGCAGCAAGAACGAGGGTTGCAGCGAAAGCGACGAGGGCTTTCATGATGGATCTCCACGAATCGGCTTGATTGCTCGATAAATTATTAGCGCAAATATTTAGCGCGCAAGTCATTTCCATGGAACGAAAGTTACTCCGCATGTATTTTGCGCGCAAGTTATATTTTTGATTTATTCGCGATAAGGGTTGTTTGGTTCAGGCATAAGCGCGCCCGAAGCGGGCTCGCCGGTCGCGCCCAGACGCCGATCAGCAGGACGATGGGTTGCCATGGCACGAGGCGAGTCGAGGAGGACTGCCCCCGCCCGGGGCGGGCTTATCCGTCAGGCCTTTAGGTGTTTTTCAGCGTTTGCCTGAACAGCTTTATCCCGACCTAACATCGCCCCTCCCCCCTTCAATCTCTATCATGATTGATCCGGTACTATCCTTTAGTCGTAGACGATTCGAGAAGGCCGCGAAACAAGGTAGTAATGGTAGCCATCTGCCGGGTTTATGCGATCACCGAACTGCTACTTATGGCAAAGTGACTCACCACTGCAGCGCGTATGATAGAAAGCCCCAGTGGCTCAGCGGCAGTCCGCCACTCGCGGATGCACCGATACAGGGATCGTCAGGTGTTAGTCAGACAGGACTAATAGCATTTCTTCGGCATCGCCTGGCCTTGTAAGACAGCGAGGCGCCGATGAAACCAGAGGCGACTCATATTGAGCGAAGTACAGGGCGTGTTCTCTAGGGCAGAGGATGACCTAGCCACACCGACGGCACCATCCCAGTTGTTCGAGGCCATCTTCGATCTGGCATCATCCGCTATGCTGCTGCTCGATGAGCAGGGCCGGATACTGAAGGTCAATGACGCCTTCACCGAACTGCTCGGTTACGCCCGTGCCGGCTTGCCCGGCAAAGCCTTGATCGACTTCCTCCACCCCGCTGATCGCGACCGGCTGCATACCCCGACCGCCTCGGGTTTTCCGCTCGAGCTGCGCTATTGGCACAAGGATGGCAGCCTGGTGCACGGGCGCAGCAAGCTGGTTGCCGTCGGAGACCTGGCACTGGCGGAGATCGTCCGGGTGGAAGCCCCTAAGGGCCTGGATAAGCAGCTCGAAGAAAATCAATGGCTGCAGCGCATCGTCGAAACCGCACCAGGCATTATCGGCACCTTTCGCCTGGACACTAACGGCGCGGTTTCCATGCCTTGGGCCTCGCCGGGCTACGAACAATGCTATGGCGTGACCGTGGACGAACTGCAGCGGGATGCCCGCGTCCTCTTCGACCGCGTCCACCCCGAGGATCTCGCCCGGGTGCAGGAATCGCTCGCCGAATCGGCACGCACGCTTACCCTCTGGCAATGCGAATACCGGGTTCGTCATCCGCAAAAGGGCGAAATTTGGCTCGAGGGCCGCTCCAAACCAACGCGTGAAGCCGACGGCGCGATTCTCTGGTTCGGTTTCCTGCACGATATCAGCGAGCGCAAGCGTATCGAACAGGCGCTGCGGGAAAGCGAGGAACGCTTCCGCAAGGCGTTCGACTCCGCCGCGATCGGCATGGCCCTGCTGACCGTCGATGGCCGCTGGCTGCGCGCCAACCGTTACCTTTGCGAGCTGCTCGGTTACAGCGAGGAGGAGCTGCAGCAAACTTCCAGCCAGGCCCTCACCCATCCGGACGACCTCCCCGGGGAACTCGCCGGCCACCAAGCCCTGGTAGCCGGCGAAGTACCCTACTTGCGCCTGGAAAAGCGCTACCGCAACCGCGACGACCGCTATCTCCGGATGCGCCTGACGGTCAGTTCGGTACGCGCGAAGGACGACGCCCCTCAGTATCTGGTCGCCCAGATCGAAGACCTCAGTCGCCTTATCATGGTCGAAGAGCGCCTCTCGCTGATGCACCTCGCCCTCAGCCATATGCACGAGGCCGCCTACCTGATCGACCGCCAGGCGCGCTTCCGTTATGTCAACGATGAGGCGTGCCGAAGCCTGGGTTATAGCCGTGCAGAACTGCTGAGCATGACCGTGGGCGAAATAGATCCGGACTGGACCAACGAGCAGATCCTGGCGGATTGGCACGACGACCATCCGGATCGGCCGCCGGAGATCATCGAAAGCCGCCACCAAACCAAGGACGGCCGTATCTTTCCGGTCGAACTCAGCATCACCTACCTCGAACTCGACGGTGAGAGTTACAGCCTGGAGTTGGCCCGCGACATCAGCGAACGCAAGCAACTACAAGCGGCCCTGCAAGACAGCGAGCAACGCTTCCGCGAAATCTTCGAATACACGTCGGACAGCCTCTATCTGTTGGAGGTGACGGCGGATCAACGCTTTCGCCACATTGAGGTCAATACAGCCTTCGAGCGTACCTCGGGGTTGCGCCGCGAGCAGTTGATCGGCCGGTATCTTGGCGAGCTCGCCCCCAAAGCCAGCGATAGGGTCATGGCAAGTCTCAAGCATTGCCTGGCCTGCGGTAAACCAGTCGAATGGGAAGGCGACATAGAGCTACCCACTGGCCTCTTAACCATCCATTCAAACTTCATTCCCATATTCGACGCACACGGCAACATCTACCGCATCGCCGCCATCAGTCGCGACGTCAGTGAACGCAAACGCATGGAAAACCGTCTGCTGGCCAGCGAACAACAGTTCCGCGCCCTGGCGGAAAACTCGTTGAACCTGATCATCCGCTATGACCTGAATTGCCAGCGTACCTATGTCAACCCGGCGTTCGAACGGGAAACCGGCATCCCGGCCGCCAAGGCTCTGCAATGCCCGCTCGAAAACAGCTGGCACGGCGGGGACATTACCGCCGCTGAACACGAGGCGCTGATACGCCAAGTGATCGCCACCGGAGAGCCGCTGGAAACCGTCCAGGAATGGCGATGCCCACAGACCGGGGAAATGGTCATACATGCCATTCAGCTGATCGCCGAACGCGATGCGAATGGCGAAGTCGTCAGTGTTCTGGGAAAAGGCTACGACATCACCGCCCTGAAGCGTCATGAGCGCCTGGAGGAAGCCCGCCTGCGGATTTTCGAGCAATTGGCGCACGGAGCCCAGCTAGCGGACGTGCTGGAGCTCGTCGCCCAATACGTCGAACAAGCGCGTCCGGACTGTCTGGCCAGCATCATGTTGATGGACGAGGATGGTCGCCATCTGATCGCCGGCTCGGCCCCCAGCCTGTCGCCCGACTACATAGAGTCCCTCGGCCGGGTCGAGATCGGCGAAGGCGTGGGTATCTGCGGCACCGCCGCTTGGCGCGGAACCACGATCATCGCCGAAGACCTGCTCACTCACCCGGACTGCATCGCCTTCCGCGAACGGGCCGGCGCGGCCGGGCTGCGTGCCTGCTGGTCGGAGCCGATCCTGGACTCCAGCGACGCGGTACTGGGGACCTTCTGCATCTATCTGCGCCAACCGGGTTTGCCGACCGAAGACGACCTCAGGCTGGTTCATCAGGCCAGTCACCTGGCCGCCATCGCCATCGAGCGCAAACGCGCCGAAGCCTTGCTGCTCGAGAGCGAACAACGCTATCGGGATATCTTCGATAACTCCCTGGACCCCTTGTTCCTCCTGGAGGTGGTCGCAGATAAATGCTTCCGCATCATCGAGGTCAATCCGGCCCTCGAACGTGGCGCGAGCATGGAGCGCGCCGAGCTGATCGGCAGGACCATCGAGGAAACGCTGCCAGCGACCGCCGCGGCCAGGGCGATTGCCAAGTTTCAGCACTGCGTGGACAGCTGGTCGCCGATCGACGAGGAAATCCAGTTAAACCTGCCCATCGGACAGCGGATTTTTCACTCGACGTTGATCCCGGTATGCAGCGCCTCGGGGCGCATCCAGAGGATCGTCGGCATCTTCCGCGACATCACCGAGCGCAAGCATGCCGAACGCACGCTGCACGTCCGCGAGCAAGAGTTCCGCGCCCTGGTGGAGAACAGCCCGGATGTCGTCGCCCGCTTCGATCTACAGGGCCGCTTCATTTACGCCAACCCGGCGACCCAAGCCATACTCGGCAAATCCCTGGATAAGCTGCTCGGCAAAGGCCCCGATGAAGTCCTACCCTGGCTAACGGCGACCCACACCTTCCGCAAAACCCTCGCGCGCATAGCGCGAACCGGCAAAGCTGCCAAAGAAGAGGTGGTCATCGATGCCCCTGCCGGCACCGATGCAACCCGTTTCGAGGCCCGCCTGGTACCCGAGCGCGATCGGCAGGGGCAACTCGTCAGCATCCTTTCGATCGGCCGCGACATCAGCGCCATGCGCGCGGCGGAACGGCGCCTGCAGGAATCCAATGCGCAACTGCGCCTGCTGTCCAGCCGCCGTGAAACCATACGGGAAGAGGAACGCAAACGCATGGCCCGGGAAATTCACGACGAACTGGGTCAGCAACTCACCGCGCTGCGCATGGGCATTTCCCTGCTACGCCTGCAATTCGGCAAAGACCTGCCGCTGCTGGTGGACGCCGTGCAGACACTGATGACGCGGGTCGACGAAACCATCCAGGTGGTGCGCAACGTGGCGACCAGCCTGCGCCCCGCAGCCCTCGACATGGGCCTGACCTCGGCGCTCGAGTGGCTGGTCTCCGAATTCTCGCGGAACACCGGTATCGCTTGCCAGTTGAAAGCGCCAAGAGCCCGCCTGGAACTCGATAACGAGCGCGCCACCGCGGCCTTCCGGGTCATTCAGGAATCCTTGACCAATGTCGCCCGACACGCCCGCGCCAACCGCGTGGAAATCCACTTGAAACCGAGTCGCGATGAGGTTTTGATCGAGGTACGCGACGACGGCAGGGGGTTCGATCCAAAGCAAACACGATCGGGCACCCTGGGAATGCTCGGAATGCGTGAACGCGGCCACATGCTTGGAGGTGCAGTGAACATAGACAGTACCCCTGGGCAAGGTACTCGTGTTCAATTACACATCCCTTTACAGATCTCCCCGAGGCCCCATGATTCGACTGATGATCGCTGATGACCACGCAATCATGCGCGAAGGGTTGAAACAGCTTTTCGCCCTGGCCGGCGACCTGAATGTAGTCGGCGAAGCGGAAAACGGTGCAGTGCTGCTCGAACGGCTGCGGCAGAACGATGTCGACCTGCTGCTACTGGACATGAGCATGCCGGGCATCAGCGGCGAGGATCTGCTGTTCCGGGTCCACAGCCACTATCCGCAACTGCCGATCCTGGTACTGAGCATGCACAACGAAGTGCCCATCGCCCAGCGTGCACTCAAGGCCGGTGCGGCCGGCTATCTGACCAAGGACCGCGACCCGGAAACCCTGTTGGTGGCCGTCCGCCGGGTGGCCGCTGGCGGGCGCTTCATCGATGCCGAACTCGCCGAGCAGATCGCATTCGCTGCCACCGGGCCGGCTGCGGACAATCCGCATGACGAACTGACCAGCCGCGAACTGCAGATCATGCGCCTACTCGCCCGCGGCCTCAGCGTCACGGCGATCGCCACGGAACTGGCGATCAGCCACAAGACCGTCAGCACCCACAAAGCACGCCTGATGGAAAAGATGGGCTTTACCAGCACCGCCGATATCGTCCGCTACGTCATGACGCAAGGGCTGTCCTGAGGGCCGCGTCAACTATCGGCTAAACGCCAGGCTTGCGGGGGCGGAACAGCGCTCCGCTTCAGCCTCGCTTGACCTTGACGCAAGCACCGAGGTTAACAGGCCGCCCCACTAAAAGAAGCGCCAGACTATTGGTGTCGCGACACCAGCAGCCTGAGCTTCCCGCATCCGTGCTTGGATCAGCGCCGCCAACACTCGGCGAGGGTGGCACCCGCGGCTTGCCCTTTGGCCCCCGTATTGGTCAGGGTCAAGGTCCCGCAGTTATCGCCGACCATGGAGCCCCTGGGTACCGCCTGCAAGGTGTAGCCGCTGGCGGTCGGTTTGGCGGCGAAGCTCAGGTCGTAGTTGCTGTTGGTGCCGTCCTTGGGCGCTGCGGTGAACGGCAAGTCGGGAGCCTTATCGTCAGCGGTCAGGTAAGTACCGTTGGCGGTATAGTGCCGCTCCATAAATTGCGCCAACTCCAGCAACACGCCTTGCGCATCCACGCGCTTGGCCCTGCGCACATACTCCTGATAAGAGGGATAGGCGATCGCGGCCAGGATGCCAATAACGACGACCACGATCATCAATTCGATCAGGGTGAAGCCGCGGTTTCGTGATAGCAGGCTCCGTGGTGTCGGAGCCAGATTGGACCTGCCGATAGCGCTAATCATCAGTTGGTCCTCACTTCGTGCCAGGATTGGCGGCCGCGTTTTATGGGGTCGGGGTTTTCAATACATTGTGGCGTGGAGCCGTTCGAACCGGCGAAACATAGCAACGCAACCTCCCCGGTTTCGACTTGTGCTGTGCCTTTGAGCACGCCAACACCCTCATCCGAATAGCCTGACGAGGGAATACCATCGCCATCACCGGTGATTAGATCTTTGCTATCCAGCACACCGTCGCCGTTAGTATCGAAATACACGTAGCCGAGACGGCCACCGCTCGTTAAAGCCACGGACATGATCCAACTGGTTCCGCCGAAAGCGCATGGATCCGCAGAAGGGGTCATGGTGGTGAAAATCACCCGGTCGCTACGCAATGAGGCCTTGGCAACGACGCGCTCGCCCTTTGCCCCCGTGGCCCCCTCGCCCGTCTGCCAGGCAAGATCCAGATACCAACCCTTGTCGCCGTCCTGCAACGCGTTCTGGGTGATGGCGCGGGTCTTGTCACCGTTGCTCAGCGTACTTTCCTTGATGATTTGCTGTTCTCGCAGATCGTCACGCCCATCGATCAACAGCCCATTGTCGATAATCCCGTAGAAGCTCTCTACCGCGGGATTTTCCGGAATCTCGTTATCGCCGGTACGGTAGAAGCTGCCGGTGCCGAAGAACACCATGGGCTGCCTTTTGTCGTTGAAGGCGGCTGACAGCGGCGCGGTGATGGCTTGCCGCGTACCCTCGTCGTCCTTGGCAATGAACAGTGGATTGGCATTGAGCGTACCGGGGATACCCCAACTGACTGCGCTATTACCGTTCAGGTCCAGTCGCCAGAGGTTGCCCTGGGTATCGGCGATATAGATGCGGTCGACAATCTGGTCCGAGTTCGTATCGGCAACCAACGGGGCACCCAGGCCACCCGTAGTGGCCAAGGTGAACTCCTTGATCACACTGCCGTCGGCGGCGTCGAGAATCCACACCTTGCCATTAGCGGGCGTGCTGTCGTGATAGCCGCTGCTGACGATAACTCCGAATTTCTGGTTGGGCAGCGCGACCAGTGCCGGCTGGCCAACCGTGTAGCCCATGCTCGGGTGTGTGAACTCCCACATCACACTGTCGCTGGACATGCTGCCAGGGTCGGTGATGTCCAGAGCGAATACGCTGTTACCGCCCGCCCCCGTAGTACCTACGACCATGGTGCGCCAACCGTCGTTGCCCAACCAGGCATCGGAAATGCGCGGCGTGCCATCGACGTAATAGCGGTGGGAATAGGCCGGCTCGGTCAGATCGATCAATGTGTCCAGTACGTTGTTGGGCACATAGGCGAATAACTCGCCTCCACCGTTTTTCGAGGAATCTGCACTGACCCTGGCATCGAAGCCATGCAGCATACCGTCGTTGGCACCGACGACGACCATGGGCGTACGGCCTTTATAAGCATCGGATGCACGGAAGGCGGCATAAGCTTTACCCACGGCGCCATCGTTCCAAGTCAGGCCGGCGTAACCGAAGTTTTGCTGATGGATGAACTGGGGGTCCGAGTTGACTATGTCACCCAGGCGGCCGGCACGTTGGCGAAAAGGCTGGTCCGCATTCTCATCGGTAATTTCCAACGAACGATCGCCACGTAGGAAAGCCACACGTAGCTCTGCAGCGGAGCTATCCGCCTCGCCCGCTTTGAGAAATCCGGCACGCTGCGTTTCCTTCAAATCGCTCCAAGTGAAATCGATGCCCTCGGTCGAGCGCAATGGACCATCGGCAGCGTCTTCGGTGGGCGGCGCGCTGGTAAAGATTTTCCGCGCTGCGATATCGGAGAGGCTATCCAACGTGCTGGCGACGCTCCAACTGGCCTTTGCCTCCACCTCACCATCGACGATTCGTTTTGCCAGAAGATCGCCGCTCCAACGTTTACTGTTGAGCTGCGATTGAAATACCGCCGTATCGGTATTCAGGCGAGTCGAGTTGGTGGCCAGCGACGCCGTGGTACTTTCCACCTCTTTGGCGATTTGCGCGAACGCCAGCTTCAAGCTTTCGACCATCCGGGTCGCGTCGCTCGCCACGTAGAAGTTATCGGGGCGGGGATAGTCGCTACTTAACATATCCGCCGTGGTGTGCCACCAATCCTCAGAAAGTGCCTCGCTGCGTTCATAAGGATCACCAAACTTTTCAGGCACCTTAAAACCGCCGTACTTGGTAGCGAGCCAGTATTGGTTGCTGGCTTTTCCGGCCAGTGTTTCGTTTTCACGAACATCGACCCAGTATGTGGAGACGGTCTGCTTGCCCGCCCACGTCGTACCCGGGCGTAGATCCTTGGTGTGGGCGTCATAGGCCAGGCCTGCGATATAGGCGGAGCTCAAGCGATTGTTATTGAAGGGGGTACTGATGGTGATGCCCTCAAGCTCGGCCACCTTCTGCGTCGCTTTTGCCACATCGATGGTATTGTCCGAACTGACCTCGCTCGGCATTGCCGGCTCCTGGGAATTGCTGGTACTCCCAGGAAGGTTCTTGTCGCGGTGGGTATTGGTGTCGCCGATGCCGAGAATCACGTTCTTCTGACAAGCATATTGAATCGGATCGTTGCCCCAATCGGTAATGACCGGGAAGCCATCGGCAAGTTCATAGCGGGTGGTCGCATCACCAGCGAGGGTGGAGTATGCCGATACGTTGCCCTGATTCTTGAAATAGCGAAGGGCCGTATAGAACAGCTCACTGACCGGGTCTTTACTTTTATGGTTCTTGCCGGTCATCTGACCGAATTTATTCAGGTAATTAATAACACCGCTGTCAGCAATGGCGGCATTAGTACTATTAGCATCGCTCGCATCAGGGTTTTTTACGAAAGTGCCGTAAGTGGCATCCCACTCATGCGCTGTATTGTTTTGATTGCCGGCCACCCCTGGAGCACGAACGGTTTGGCCAACAAATTTTTGCTTGGCACGCAACACGCCGCCATCACGAAATACATCGTGATCATTCAAGTAACTGAAAACACTGTAACGAATATCACTGGAATATTGCTGTATCAGCCCTTCGGGCTTGTAGCCTTTTGCGTAGCGTTTGCAGTTCCCTTCCAGGCCAACGGTCGGGTCGCACACTTTCACCCGCACGTAAACTTCATATACGCTACTTCCATTGTCGGAAAGATCGGTGCCCGATTTGTACTCGCTGGCCTCTCCGCTCAAGTCACCATCCAATGTAAAACGCATGCGATTACCCAAACCGGCGAGTCGCGTCTTGAAGCCGCTCCAATTCACTGGTGTCGCACCATTCACCACAGCGCTTCCCGAAAGTGCCCGCGCACCACTCTCATTCTGTCCCGTATGCCTGGCCTTCTCCAACCAGGTTTCCTTTTTCGTATCTTTGACACGATAACCACCGGTCAATGCACTACGAAAAGGATCGATGGTCTGGGTCGTCGCCCAGTTAAGAAAATTCCCACTCCATAACTTACCGGTACAGCTGCGATTACTGGTTTTAGACTTGGGGAAAAAATGGCTGTCGCGGTGATCTTCATGCTTCGAATCATGTTCATAGTCGTAGCATTTATCCGCATCGAAATAGCCGACATATTTATTGCTGACGGAGTAATCGCCAAGGTTGGCCATACTGATAATGGTTGGCCACTCCACCGAAGGTACCAACGCCAGATTGCCTGGTACGTTGCCGCCGCCCAACAAGAGTGGCGATTGGGCAACATCCGCCCGAGCGGTCGAAGCGCAAGCGATCGCCAACGACATCGTAAAGGCCAGGCCTGTATGCAGCAGTTTGTATCGACGTGCGAGGCTGTCCATCACTACGACTCCCGAAAAGGACTTATAAGGCGGCTGGTCGTTCATCATTTCACCAGAAAAACCGAACGGAGCTTGATCTTGGAAGCAGCGCTATTATCGGAGCTGAGCGCCATGCCATAACCGTCGGTTTCCACTCGAACAAGGACGCCTATGATCGGATCCTGAGGATCGATACTTGGACGCATCTCGCTCAGCTTTGTGATGCGATAGGCGGGCGCGGTAGCGACTCCTGGAAAGCTGGTATAAGTGCCGCTCAGAGCGACTATGTCCCGGAGGTCATCGAGATTTTTTCCATCCACTAAGTCTTCGCCCTTGCGCAGGCCAGCTTCCGCGGCCTGAAGAGCGAGGCTGCTGTCACGCATATTGCCGGCCATGCTTTCTTGCAGCGAGGTACCGCGCATGCTGCTCAAGCCAATGATGGTCAACAACAGCAACATGATCAGAGCGATGATCAACGTCGCCCCGCGTTGGTTATTGATTGGTAATGCGGTCATGGATTTATTCATGGCAGGCGATTACGAATTCCGATAGTGGTCGAGAACACTTGCGCCAGGCGGCGATTCTGAATGGTTACGTCTTTTTCATTGAACTTAATGATTTGATTTTCCGGAAGCACATTGGTCTCGGCACTGACAACTAATAGATAAACGCGAACGGATACGACGTTATCCCAATTGGACACGCTGGCAGCCGGTACATAACTTTCAACTCGTCTGTCGCTGCCCGCGATACCGTATAGAATCTGCATATCCTGAACGCCCTCGACCAATATTTCATCGACTCCTGTACCGGTCGTAAAACCAATGCGCCGAAGCGAAGAGAGGTTGTTAGCGCCGCTACCTATGTAATAGGTCGCACTTTGCAACCTGAGAATTTCCATGGAGGCGTCATAGGCGTGACTGAACTCTTCTTTAGCAGGATTTTTATTACCTGGCGAACCTGAGTTACCCCGCGACAACGATTTGGCATTGGCATTGTTGCGATTCTGAAACATATCGCAGCCGAAACTATCGGAGACAATGACTATTGTATCTTTGGCGATACCACTCGCCGCCGTCAGACTAATGGCATTTGCACTAGCCGCAGTATTACCGCTCGCCGTCACCCCCGGTACATTGGCCGCATACTTGATATGAATCACATCGCCAGCGATGCGGCCCTTCGGATACAGATCACTTTTCCCACTTACGGCCTGGTTCAGATCGAAATAATCGGCGTTATATTTACTACTCAACTCATTGAGTAAGTTCTTCAGCGAAGACATACATTCGCCCCTGTACCCGGCGTTGCGAATGTCATTGGTGAGAAACTCCATGGCAAAGCGACCGTTTTCCTGAACGCGGGCAAGTGCGTTATTGGTACTGTAGGTCTGCTTGCTCGAGAGAAACGTCTGCAATACGCCAGCCATCAGCAACAGGCCGAGGACCATGGCGATCATTAATTCGACGAGCGAAAAGCCTTGCTGGCGAGGCGTCGATGAGCGGGTCATATTTCGGTCCGGTAGACGAAGGTTTCAACACCGGTATCGGTGCTGTCGGTTTTCTCGGCACTGGCGGCTTTCTCGGTGCTAGCGGTTGGCTTTATCCGCCCACGGTTATCGTTCCAGCGCACGGATATGGTCACCAGGGTGCCGCTCTTTTCGACTTTGCCGGTGCCTTCCGGTAGCGCCTGGGCGAGCGTGTTCAACCATTCGGCTTTATCTTTCTGCGCTTGGGTGCCGCTCACCGAGTGGGGGCCGGATGAGGTCGGATAATCGAATACGTAGGCGTCGGTCAGTGCGGCGGCGCGGTTCGCACGCATCCGATCGGCCAGGTCGCTGGCGAGTAGGCTCACCTGCGAGCGGTAATAAGCGCTGTGGTTACTCTGCACGCTGGTGACTTGCAGCAGCGCCATCCCGAGCAGGCCGATGGCAAGCACGACAAGGGCGATAAGGACTTCGATCAGCGTGGTGCCACGCTGGGCGACAGGAGAGAAAGCGCTCATTCGCATACGTCCTGTCCCAGGGTGCTGGAACCGGTCACAGAGACAGCAATTGCCCGTTTCTGCTTACCGCTGCAGCCACTGGGCGTCACCGCAAAATTGCTAGCGGCACCGGCCATGCCGTTGCTGCGAAAGGTCACCCCGGCGTTCGGGCCGGAGACCGCCAGCCCCTGCGCGCTGTCCCAGACCTTGATCACATCGCCGCCGCTTTGCTGGATCAGCCAGCCAGTGGTCCAGTCCGCGCCGTTCTGACAACTGCTTTCGCCAGGCTTTCTGCGGCACACCACGACGCTTTGGCGGCGCTTGACCGCCTCCGAGCGGGCGAGTTGCAGCGCCCCTTGCAGCTCGCTGGCCAGGGTCGAAGCTCGGCTATCGCGGATCATGCTGCCGAACGAGGGAACGGCGATGCCGAGCAAGATCGCCAGGACGGCCAGGGCCACCATCAGCTCGATCAGGGTGAAACCTTTTTGCGACATCGCAGCCACTCCTACTTGTCATCGAGTAGCACGCACGGATCGGATTCCGCTTTCCCCTGGCAGGGGACAGAAACTCCAGATCGGCGGCTTTTGCGCCCCGGTGGGTACCCGGGCGCTACGGTCTCTTTAATTCGCCATTGCAAAGAACTGCGACCGCACGACACATCGGAATGTGGCAAGCATGGGCTTTCCAGGCTTTCACGGACGCACTTGGCTATGTCCGTATAGCGCTCTTAAAAAACTGAGCTAACGCCACTCAGCATCGAATGCCGGCACTTCGGATTACCGAAGAGCTCGTTGCAAGCGAGAGCCAAGAATGCATTTACATAGGTGCAGCGACCATCGGCGGGGGCTGATTCTTGGGTAGGGAAGAACCCGAAACAGGTAGGGGATGGCTGACAGTGATCGTATCCAATGCTGCGATCGGCCCATCCGGATCCTTGCGATTTCCCCGGACACTGGCGCGCCCGCACAAGCGCTTCAGGGCGAATCGACGGACACTTGCTGCATCCTGCGCGCCCGCATCAGTCATCCCCTACCCAACCAGGACGCCCCCCTACTTAAGAATCAGCCCCCGCCGATGGTCTCTGGATTTGCGCGCATGCATCCTTGCCCCACTGTCCCGCCACCAGGTTCGCCCGTACACCCTGCAGGGCGTATCGGCAGGACATTTGCTACTCCTGGGAAAGGAGCCCGTGCTTCGCTGGTTATGCGTCCCCCGCATAGCAAGGTCGATCATGGATCCCCGCTTCTGGCGGGGATAGCGTTTTTTCCCTACCGCTAGAACGACAAGGAATCCAACCTATTCAGGTTCCGGGCTAGCCCCCGGATAACTCAAGGCAGGTCTGGAACATGAGCGATACAAGCCCGAAGAACAGCGCGGGACGCCATGCCGTCATGGTCGCGCTCATCCTCAGCGCCGCCATCTCCTGCATCTATCTATGCGGCGAGGAGCACACCCGGGTAGCCAGCGAACGGAGCGGACTCCACTCTGGGCTACGCGCATCGAACACCGCCGCGCCCCTCGCGACCGCTACATCAACGCTCAATACCGGCCAGGACCGCGGTATAACCATGGTCGCTGCAAGCGGAACCCTACCGATGACGGCCGACGGCCCTATAAGCCCCCTCGCAGGATCCGTGCTGCTGGACCTGACGGTTCTCGCCATCTTGCTGTTCCTGTTGCGCTCGATCGTTCTCCATCCGCTCCGACAGCTGCATAGCGCCCTGCCCCACGTCGAGGACGGCACGACCAGCAGCCACCGATAACGATATCCGCGGGGCCGGCGCTCCCCTAAATCGGAGGCAGCGATCCAGTGCCGCCCCGGGAACCCGACAACCGGCCTTAGAACCCTCGCCAAGCACAACTAGACTCAGCATATGGCCGCTCGTCATATGGAGTGCCTCCCATGTTGCAGCTATTCGCTGACCTCAAACTCCGCTGGAAGATCGCTCTGCCAATTTCCCTGCTCGCCGCGCTGTTGATCTGCATGGGCCTCTTGAGCATGCAGGGCATCAGCCAGGTGGCCGACGCCAGCACCCGCCTGACCAACCGCCACCTGCCGGCCATCAGCTTGCTGCTGAACGCCGATCGCGACCTGTACCAGGCCTTCGTCGCCGAGCGCAGCCTGCTCGATGAAGGCGCTAAAGAGCATGCCGCAGAACTCCGGGCCGCCCATGCGGAGAATATCCAGCAGGCCTACGACCGCGTACGTAAATACGCCGACATGCAACCGAGCAGCGAGGCGCTGGCGCTGGTCGCCGAATTCGAGCGCAACTTCGCCCAATGGAAGGCAACCTCCGGCAAGGTCCTGCAACTGGCCGACACCGACCCCGCCGCTGCCTCTCGAACCAGCCATAGCGACAGCGAGGCACAGTTCGGGGCCATGCGCGACCCGATCGACAAGCTTGGCGAACTGGAAGACACGCTCGCCAATAGCGAGGGGGCGGACGCCATCAGCCTGAGCTACAAGCGCAGCCAGCAACAGGCGCTGATCATCGTCATCGGCCTGCTGATCTGCGCCGTGCTGACCTTCGGTTTTCCACTGCTGGTGGTGCGCCCGCTGCACAACCTGTTGCGACGTATCGAGCAGATCGCCGATGGCGACGGCGACCTGCGCGAGCGCCTGGACGTGCAGTCGCGCGACGAACTCGGCGCACTCAGCCAGGCCTTCAACCGCTTCCTCGATACGCTCCAACCGCTGATCAAGGAAGTCAGCCGGGTCACCGGCGAAGTAGCGGGCTCGGCCGAACACCTGGCGGGCATGGCCGAGGCCAACAGCCGCCTGATCAATAGCGAACATGCCGCAGTGGATCTGGTCAGCGCCGCGGCTACCGAGATAAGCGCCGCCGTGCATGAGGTGGCGCGCAATGCGCAAAATGCCGCGGACGCCGCGCGTAGCGCCAAGAGCCAGTCGCACGAAGGTGCCCAGGTGACCAATGCGACCATCCATGCCATTCGCCAGCTGGCCCTGGAGTTGGAAAATACGTCCGACACCGTTCAGACCCTCGAGCAGGAAACCGGCAATATCGGCGCGGTGCTGGCGGTGATCAAAAGCATCGCCGAACAGACCAATCTGCTGGCCCTGAATGCCGCCATCGAAGCGGCCCGTGCCGGCGAGCAGGGGCGCGGTTTCGCCGTGGTCGCCGACGAGGTGCGCGCCCTGGCCGCGCGCACCCAGGACGCGACCAAAGACATCCAGCAAATGATCGAGCGCCTGCAGGGCGGCGTGCAGAACGCGGTCAAGGCCATGCATTCGGGAAGCGCGAAGGCGCGCGACAGCGTCGAGCAAGCGGCCGGTGTGGATACCGTGCTGTCCGCCACTGGCGACTCGGTGGCATGCATCAACGACATGGCTGCGCAGATCGCCACGGCCTGCGAAGAGCAAAGCTGCGCGACCGAGGAGATCGCGCGCAATATCAGCGATATCCGCGAGCTGTCCAATGAAGCGGCACGAACCTCGGAGCAGAGCACCCGGGCCAGCGTGAACCTGTCCGCGCTCTCCCAGAACCTGGCCCAACTGGTCGGGCGGTTCCGCGCCTGACAGGCCGCCGGAAAACCGAGGCGCGGCCGAACCGCAGCGCACTGGGCAAAAACGCACCGGGCTCCCATTCGAGACTCCGTGTCCCGGCCCGCCCTCAACCACATACCGGCGACGACAACCTGTCGACATCGCTGCCCCTCTCAAGAACGGCCGCCGGTCGACGGGCGAAACCCATCCGCATGAGGGTACCAGCCAACCGCCTACCCGCCCTCAGAAACGCCCTACCCAAAAACCAGCAGCAGCCGATGGTTTTATCCACGACAGACAAACACCCTATGGATTGTCCAGCCATGTTTATTGGGA
The DNA here is from genome assembly GCF_946886105.1 of uncultured Pseudomonas sp. Next base: position 7,474 of record NZ_CAMPHV010000002.1, on the reverse strand, counting down.
TTCGCTCTCCCGAGCAGCGAGGAACCATGCTCAAAAGAATTCGCCTGCTGATTGTCGATGACCACGCCATCATGCGTGAGGGATTGAAACAACTGTTCGCCCTGACCGACGACCTAGAGGTGGTCGCCGAGGCGGAAAACGGCGCCGTGGCGCTGGAGCGATTGCATCGGGGCGATATCGACGTGCTGCTGCTGGACATGAACATGCCCGGCCTCAGCGGCGAGGATCTGATCATGCACATTCGCGCCCATTATCCGGCGCAAAAAATATTGATGCTGAGCATGCACAACGAGCCGCAAATCGCCCAGCGCATGCTCAGGGTCGGCGCCACCGGCTACTTATGCAAGACCTGCATGCCCGAGATTCTGCTCGGGGCGGTCCGCCGCGCCGCTTCCGGCGCGCGCGTCATCGACCCGCAAATCGCCGAAGACATCGCCCTCGAAGCCAGCAGCCCGATGCAACAGAGCTATCAGGACAAACTCACCGAGCGTGAACTCCAGGTACTCCGCCTGTTCGCCCTTGGCACCAGCGTGAGCGGAATCGCCGAGACGCTGGCGATCAGCAGCAAGACCGTCAGCACCCATAAGGCGCGGCTGATGGAAAAGATGGGCTTCGCCAGCAATGCCGATATCGTCCGCTACGCCGTGAGCCAAAACCTTATCGAGTGACGCCTGACCTGGGCTCAGCCCCTCTGCGTCCTGCCTGGGCAGCGCCCCAGCCACCAGTAGGGGGCCGCCTACCGACACCGCCGCCATGCCTACTCGAGAACCAGCATCGGCCGATGGTCGATACATGCCCATGGCCCGCATCATCAACTTATGTCGGAATTCTGCCGGCAACTTTTCAACGCAGACATACCGGCGCTGCGCAGCAGTCAAAGCCGGCACCGGAGAATGAGATTGAGCGAAACCACTTACGCCTCCAAGCAATCCCCCGTGGGAGCATCCTCGATCATCCTGGCCATGGCAGCGCTCGGCGCCGCCTGCGTGCTGGCCACCGGGGAACCGCAACTCCTGCCTGATAGGCTCGCCATGCTAATCCTGGCATTGGGCGCGCTTGCGGCCTTCTACTACCACTCGCACAACCGCAGCCGGGACAACGCGAAACCGCAAGCGACCGCGGATCGGAGCGGCCGGCATACCTGTAGTTGCGCACAGGCATCGACCTACCGCGACGCGCTGCCGAGCTGGGCCAGCCAGGTCGAGGCCGCCCGCACACTTACCGAAGAGACCACTACCACCCTGATCAATCATTTTGGCAGGATGTCCCGGCGGGTCGAGAGCGCCGCAGCGGCAGCCCAAAGCGGCACGGCAATGCGCGGCGGACTGGCTTTACTGCTCGGCGACAGCCGGCAAGAACTGGAAGCGACGGTGGTCTCGCTACGCGCGGCCCTGGCCACTAAAGAAGCGCTGCAACATGAGGTGGCGGAACTGTCCAGGCTCACCGAGCAGCTGCGCGCAATGGCCCAGGACCTCGGGAATATTGCCGAGCAGACCAACCGGGTAGCGCTCGACGCCCTCCTGGCCGACCGTGAAGAGCAGGGCTTGGCGACGATCGCGAATGAAATCCGCCGAGTTTCCTGCCTGTCCGGCGAAACCGGTAAGCGCATCGGCGAGACCGTGGAGGCGGTAAATGCCGCCATTGCCAGCTCCCTGGCGATCTCCCACCAATATGCCGAGCAGGACGGGACCACGGTGGAGGACTCCAGGCAGGTCATCGAGCACGTCATCAAGCGTTTCCGTGGGGCGACCAGCACGCTTCTCGAGTCCTCCCGCGAGCTACGCGAGGAAAGCCAGGCCATCGGCCAGGAAATTACTCAGGTGCTGGTCAGCTTGCGCTTCCGCGAGCATGTCACCCAGGTGCTCGACCTGGTCCGCAGCGATCTGGAAAAACTGCAACGCAGCCTTGCCCAGGCCGATACCGCTCGACCCCATCCTCCGGCGCCGACAACGGACCCACGCTTGCACCACAGCCGAGCAGCATAAGGTCTGTCGGCGCAATATCCTGGCCGCTATCGACAGCAAGCCCGAACTCGGTTTCGGCCAATCGCTACCGATGAGCGAGGCCGCCAACTTACGCGGCAGCCTGTGCGCTGCAACCCGCCATGAAATTCCATATGACGCAGGGGTAGGAATCCGCCTACCCCAACTTCCCAAACCCCTACCGAAAAATCAGCCGAAACCGATAGCAGAGCGTTTGGCAGGGTCTGCATCATGGTCTTTACTGGCATTTTGACGTCAACCTTTCGACGAAGGACAAACCGGTACCCGCAGCCGGTCATTGGACGGAGAATCCGTATTGAGTGAAACAACCGACTCTCTCAAGCAATCCCCGACAGGAACGCCGGCGATTTCACTAATGCTGACAGCCATTGGCGTCGCCTGCGTACTGGCTACGGGAGGGCTCAACTCCCAGCCCCTGGGGCTCGCAGCACTACTTCTGGCATTGGGTTCGGCGGCGGCCATTTACCAGCACACACGTAACCGCGCCCTGCGCAGTGCCCTGCATTCGATCGGCGGAGAACTGCAAGCAGCCAGGCAACGGGATAGCCAGGGCACCTGCGGTTGCGGGCTCGAGCCCTTATGCCGCGGCGTGCTGCCGGTCTGGTCCGGACAGATAGAAGTCGCCCGCAGCCACACCGAAGAGGCGATTACCGCCCTGGCCACCCGCTTCGCCGATATTTCCCAGCGCGTGGAGCGCGCCGTCTCGACTACCCAGGAAGGCGCGGCAGACAGCGGTCTGGTCGAGTTGCTCGGCACCAGCCAGCACGAACTGGACGCCATAGTCGCGTCGCTGCGCGCGGCACTGGCGACCAAGGAAACGCTGCTGCATGAAGTCATGCAGTTGTCCGCGCTGACCGAACAATTGCGGACGATGGCCCAGGACGTCGGCAATATCGCCAAGCAGACCAACCTGGTAGCCCTCAATGCCGCCATCGAAGCCGCCCGCGCCGGCGAGGTGGGCCGAGGTTTCGCAGTGGTCGCAGACGAAATCCGCAAGCTCTCCAGCCTGTCCGGCGAAACCGGCAAACGCATCGGCGAAACCGTCGAAACGGTGAACGCGGCCATCGCCAACACCCTGGCGATCTCCCGCCAGTACGCCGAGCAGGACGAAGCCACTGTGAGCAACTCCGGCCAGGTCATCGAGCAGGTGATCGAGCGTTTTCGCGGCGCCACCTCCAGCCTTCTCGATTCCTCTCGTGATCTGCGCGAGGAAAGCCAAGCGGTCGGCCAGGAAATCGCCCAGGTGCTGGTTGGCCTGCAATTCCAGGATCGGGTCAGCCAAGTGCTCGGCCTGGTTCGTGACGATTTGGAAAAGCTGCATCAGAGCCTCGCGCAAGCACAGCAGGATAGCGCCGCCGGCCGCACAACCATGCCGCTCGACGCCGACGTCTGGCTCGATCAACTGGCACGCACCTACACCATGCCCGAGCTGCACCACGTGCACCAGGGCAACGCCCAGGGCGCGACCAGCAACGAATCCGAAATCACCTTTTTCTAGGAGCCCCCATGGCCAAGACCATCATGATCGTCGACGACTCCGCCTCCCTGCGCCAGGTCGTCAGTATTGCCCTGAAAAGCGCCGGCTACGAAACCGTCGAAGCCTGCGACGGCAAGGACGCGCTGAACAAGCTCGACGGCCGCAAGCTGCACCTGATCATCAGCGACGTGAACATGCCGAACATGGATGGCCTGGCCTTCGTCCGCGCGGCCAAGCAATTGCCGGCCTACAAATTCACCCCGGTGATCATGCTCACCACCGAAGTCAGCGACGCCAAGAAGCAGGAAGGCCAGGCCGCCGGGGCCAAGGCCTGGGTGGTCAAGCCGTTCCAGCCGGCGCAGATGCTTACCGCGGTTTCCAAACTCATTCTGCCGTGAGTACCGTCAGAAACCTGATTGGAAAGTTGTTCGGGCTACTGATCTGTTGAACCTATCTCGGGCAACGAACACTTGCACATCAAGCGCAGCGCCAAATAACGACAGCCAACAAAGACCGACTGAAGGGAAGCCAATGAGCAACGCGGCGCAAAGCACTGCAAATCGGCGCCTGGCTATTGAAGGCGAACTGAACATCTACACCGCAAGTGAATGGAAAAAGCGCTTGCACGACCTGATCGAGGAGGGTGGAGACCTGGAGCTGGACCTGAGCACGGTTCAAGAACTGGATACCGCCGGCCTGCAACTGCTGATCATGGCCAAGAAGGAAGCCAGCGCACGCAGCCAACGACTGCTACTCAGCAACCACAGCCAGTCAGTGCTGGAGGTATTCGAGTTGTGCGGCGTCGCCACCTTCTTCGGCGACCCCATCTTGCTGCAGCCAAACGCACCATGAACAGGGAACGCTCATGAATCTGGACGACGCACTGCAAACCTTCATCGTCGAAAGCTTTGAGCTGCTGCAGCAGATGGAAGATGCCCTGCTGCATATCGAGCAGGCCCCGGACGATCCCGACACGATCAACGCGATCTTCCGTGCCGCCCACACCATCAAGGGTTCTGCCGGTCTGTTCGGCCTGGACGAGATCGTCGCCTTCACCCACGTGGCGGAAAGCGTGCTGGACCGCGTGCGCGACAAGCAGTTGCGCTTCACCGAAGAGCTGACCGCGCTGTTCCTGCAGGTCTGCGACCATATCGGCGTGCTGGTGAAACTGGTCGCCGACCATAAGCAACCGGAGAAAACCGTGCGGCAACATGGCGCCAATCTGCTCAACTGGCTAAACGGCCTGCTGGACGAAACGCCAGCGGCGGACACACCAACCAGCACACTGCCGATCGAGCACAGCCTGAGCGTCGAACGCAGCGCTGCCGATACCTCGGCCGGTGATCACTGGCACATATCCCTGCGCTTCGGCCGCGATCTGCTGCGCAACGGCATGGACCCGCTGTCGTTTGTGCGTTACCTGAACACTCTCGGACGCATCCACAGCATCGTCACCCTGACCGACGACCTGCCGCCTGCGGCGCAGATGGACCCGGAAAGCTGTTATCTGGGCTTCGAGATCGGTTTTCGCAGTAGTGCCGACAAGGCCACCATCGAAGACGCCTTCGAATTCATCCGCGAAGACAGCCAGGTGCGCATCCTGCCGCCGCACAGCAAGACCGACGAATACCTGCGCCTGATCCAGGAGCTGCCGGAAGAGGACTTGCGCCTCGGCGAAATCCTCATGCGCTGCGGCACCCTTACCGCGGCCGAATTGGACAGCGTGCTGCGCAGCCAGAGCACCGAGCAACAACCGGCACAACCGATCGGCCAGGTGCTGGTCGAACAACAGATCGTGCATCCGCCGGTGGTCGAGGCGGCGCTGAAAAAGCAACAGCAGGTCAAGGACAGCCATAAGAACGAGAGCAGCCTGATCCGCGTCGATGCGGGCAAGCTCGACCAACTGATCAACCTGATCGGCGAGCTGATCATCGCCGGCGCCGGCGCCAACCTGGCCGCCCAGCAAGCCGGCGCCAGCGAGTTGGTGGAGGCCACGGCGGTCCTCGCGCGCCTGGTGGAGGAAGTGCGCGATTCGGCATTGACCCTGCGCATGGTGCAGATCGGCTCGACCTTCAACCGCTTCCAGCGCGTGGTGCGCGACGTCGCCAAAGAACTCGGCAAGGACATCCGCCTGGAAATCAGCGGCGGCGAGACCGAGCTGGACAAGACCGTGGTGGAACGCATCGGCGACCCGCTCACCCACCTGGTGCGCAACGCCATGGATCACGGCATCGAACCTGCCGAGGTGCGTCTCGCTCAAGGCAAGCCGGCCCAGGGCCTGTTGCGCCTGAACGCCTTCCACGACGCCGGCAGCATCGTCATCGAGGTCGCCGACGACGGCGGCGGCCTGAACAAGACGAAGATCCTGCACAAAGCCATCGAGCGGGGCCTGGTTGCCGAGGGGCAGAGCCTCGCCGATAAGGACATCTTCAACCTGATCTTCGAACCCGGTTTCTCCACCGCCGATAAGGTCAGCAATCTCTCCGGCCGTGGCGTCGGCATGGACGTGGTCAAGCGCAACATTACCGCCCTGCGCGGTAGCGTCGAGCTGGACAGCGTCGAGGGCCAGGGCACCACCTTGCGCATCCGCCTGCCGCTGACCCTGGCGATCATCGACGGTTTCCTGGTCGGCGTCGGCAGCGCCAGCTACGTGATCCCCCAGGACATGGTGGTGGAGTGCATCGAACTACCCGCCAACGACGGGCGCGACTACCTCAACCTGCGCGGCGAAGTGCTGCCGTTCATTCGCCTGCGCGAACTGTTCGCCATCGAGGGCAACCCGCCGCGCCGGGAAAACGTGGTGGTGGTGCAGTTCGCCGGCCAACGTGCCGGGCTGGTGGTGGATCGTCTGCAAGGCGAATTCCAGACCGTAATCAAACCGCTGGGCAAAGTCTTCGGACAGGTCGGCGGGATCGGCGGTTTCACCATTCTCGGCAGCGGCGAAGTGGCGCTGATCCTCGATGTTTCCGGGCTGATTAGACAAGTCGTCGGCACTCGCCAGCGAGCCGTCACCGACAGCTGACGCCCATCGACCAGCGGTTCACGAACGAACCAAGCTAATTCTCCAACAGGCAAGTAGAGAACAATAAAATGACCTTTTTCTCCAATATGCGTATCGGCATCCGTCTCACCCTTGGCTTCGCTAGCGTACTAATCCTGATGGCGGCGCTCGCCTGGATGGGCATCGACCGCATGCAGGACATAAAGGAAGACTTAGATGAAGTTTCCAGTTTGCGCATGAGCCGCATCGTGCAGATCGCGACCTTGCGCAATCAGATGAACATCATCGCCCGTACCAGCCGTAACAGCATATTAGCCAGCGACCCAGCGCGCACCCAGCGCGAGATCGAGCGCGTCCAAGCCGCGCGGGCCGAATTCGACAAGATACTCAGCGCAGTCGAAAGCACTGCCTCCACGGACGAAGCCAGGCAGCTCGCGGCCGATCTCCGCGCCAGCTTCCAGGCAGCCATACCGCTGGTGGATAAAGCTTTGAAACTGGCTGTGGCCAGCCGTAACGAGGAAGCGGCCAGCGTCCTGATGGAAGAGTTGGCACCGGTACAGGAAGGCCTGTTCTCCGCGTTGGACGCCATGATGGCCTACCAGCAACGAGAAGCCACCAACTCGGCCGACGCAGCCGCGCATAACTATGCAACCGGCATCCAACTGATGCTGAGCCTATTAGCCGCAGCCATCGTCCTGGGCGGACTGATCGCCTTCTTCATCACCCGCTCGATCACCCGCCCGCTGAACGAATCGGTGCAGCTCGCCGACCGGCTGGCAGCCGGCGATCTGAGCGTGAGCATCGAAGTTGACAGCCGCGACGAAACCGGCCAGTTGAAAGCCGCCCTGCAAGGCATGGTGGCCAAACTGGCGCAGATCATCGGCGAGGTACGCGGCGCGGCCGATGCCCTGTCCAGCGCCTCCGAGGAAGTCTCCGCAACCGCCCAATCCATGAGCCAGGCCTCCAGCGAACAGGCCGCCAGCGTCGAGGAAA
>NZ_CAMPHV010000001.1 GCF_946886105.1 uncultured Pseudomonas sp. | reverse complement strand
CGGGTCTACAAATCTGTCCATCCCGTAGCCCGGATGAAATCCGGGGAGCTTTGGCGCCTGCTACATCGTCCCCGGATTGCATCCGGGCTACAAAAGCCCTAACAGCTTTACCGTTCGCGGTAATGACCTCGATCAAGGTTCGCCGCCTGTTGAGCGGTGCTGATGGGCATCGATTCAGCCGGGCGAATATCCTGGGTTTTGCCCAGATGGCGGCCTACCGTAGTGGCTCAATTCCATGATCGATACGAGGTTCGCCATGCACTTCGCCTACAGCCCCCGCACCGAAGCACTGCGCCACCAGCTGCGCACTTTTATGGACGCCCATATAGTGCCGCGCATCGGTGCCTGGCATGCGGCGGTGGCGGCCGGGCAGTTTCCGGTACCGTTCATGGCTGACCTCAAGGCCCTGGCGCGCAGCGAAGGGTTGTGGAATCTGTTTCTGCCGTCGCTGCATGCGGACGAACCGGGCACGGCCTTGAGCAACCTGGAATACGCGCCTCTGGCGGAAATCATGGGCCGCGTGCACTGGGCTTCCGAGGTGTTCAACTGCAACGCGCCGGACACCGGCAATATGGAGCTGCTGCACCTGTTCGCCACCCCCGAGCAGCGTGAGCGCTGGCTGCTGCCGTTGCTCGAAGGCGAGATCCGCTCGGCCTTCGCCATGACCGAACCTGATGTGCCTTCCTCGGACGCCAACAATATCCAGACCCTGATCCGCCGCGACGGCGACGACTACGTGATCAACGGGCGCAAGTGGTTTATCACCAACGCCTCGCACCCCGACTGCAAGCTGCTAATCGTGATGGGCAAGACCGATCCGGACGCACCGGCGCACCAGCAGCAGAGCATGATCCTGGTGCCGTTCGACACGCCCGGTGTGCAGCTGCTGCGCAATATTCCGGTGATGAACCATATCGCCCCGGAAGGTCATAGCGAACTGTTGCTGCGCGATGTGCGAGTGCCGGTCGGCAATCTGTTGGGCGAGGAGGGCGCGGGCTTCATGATGGCCCAGGCGCGCCTCGGCCCGGGACGGATTCACCACTGCATGCGCTCGATCGGCATGGCCGAACTGGCCCTGGAACTGATGGTCGAGCGCGCCCAGGAGCGCAAGGCCTTCGGCAAGTACCTGCACCAGTACGCCAATATCGGCGACTGGATCGCCGAGTCACGTATCGAGATCGAACAGGCGCGGTTGCTGGTACTCAAGACCGCCTGGATGATCGACGAAGTCGGCGCCAAGGCCGCACGAAAGGAAATCGCCATGATCAAGGCCCTGGTGCCGGGCATGCACACCCGGGTGCTCGACCGCGCCATGCAGGTCTACGGCGCCATGGGCCTGACCCCGGACACGCCGCTGGCCGATATGTGGACCACCGGCCGCGCCCTGCGCTTCGCCGACGGCCCGGATCAAGTGCACCTACGCAGCATCGCCCGTCTGGAGCTGCAAGCCAGCGAAGCCACACGCGGCGCGACCGCCGCCTATCTGACCCCGCACGGCAGCTAAGCAGCCGTTCCAAGGGCGGGTGAAACCCTCGCGAGCAAAGCTGATTGCGATCAAGTCGCCAACCCTTTCCCTCGCGGTAAAAAGACCGTATCGGGGGCAGCGCCGCTGCTCTGACCGGTCGGCCATGGCTTGCTCCTGGACGACCTTGCCGCCCGGCGTTGCCGGGCATCGGAGAGGGTTGATGAAAAGCGAATTCCAGGACCGTCTGGCGGTGGTCACCGGCGCCAGTTCGGGTATTGGCTTGGCGCTGTGCGCGGCCTTGCTGCAACGCGGTGCGAAGGTGTTGGCGATGTCCCGCACACTCGGCGGTTTGCCCGCACTGATGGAAACCTACGACGAGCGTTTGCACTGGGAAGTCGGCGACGTGACCTGCCAGGAGGATCTGGACAATCTGGCCCGACTGGCTGCCCGTCTCGGCCCGGTGGACTACCTGGTGCCCAACGCCGGCATCGCCGAGTTGGCCGATTGCCTCGATCTCGGCGCCTTCGACCGGCAATGGGCGGTCAACGGAGCGGGCGCCTTGAACACCCTGGCGGCGCTGCGCGATACGCTGGCCAGGCCGGCTTCGGTGGTGTTCGTCAGCACCTTCCTGACCCATTCGACCTTTCCCGGCCTGGCCGCCTATATCGCCAGCAAGGCGGCCCTGACCGCCCAGGTGAAAACCATCGCTGTGGAGTTGGCCGCATTGGATCTGCGCATCAACCTGGTCTCGCCAGGCCCTACCGCGACGGCGATCTGGGGCACCCTGGGGTTGACCGACGAGCAGTTGGGCGATGTCGCCGATACGGTCGCCAAGCGTCTATTGCCCGGTCACTTTCTCGAAGCCGCGGCGGTGGCCAACGTCATTCTGTTCCAACTGTCCCAGGGCGCCCGCGGCGTTTACGGTCAGGACTGGGTGGTGGACCACGGCTATACCTTGAGTTGAACCGGGCGCTCGCCGCCATTTAAAGCAATAACATTGCTCTATAGCAGCAATGTTATTCATTAGAGATAACTGAACCGCTTCGGCACACTGCGCAGGCACTCACGTCTATGCGCGGCATTCACTGCCGCGCCTACCTGAACCGAACCGAAAAGGAGCGGCGTGCGAATGCGGTGCGCCTCTCCGTTGGCGCTCGCGCTCGGTCGCGCAAGCACTATGAAGCCCATCCCGATTGCTGCCGCCTCGCCGTCGCGCTCACCCTGAGCGCTGCCCCGTCTTAACCGAGTTGCTCCCACTTCGCCCGGGGACGCCCCACCGGCTGGGTGTGAGCCATTGCCTGCAAACATGCCGATCCCAAGCAGGAACCATGCAAGAGCAGTTTTTCGACTGGATCAGAACCCTGGCTCCCGCCCAGCTCAATGCCCAACCGCGGGAGTGGCTGCGCGCGGCGGTCGCTGTGGCTATCGTCATGAGCCTCAGCGTCTCGCTCGGCGTCTGGCTGTTCGGCGTGCCGCTGACCCTGAGCCTCGCCGCGCCGGCCGGAGCTTCGGCGGTGTTGTTGTTCGCCGCCTCGTCGAGCCCATTCGCGCAACCCTGGTCGATCCTCGCGGGCAATCTGCTCGCCACCGGCATTGGCGTCAGCCTCGGCCTGAGTGGGCTGGATACGCAGCTGGCGAGCATGCTGGCCGCCGCCCTCGGGCTGCTTTGCATGTTCGCGTTGCGCTGCCTGCATCCGCCAGGCTGCGCGGTGGCCGTGGTGATCGCCAGCGGCGGGGTGGATGTCGATGCGCTCGGTTACGCCTTGCTGCAACCGGTGGCGATGAACTCGCTGCTGCTGGTGGCGGTCGCCTTGCTCTACAACAACCTGACCGGGCATGCCTACCCGAAGTCGCGGCTGGCCAAGGACAACGTCCACCACACCCGCGATCCCTTGCCGGGCGACCGCATGAGCTTCACCGGAGACGATATCGACCAGGCCTTGCGCGAGTTCGGCGAGTACGTCGACGTGACCCGCGACGATCTGGAACGGCTGATCAAACAGACCGAGAAACATGCGCTGCGCCGCAGCATGGGTGAGATCACGGCGGCGGATATCATGTCCCGCGATCTCTATTGGGCCACGCCGGACAGCTTTATCGAGCAGGCCTGGCAAACGCTGAAGGAACACCGCCTGCGCGCGTTACCGGTGCTGGAGCAGGGCAGTCGCAAGCTGATCGGCATCGTCACCCTGGTGGATCTGCTCAAGCACTTCCAGCCCAGCCAGACGCGGATCAATCTGGGGCGGTTGAAGTTCCTGCGTGGCACCAAGTTGCGCGCGATCATGAGTGCACCGGTGATCGCGGTGCAGCAGGACGCGCATATGGTCGACCTGGTGTTCCTGCTCTCCGACCGCGGCTTGCATTGCTTGCCGGTGGTCGATGCACAGCAGCGCCTGGTGGGCATGGTCACCCAGATCGACCTGATCGCCGCGCTGTACCGTAACTGGCTCAAGCACCTGCCGGATTGAGTTGGCGAGCTGCGAGCCGTGCTTTTGTAGGGTGGACATGGCGAAGCCTTGTCCACCGCTGATTATCCCAATGGCGGACAAGCCTTCGGCATGTCCGCCCTACGACAACAGCCCTTAAGTATCGGGATACCAGCGCGACCAATCGAAGTCGTCGCGCACCACTTCGCGCAATAGCTCCAGGGCATTGCGCAGGGCAGGACTATCGGCGGTGCGGCGGTAAACCAGGTACACCGGATAGGTGAATTCCGGGGCCTGCTCCACCCGTTTGAGAATGCCTTCGTCGAGGTAACGCTGCACCACGCGGGTACGGAAGTAACCGCGTCCACCGCATTGCAGCAGGTATTGCAGGGCGAACGGGCCGAGGCTGAAGGAGAGGGCGCTGCGAGTGTATTCGGGCAGCGCGTTGTCATGCAGCTGACGAAACGCCGGACCCCAGTCGATATACATATAGGGTTCCGGGTTGTGGGTTTGCACCACCTGGATCAGCTTTTCCTCGAGCAATTGTTCGACCTGCAGGCTCGGCCAATATTCGGGCTGGTGCACCAGCGCGGCGTCGAGTACGCCGAGGTCGAGTTGCTGTTGCAGCAGGCTGCCGCTGGCCACTTCGCTGCGTAGCGCATGGCTCGGCAGGGCCTGACGCAAGCGCTGCAGCCAGGCCAGCATCAGCGGGTTGCACAGGCTGGTTTCCGCGCCCAGGGTCAGCAGCTCGCCATAGCCGCGGGGCAGCGGCAAATCCCGTCGCGCGGCTTCCCAGGTTTGCACCAGTTGCGTCGCATAGGCGACGAAACGCTCGCCGTCGGCGGTCAACCGTGCGCCGGCGCGGTTGCGCACGAACAGCCGGCAACCGAGCTGGTTTTCCAGGTTGTGAATGCGCGCCGTCACTGCCGTCTGAGTGATGTGCAGGCGTTCGGCGGTGGCGATAAAGCTGCCGCTACGGGTGATATCGAGAAAGGTACGCGCGAGGTCGATGTCCATTGCGGGCGCTTCACTTCAATAGAACTGATAAGAAGCGGCATTGTATGGCAGCGAAGTAGGATTGAACGCGGATCTGAGCCCTTCAGCGTATCGGACGGGGGGAATAGGGGCTGACAAGAGGAGGTGGGGAGGGACGCCACAGCCGATCGCGAAAAGCGTCGGTACGACGTCCCCGAGGGACTTACTTGAGGCTCAACACCCATTCGGCGAGGGTCTTGGCTTCTTCGTCGGTAACCGGGTTGGCCGGCATCGGCATCGGCCCCCAGTTGCCCTGGGTACCATTCTTGATGTGCCCGGCCAGCAGCTCGACGGCGCCTTCGGTGCCGGCGTACTTGGCGGCTACTTCCTTCAGCGCCGGGCCGACCATCTTCACGTCGACGTTGTGGCAGGCGGCGCAGGGCTTGCTCTTGAACAGCGCTTCAGCGGCTGCGGGGTCGGCGGCCAGGGCGGATTGCATACTCAGGACGGCACCCAGGGCCAACAGCGGAGACAGAAACTTCTTCATGGTATTTCCTCAAGGCGGATGACGCGGGCGCTATGCAACCTACGTCGTTATGGCTTGGTAAGCGTTGTACCGAACCCTGTGTATCGAGGCGTCACGGCGACGCTCCGTTGAAACCGGCTCAGCATAGTCATGGGCCGAGTTTTATTGCTTGATCTCAATCAACAGTTGCCGCTGTCCACTGTGCGCCGCTGCGGGGCGGCGCTTCAATGCGGCTTATCGTCTCAGACCGCAATGGCCGGGTAGGGTGCGGGTCCATCGTCGACGGACTTGACGGCAATCAAGTGCGGCCGCCGGATCGCTTGAGCGCGATCTCTCGCCACGGGTAGCGTGCAGGCATGCTCAATTACCCGCCGAGGTACTCGTTGTGAATGCGCCCATCAATGCAATCGGCAGCGCCGCACGCGCGACGCCTTTCTACCAAGCCCTGGGCAACGAAGAAGTGCTGTTCGAAAAGGCCTGGCAACACGGCATGCCGGTGCTGATCAAAGGCCCGACCGGCTGCGGCAAGACCCGTTTCGTGCAGTACATGGCGCATCGCCTGCGCTTGCCGCTGTACACCGTGGCCTGCCATGACGACCTGTCCGCCGCCGACCTGGTCGGCCGCCACCTGATCGGCGCCGACGGCACCTGGTGGCAGGACGGCCCACTGACCCGCGCGGTACGCGAAGGCGGTATCTGCTACCTGGACGAGGTGGTCGAAGCGCGCCAGGACACCGCCGTGGTGCTGCACCCGCTGGCCGACGACCGCCGCGAGCTGTATCTGGAGCGCACCGGCGAAGTGCTGCGCGCACCGCCCGGCTTCATGCTGGTGGTGTCCTACAACCCCGGTTATCAGAACCTGCTCAAGGGCATGAAACCGAGCACCCGCCAGCGCTTCGTCGCCCTGCGTTTCGACTACCCGGCGGTGGCCGAGGAGGAGCGCATAGTCGCCAACGAGGCCCAGGTCGATCTCGCCCTGGCGGCGCAGGTGGTCAAGTTGGGGCAGGCATTGCGCCGCCTCGAGCAACACGACCTGGAGGAGGTGGCTTCCACTCGCCTGCTGATCTTCACCGCGCGGATGATCGGCGCCGGCATGAGCCCGCGGGAAGCTTGCCTGGCCTGCCTGGCCGAGCCGCTGTCGGACGACCCGCAGACGGTTGCGGCGTTGATGGACGTGGTCGATGTCCACTTCGCTTGAACTGACCCTGCGTCCCGCAGCCAGCCCGGCGCGTCATTTGCCGGGCGATCTGGCGATGTGGTTTTTTATCCTCGCCGAGTTGACGGTATTCGGCCTGCTGATTCTGGTCTTCGCCGTCACCCAGGCCCTGCAACCGCAGCTGTTTCACAGCAGCCGCGAGTTGCTCGACAGCTCCACCGGCCTGGCGCTGACCCTGAGCCTGCTCAGCAGCGGCTTGCTCGCTGCTCTGGCCCAGGAGCAAGTGCGCCGTGCCCGGGATCGGCGTGCGGCCTGGTTGCTGCTGGCCGCGCTGCTTTCGGCTGGCATCTATGTCGCGTTGAAGCTCAGCGAATACGCCCATCTATCCGACCTGGGACTGGGCATGGAGCACAACACCTTCTTCACCCTGTACTGGATTCTCACCGGATTTCACTTTCTCCATGTGCTGCTCGGCATGCTGATTCTCGCCTGGCTGGCCGCGCGCTGCCGGCGGCACGCCTATGGCCCGGCGAATTGCAGCGCGCTGGAATCCGGCGTGCTCTATTGGCACATGGTCGACCTGGTGTGGGTGCTGCTGTTTCCGCTGGTGTATGTGCTGAACTGACCGGGGAGGTCGCCATGTCCGCTTCGCGCACCCTGATTCTCTCCTGGCTGGGCCTGGTCGCGCTGTCCGTGGCCAGCGTGCAGCTGGGCAATAGGGGCGCGACCTTGTCGCTGGCGGCGCTCGTATTGCTGGCGGCCCTGGGCAAAGCCTGGTTGATCACCGACGGCTTTATGGAGCTACGCCACGCCCCGCGTTTATGGTGCGGGCTGCTGCTCGGCTGGCCGCTGACGATGGCGGTGGGCGTGTTGCTGGCTTTGTGCTTCTCTTCGTAGCCCGGATGCAATCCGGGGAAGCGTTTCTATGGCCGCTATCGATGCCCCGGATTTCATCCGGGCTACCAGAGCGGTATGCCTTACGCTCAATCGCTTTCGCCATCCCCTACCTATACCCGACCCATTTGATCGGGCTTTCTTGATTGCCATCAAGCGGGTTTCGATAGGTTGCTTCCTAGAATGGACTCGCCAAGCAAAGAGGAAGCGACCATGTCAGAGACCTTCACCAAGAGCATGGCCAGGAATATCTACTTCGGGGGGAGCCTGTTCTTCTTCCTGGTGTTTCTGGCCTTGACCTATCACACGGAGCAGACCTTTCCGGAACGCACCAACGAGTCGGCCCTGACCGAAGCGGTGGTGCGCGGCAAAGCAGTCTGGGAGAACAACAACTGCATCGGCTGCCACAGCCTGCTGGGCGAGGGTGCCTACTTCGCGCCCGAGCTGGGCAATGTGTTCACCCGGCGGGGCGAGGAGGCGGCCTTCAAGCCGTTCCTGCAGGCCTGGATGAAGGCGCAACCCCTGGGCATTCCAGGGCGTCGGGCGATGCCGCAATTCAATTTGAGCGAGCAGG
Organism: uncultured Pseudomonas sp.; assembly: GCF_946886105.1. The sequence goes on along the minus strand of NZ_CAMPHV010000001.1, from coordinate 294,244 downwards.
AAGTGGACGATATGGCGGAGTTCCTCAAGTGGACTTCGAAGATCGATACCAACGACTGGCCGCCAAACAAGGAGGGCTGAGAGATGACCATCATGAACCCGCATCTCAAGTTCCAATCGCAGGCCGTGGCCAAACCCTACTTCGTGTTCGCCCTGATGCTGTTCCTCGGGCAGATCCTGTTCGGCTTGATCATGGGCCTGCAATACGTGGTCGGCGACTTCCTGTTCCCGCTGATCCCGTTCAACGTGGCGCGCATGGTGCACACCAACCTGCTGATCGTCTGGCTGCTGTTCGGCTTTATGGGCGCGGCTTACTACCTGATTCCCGAGGAGGCGGACCGCGAACTGCACAGCCCGAAACTGGCGATCCTGCTGTTCTGGGTGTTCGCCGCGGCCGGTGTGCTGACCATTCTCGGCTACCTGTTCGTACCTTACGCGGGGCTGGCGGCGATGACCGGCAACGATCTGCTGCCGACCATGGGCCGCGAGTTCCTCGAGCAGCCGACGATTACCAAGGCCGGCATCGTGGTGGTGGCCCTGGGCTTTCTCTACAACATCGGCATGACCCTGCTCAAAGGCCGCAAAACCACCGTCAGCATGGTCATGATGACGGGCCTGATCGGCTTGGCGGTGTTCTTCCTGTTCTCCTTCTACAACCCGGAAAACCTGGCGCGCGACAAGTACTACTGGTGGTTCGTGGTGCACCTGTGGGTGGAGGGCGTGTGGGAACTGATCATGGGCGCGATGCTCGCCTTCGTGCTGATCAAGGTCACGGGGGTGGATCGCGAAGTGATCGAGAAGTGGCTCTACGTGATCATCGCCATGGCGCTGATCACCGGCATCATCGGCACCGGCCACCACTTCTTCTGGATAGGCGCGCCCGAGGTCTGGTTGTGGCTCGGCTCGATCTTCTCCGCGATGGAGCCGATCCCGTTCTTCGCCATGGTGCTGTTCGCCTTCACCATGGTCGGCAAACGCCGCCGGCAGCATGCCAACCGCGCCGCCACACTGTGGGCCAAGGGCACGACCGTTACCGCGTTTCTCGGCGCTGGCGTGTGGGGCTTCCTGCACACGCTGGCCCCGGTGAACTACTACACCCACGGCTCGCAGCTCACCGCGGCCCATGGCCACCTGGCGTTCTACGGTGCCTACGCGATGATCGTGATGACCATGATCAGCTACGCCATGCCGCGCTTGCGGGGCTTCGGCGAGGCACCGGACGAGCGGGCGCAAAGCATCGAAGTCTGGGGCTTCTGGTTGATGACCCTGTCGATGGTCGCGATCACCCTGTTCCTCACCGCCGCGGGCGTGGTGCAGGTTCAGCTGCAGCGGTTGCCGGCGGATGGCGTGGCGCTGTCGTTCATGAATACCGTCGACCAGTTGGCCGTGTTCTTCTGGCTGCGGCTGGTGGCCGGAGTGTTCTTCCTGATCGGCTTGCTCTGTTACCTGTACAGCTTCAAGCAACGTGGCCGGGCCAGCGCCCGTGACGAAGCCGCCCTGGCTGTTACGGCCTAAATGGTGCTCGTGAGATGAGTCTCGGCCCGGCTGGTACAGCGGGCCGTTTTTGCATTCAGCTCCACGGAGCACAGTTGTAGGGTGGGTCGGGCCGCGCAGGTTAGCGGCGCAGAACAAGGGCCGTCAATCAACTACGGGATCGGTGCGCCGCGTAACCCACCAAGCGATGATCGGCTTACCCATTCGCCTGGCGATGCAACTGGAATAGAACCATTCAAATAGAGGTGCAGCGATGGCCTTTACCGTCGAATTGGAAGAGTGGGTCGGCAGTGTCTGGCACCGCTTTATCACCCGCCATGCCAGCCCGGACTTTGCCGAGGCGCGGGTCGAGCTGGACAGCATGCGCCGCCCGCTGGCCCTGCTGTTTCGTGCTTTGGGCGGCGCCTCGGGTGTCGCACTGGAAGCCGCCAGCGCTCGTGAACTGATGCTGCGCCGCAACCTTCTGCAGCAAGTCGCCGGCACCTGCAAACAGCTGCCGGTGGCCTGGTGCGACGCCAACAACCTGCGACTGCCGTCCAGCCTCGCGGTCTATCCCGAGGCGGCGCTGAACCGCGAACTCTATCGCTGGCTGGCATTGCTCGCCGCGCAAGCGGGGCAGATGCGCCACTGGGCGCGGGACAACCAGCGCTGGACCCAACAATTATTGGCAAGCTACCCGGCCCTGCGTCCGCGTTATCAGCGCCTGGTCGAAGCCCACCTGCAATTGCGTCCGGCCCCCGGCCAGCTCGGCAAAGGCGAGGCCGAGCTGGAGATGGCGCTCCGCCAGGCGCTGCGCGAGCCGGGCAGCGTCGAGCATTTCCCTCGTAGCGAACGCGCGCCCTGGCCGCTGCCGCTGTGGTTGTACCCGGCGGAAAATCTCGGTGAGCCCCAGGCCTGCGAGCTGGGCGAGGAACACCAGGACAACCTGCCGACCCCGGCGGAGCAACGCCAAGGCGGGGCCAAGCGCGCCAAACGGATCGAGGAAAGCACCAGCAAGAGCGGGCTGCTGATTTTCCGCCTGGAGAATTTGTTCAGCTGGTCCGAACATGTCGAGCTGGACCGCTGCAGCGACGACAGCGAAGACCAGGACGCCGCGCGGGTCGCCGAAGACCTCGACGAACTGGCGCTGTCCAAGCAGCGCCTGCGCAAGGGCGGTGGGCTCAAGTTGCATCTCGACCTGCCACCGGCGGACTTCGACGATATTCCTCTGGGCGAGGGCATCAAGCTGCCGGAATGGGACTATCGCCAGCAGCGGCTGCGCGAGAATTTCGTCAACCTGCAGCTGATGGTGCCGCGCGGCAGCGAGGCGCAGCCCTTACCGCCGCGCCTGGCGCCATTGGCCAAACGCCTGCGCCGCCAGTTCGAGCACCTGCGCAACGACCGCCAATGGCTACGCCAGCAAGCCCAGGGCTCGGAACTGGATATGCAGGCCTGGCTGGATTTCCACGTCGAACGGCAGCACGGGCAATGCGCCGAGCGCGGCCTGTTTATGGAACAGCGGGCGAACCGCCGCGACCTGGCCTGCCTGCTGCTGGCCGATCTGTCGATGTCCACCGACGCCCACCTCGACGACCAGCACCGAGTGATCGAAGTGATCACCGACAGCCTGTTGCTGTTCGGCGAGACGCTGTCGACCCTGGGCGATAATTTCGCCCTCTACGGTTTCTCCTCGCTGCGCCGTCAGCAGGTGCGCATGCAGGAGCTCAAATCGTTCAAACAACGCTACGACGACAGCACCCGTGGGCGCATCCAGGCGCTCAAGCCCGGTTACTACACCCGTATGGGCGCGGCCATCCGCCAGGCCAGCGCACTGCTCGGAGCCTGCAAGCAAAGGCGCAAGCTGCTGCTGTTGGTGACCGACGGCAAACCCAACGACCTGGATCTGTACGAAGGCCGCTACGGCGTGGAAGATACCCGCCAGGCGGTGCTGGAAGCGCGGCGCCAGGGCCTGTTGCCGTTCTGCATCACCATCGACCGCGAAGCCGGCGACTACCTGCCGTATATGTTCGGCGCCAACGGCTACACCCTGATCCGCCAACCGCAACAACTGCCCCTGCGTCTGCCGCAGTTGTACCGGCAACTGACCCAGGTGTGAACGCCGCGAAGCGTTGGTGCGCGCGGCGCACCCTACGGGATGTGGAGGCGCGAGGCTTTTGTAGGGTGCGCCATGCGCACCGCACTGCGGCTCAGGTAATACTGCGCGGCAACCAGACAATCATCACCGCGCAAAACACCGTCAAGCCAATGCAAAACCACATAAAGCGCCGCTGCTTTCGCTCGATGGCCTGGTCGGCAAACGGCGGCAGCGGCATGCCGCAATGACCGCATTCGGCTGGTTGCGGCGGATTGTTTCTAGGGGAATTGTCGCGCTGGCAATACAAACACTGGGGCATAAGCTCGCTCGTCGTTGATCCAGGAGAAACGCAGGGCAGGGCGTTTACTCGAACTGCTCCAGGCGCGGGCGATCAAGCACGGCGATCAGCCGGCCGTCCTGGGTGATGATTTCCTCGTCGATCAGCCGGCGGATGATTCGCGAAAAGGTTTCCGGCTGGATCGACAGGTGCCCGGCGATCAATTGCTTGGCCATCGGCAATTCGAAACTGTTGCCGCCGTCCGGCAGGCGCGCGAGCTGGGTGATCAGGTAGCGCACCACGCGGTGGGTGGCGTTCTTCAGCGACAGGGTTTCGATCTCGTTGACCCGCTGATGCAGACGCACGCACAGCTTGCCGAGCAGGGCGAAGGTCAGCCGGCTGTTGCTTTGCAACAGGCGCATGTAGGTGGTGTTGGCGATGCGGTAGAGCTGGGTCGGGCACAACGCCTCGGCCGAGGCCACGTAGTTGGGCGTGTCCATCAGCATCATGGCCTCGGCGAAGGTCTGCCGATTGCCGATGACTTCGAAGACCTTTTCCTGGCCATCCGGTGTCAGGCGATAGATTTTCACCGCCCCGGCGATCACGAAGTAGAACCCGTTGGCCGCTTCGCCCTGGCGAAACAGCGGCTCGCCCTTGTCGATGCTGAGCAACTGCGCAGTGCTCATGAGTTCATCCATCTGCTCCTCGTTCAACGGCTCGAACAGGTGATGGCTGCGAAGGATTTGGTGATGTACGCGATGAAGCACCATGAAAAGGCATCCTGAATAAGAAGGGGGCGGGTTAATGCGTCTGCTGCGACCCGGCGTCGGGAGAAGGGCTGCTGACGGTGCTGAGGGCGAAACCGCTGGCCAGGGCGAGCGTCGAGGTAAGGACGAGAAACCAGAGCAGCGGCTGGATGAGCTTTTTCATGCTTGACCTCCGAGGTCGAAGTCGAGGGGGTTCGCCGCGGACTGAACCGGGCGACTGGCCCCGGGCGCGGCGAACAGCAGGTTGTTTTCCAGGTGCATGTGCTGCATCAGCTCGCGGCGCAGCGCCCATAGCCCCAGGTACAGCGAAACCCAGGTATTGCAGGCCCGAGCCGGCGCGTTGAAGTCATTGCTCAAGCGCGCCAGGTCCAGCAGCGCCGCGGCATAGCTCTGGTGTTCGAGGCGCATCGCGGCGATCGGCATCGCGCCGCGGTTGTCGCCGAGCAGGAGCGGCAGCACCTGCTTTTCCCGCAGTAGGTGTTGGGCCAGGTCCTGTTGCAGGTTCCACAGCAGCAGGGCCATGCCATGGGGGCATTCGGGCCAGTCGGCATAGCTGTGTTCGATACGGCAGGCGTGCTCGATCAGTTGCAGCAGCAGGCACAGGTAGCGCCCATGCAAATGATCGAGGATGTGCTCGACCAATTCGCCCGGCGCTTGCGCGCGCCAATCGGGCTCGTCCACCGGCCGCGCGCCGGCCTCTTCGATCTGCGCCGCAATGGACGCGGCGTCGAGGCCACGACGCATCGCCTCCTCGCGCAGGCAGCGATGACCGTTGCAGGAGAAGTCGAGGTTGTACTTGGCCAATATATCGGCTGCGCCTGGCTGGGAACTGGCAAGGTCGGCCAGGCTGAGGTCGATCAGGGCGGAGGACATAAGGCTTGCTCGAGAGTGAGGGCACTCTGTGTTCAGCAAGGCTTATGCCATCTTCAACCTGCTGATTTAGAAGGGTTTATATCCATGGTGGTTATAAATACCCAGCCTTGATGATGGTTCTAATAACCATCAATGGTGATTTTTACCTGGCCGCTGCCAGGGCCCTGGGTTCGTCGCAGGGTAGATTACTGAGATCGCTGGCGATGATCTTTTGCATGTCCTCGAACAGCTCCTCGGCTTCTTCCGCGCTGCAATCCTGCCGGTAGCGTTTGCGCAGGCCGTAGCTGTTGAGGGTGATATGCCGGTCGGCTTCGATGCCGTGCTGGGCCAGGCAGGCTTTGACGCAGTGCAGCGGGCAGCCGTCGATGGCGAGGATCGGGCGCCCGGACTTGGCCTTGTTCACCAACGCCGCGACATGCCCACCGACCCCGGCGATACAGGACATTTCCGCCAGGCCGGCACGATCCAGACGCACCGCCAGGGTATTGGCCAGCTGCGCCACGTTCGAGCAGCCCGAGCAGGCATAGACGAGCGGTTGGGTTGCCGCGGACATGGCGTGCTCCCTTCGGTATCAACAGGGTTCCAGAGTATGGCGGCGGCTCAGTGGCGGGCGTTGATCAAAATCAAGATGCGCTTATGCCGCTGGTTGGCCTCGTAGGAGGCGCGACCTCGCGGCGAATGCAGCCCGCAGGGCTGCCCGCCTTAGCTCCACCCCCACAACTGCAACCACCAGCCATAACCGACCCCGGCCGAACCGAGCGCCAGGCAAGCGAACGCCGCTAGCCGTTGCAACCCGCGCGCGCCATGCCGGCCGAGCACCTGCCAGCCCAACCACAGGCTCCAGACGATGGCGGCGGCGAGCAGGGTGGCGCGCGCCGGCTGTACCCAGGCCAGGACCAGGCCCTCGTAGCGCAACAGCTTGACGGTGGTGGCACTGAGACCGAGAAACAGCCCGCTGGCGCCGAGCGGAATCAAGGTCAAGGCCAGATGTTCGAAGGCATTGCCGGTGCGCGATACCAGAAAGGCCGCGCCGCGTAACAAGACCCACAGACCGCCGCCGAGCAGCAGCATACTGGCCGCCAGATAACCCAGGATCAGCAACCCATCGAGCCAGCTGAACAGGTCGTTGGCCTGGGGGTAATGGGTCAACAACCACCAGGGCGCATCGGTTTGCAGCAGCCGGTAGCTGTCGTGCTCGACCAACCAGGTCGCCGTTGCCTGTTTCAGGTCGACGAACCAGGGGCTGAGCGTCCATTGGAAGGCGCCCATCGCCAGGCCGATCACGCCGAACAGCAACAGACCGCTGTCCCAATGGCCGGTGTGCTGCGGGCCGACGATCAGTACCTCGGCGTTGGGCGAACGCGCGCTCAGTTGCACCGCACTGCGTTGTCCGCTGCAGCGCCCGCAGGCATGGCAGTCGGCGGCGCCGCGCATGCGCCGGATATCCAACAGTGGTGCGCAGTTCGGCGGCGGCTGGCGCGGCGGCGGATTGTCCAGCCAGCGCTGTTCGTCGACCCGGTAATGCATCGGTGCCAAACGGGCGAGCAGGGCGAACACGCCGCTGACCGGGCACAGGTAGCGGCACCAGACGCGCTTGCCGCGGCCATAGAGATAACCCACCAGCATCGCCGCCAGCGTCGAGCCGCCGAGAATCAGCAAGGCAGCCTGGGCGTAGTCGTACACACTGATCAACTGGCCATAAACCGTGGTGAGGATAAACGCCAGGGTCGGCCAACCGCCCCAGCGAATCCAACGCGGCGTGCCGCGCCCCAGGCCGCGCCAACTGATCCACTCGCTGAGCGAGCCTTCGGGGCAGAGCACGCCGCACCAGAGTCGGCCGAACAGCACGACGGACAACAGCACGAACGGCCACCAGAGCCCCCAGAAAACGAATTGGGCGAGCAGCGTCAGGCTATCCAGCATGCGCGCCTGGCTGGACGGCAACGGCAACAGCGCCGGCAGCACCAACAACACTGCATAAAAGGCAACGACCGCCCATTGCACCGCGCGAATCAGCCGCGCATGGCGGCGTAGCGCGTCGCCCATCCCGCCCAGCAAGTCGTTCAGCTGGCGCATGGCGATACGGCGGGCGCACGGCGGCGCAGCCAGAACACGACCAGCAGCCAGTAGCCGGCCAAGGCGGCGACCGTGGCCAGGGAGGGCATGGCGCGGTAACCGGCGAAGTTGGCCAGTACCGACCCCAGCCCCGCGCTGTCATCCAGCCCGGCCGAGGTATCCCAGAGCGCATCGCCGAACCAGCCGTAGACCTGCTCGGGCAACTCCAGCGCCATCAACTGGCCGCTGATACAGTCCAGCCCGGCGATCAACATGGAGGCGCCGAGCAACAGCAGCACAATCTCGCTGAACAGGAAGAAGTGCCGCCAGGAGACCAACCGGCTGCCGGCCTGCAGCAGCATGAAGGTGAGCAGCGCCAGGCCCAGACCCAGCGCACCGCCGAGGGCGAATTGCCAGAGTTCGACGCCTTGCTTGTGTATGCCCAGGCCATACAGGAAGACCACGGTCTCGCTGCCTTCGCGACCCACCGCGAGCATCGCCAGGAGCAGCAGGCCGAGGCCGCCGTTGCGCTGCAGATGGGTGTCGGCGGCCTGCTGCAGATCGTGCTTGAAGGTGCGGCCATGCCGACGCATCCAGCCGACCATCTGCAGGATCAGCGCACTCGCCAGCAGTACCAGGGCCGCCTGGAACCACTCGCCGGCCGCCCCCGACAGCCACTCGCCGGCGAACAGAACGATCAGCGCCAGCGCCGCGGACAACACCAGGCCCAGCGCCACACCGCCCCAGAGGAACCTCATGGCGCGGCTGCGCTCGGCCTGCTGGCTGATCCACGCATACAGGATGCCGATCACCAGCAACGCCTCGACGCTTTCCCGCCAGACGATAAACAGCGACTGATTCATGCAAGGCTCCCGTTGTAACAGGGTTATTTGGCGACTATGCCGCCCTCGGGCAAGTCGAGGTGGAACTCGTCGAAGAACGGGTAATGGCCGGGCCGCAGCGGGTGAATCACCACGAACGAGGTAACCCCGGGCGACATGACCTTTTCCACCCGCAAGGGCGTACTTTCGAACTCCGCGGGGCCTTGCCCCTGGTTATGCAACACGATCTTGAAGCGCTGGCCCGCCGCCACTTCGAGCAACGGCGGGGTGAAATGGCCATCGCGGATCGCCAGCTCGTAAGTCGGCAAGCCGGCGGCGAAACCAGGCAGGCCGGGGATGGCCAACAGCAGGGCGAACAACACACGTGACATGGTCGACTCCAGTGAGGCGCCGCCAACGACAGCGCCCGTCGCGATCAGTAACCGCCTTTCTTGCCGATGCCGGCATAGGTGAATTGGTAATGCAGCTCGCAGCGCTCGAACCAGGGTGCGACGCCGGTTTCCTTGTCGGTGTGGCGGCCGAACATGCCGTGGCCGCCAGCGGGCGGCGTGATGTTGTAGGTCAGGTGGTATTTGCCCGGGCCGAACAGCTTGAGGTTATCGCCGTAGTGCGGCCCGTCGTTGGCGACCATGGCGTGGAAATCTCCCTTGAGCACCTCGTCGCTGCCTTCCTTGCGCAGTACGAAAGCGATGTTCAGGTAGGGCACGAAACTGCCTTCCTGGAACCCGTTGGGGTTGTTTTCCAGGGCGCTGATGTCGGCTTCCAGGTGCACATCGGAGTCGGCGGCGGGGCGCATCATGCCCGGCGGATCCATCTCGATCGGTTGCAGGTACACGGCGCCGACATCCAGACCGCCGCATTGCTGGGGTTCGCCGATCGGGTATTCCTTGGCCTGGGCAAGAGCGCCGCAGAGCAGGGCGGCGAGAGAGAGGGAGAGCTGTACGCGCATCGACATATTCCTCGGAAGGTGGAAGTGATGGGCGCAGTCTATGAGGTGGATTCGCAATTAATAATGATTCGCGTCAAGTTTTGTTCTTATATCTCCCGTCGCCGTCTGTCGGCACAAGCGGGGAGCACGGGTGCATCGATAAATGTGCAAGAACGCGGTGGAGCCCATGAGGGTCATAGCTGCATGCACAGTTAGCGGAGGCTTTCGGATGGCGCATCACGTTGCTCTCGATCTACCTATCCGCGACCGGGTGTCCGCTGGGCGCGCACTGGTGCCCTTGTTATCGACCTATCGCGGGCAGGCGGATGCGATCGTTTTGGCGCTGCCGCGCGGCGGGGTGCCGGTGGCCTATGAGATCGCCATGGCGCTGGACCTGCGCCTGGATTTGATGCTGGTGCGCAAGCTCGGCGTGCCCGGCCACGAGGAGTACGCCATGGGCGCCATCGCCAGCGGCGGGGTGCGCGTGTTGAACGGCGAAGTGTTGCAGATGCTCGACCTGAGGGCGGAAAGCGTCGAAGCGGTGGTAGCCCGCGAAATCCGCGAATTGCAGCGCCGCGATCATGCCTACCGCGGCGACCGTCCCGCCCCGGTGTTGCGCGGCCAGCGGGTGATTCTGGTCGACGATGGTCTGGCCACAGGCGCAACCATGCGCGCGGCGGTGCAAGCGGCGCGTCAGCAAGAGCCGCTATCGGTGACTGTCGCCGTGCCGGTCGGCTCCTCGGAAAGCCTGGAGCTGCTGCGCGCCGAAGCCGACGAGGTGGTCTGTCCGCTCATACCGGAAACGCTGATATCGATCGGCAGCTGGTATAGGGACTTCTCGCAAACTTCGGACCGCGAGGTGCTCGACCTGCTGCAGCACGCTTGGCAACGCCCGTGCGAGCAACGAGCGTGAGTGAGGCGCCGATGAGCGTTGTCCGGGGGTTGCAACTGGCGCTGAGCGATGCCCACCTGAATGCCGATCTACTGCTGCCCGATGGCGCAAAAGGCCTGGTGGTATTCGTTCACGGCAGCGGTAGCGGGCGTCTCAGCCCACGCAATCAGAGAGTGGCGCGTTACTTCGCCGAGCGTGGCTTGGGCGCCTTGCTGTTCGACCTGCTCAGCGAAGCGGAACAACGGCTCGACGCGGTCACCTGCGAGCTGCGGTTCGACATTCCGCTGCTAACGGAACGGCTTCTCGAAGTGATCGATTGGCTGCAACCCCACTCGGAGTTGGCGCGTCTGCGCATCGGTTTGTTCGGTGCCAGCACCGGCGCCGGCGCAGCCATGATTGCCGCGGCGCAGCGCCCGCAGAGGATCCACGCATTGGTGTCGCGTGGCGGTCGTACCGATCTGGCCGGACAGGCCGTGGCGCAGGTGAGGGCGCCGACCCTGCAGATCGTCGGCGGCCAGGATATCGCCGTGCTGCACCTGAATCGCGAAGTCAGCGCCCGTCTGCAATGCGAGCAGCGATTACAGGTGGTGGCGGGGGCGACCCACCTGTTCGTAGAGCCCGGCGCGTTGGAAGAAGTGGCCAGATTGGCGGCGGATTGGTTTCAACGCTACCTGGCCCCTGAAATTGGATCCTGATCACGGACCAGCTAAATAGAGGTAGGAGCCGTTGGCTCAACCCCTGTACACCTTCCTCATGCCCGGCGCATGGCGCCGAGGTTGCTCAACAATAGCGCCAGTACGGCCCCCAAGGTCGCCAGCCCAGCGTCTTTCTGGGCATCCCATTCATCGCCTTGGGTACCGAGGAAGGCCGTGCCCAGCTCGGGGCTTACGATCAAGGCAGCGAGCATTTCCACTTGCTCGTACAAGTTGCTCATCGCCATGACCAGCGTAAGGCTGAAAATATTTAGCCATCTGCCCGACAAGCCGGTCCGACGCTGCAACAGCTCGCAAAGCGGATAGGCCAGCAAAGCGCCAAAGGCGAAATGCACCAAACGGTCGTAATGGTTGCGCCCCAAGGCCAGGGAGTCTTGCATCCAGAAGCCGAATGGGGTTTCGGCATAGGTGTAGTGCGAGCCATAGATATGCAACGCCAGAAATACCGCGAATAACCAGTACGACCTGACGGAAAAGGCGAAGTATCGATAAGTCACCAGCAGTAGCGCAGCAAAGAAGAACACCAACAGGTTCTCCAACAGCCAATCCTCGCGACTCAAGGGAGCAATAGCGGCCCACAGCCAGACAGCGAAGAGAAATACGACAATCAACCCATGCTGAACATGTACTTCGGTTTGCCTGTTCATCGCGCGACTTCCTGTTGGTGACGAGAGGGTTGATCCTGTTCAAACACAAGATTCGTTGCAGAGGTACGGGCTATATTGAATTTAACTTATGGGCGATGTATTACGTTCATGAGCATCTTATGCTCAGGCTTTGAAAGCCCCCCGTCACAGTGATGGCTCCAAATGTTCATTGCTCCATGTTCATGAGCGGTTAGTTGACGGGGGGCAAACGCCACAGGTTCTATGCAGTTGGAGTCTGTTAGTAGCTCAAAGGGGGCGAACGATGAGCGGGGAGTGAGTCTTTACCCAGCCGGTGAATAAGCTAAAAGTCGAGCCAAAATATCTCTGCGATTTGTTCCTGTGGCGACATGAAAACTAATACTCATGAAATCGATGCTTTGTTGTGAGGCATCTTTATTCATGGATTTAAGGATATCTCTAACTCTGGTAGCATCAACAAAGCTCCAGACCACTAAAACGAACCATCTTTCCATAGACTTTAGCGTTGCAAGGTGAGTTTGGGCACTCCATGCTGGCGCTAGCTCACGAGTGGAAGATGCTGAATCTATCCCTGATGATGGGCTGGAGAAGAAATTTGGAAATAGCTTGACTGCATCTTTCCAAGCCCTGAGGAATTGGGGGCGAAGAAATTCAGTCATGCTCATTTCATTTGCATGTTTCACTGCCTCTTTTGCTGAAGGGGAGAGAATCCTGCCGCCACTACCCTCTAAGTGAATAACCCAATGATCTCCTTGTTTTACCGCATCACTCTCTTGGTATGTTTCTGCAAGGGATATTATTTTTGGCTGGAGGTTTTCTACGGAAACCGGGAAAAATCGTCGGGCGAGAGAAAACCCTTTCGTTCCCTCCAGCAAGTAGCGTTCTATTTTTTCAGAGTCCCATAGTTCATATGTGAGTTTTCTCAGACCCTGCAGTCTATCAAGTTTACTTTTAAGCCCCGAAGATGCAATCGTAGAATAAAACCCATAGAAGGTATGGCAGCCATGCTCATGCAGACGGTCTATGATGTCTTGCTCATCATTGCGACCGACAGACCTTCTGCTGTGGGCATAGTGCTTACAGCTTACAAGAACCTTTCTCTCATATTGATCTAATGCCTTTATATCTAAACCACCATCTGGCCCGCGACAAGGATCCGACAAGATCTCAAATTTTAGGATGTGGGCTAAAAATTCCCTGCAGAATTTCTCGAACTGATCGGCGTCACCACCTTCTGAATTTGGCGAGTGTATTTCTTTAAAATCTATGCGTGGCATTCAAATCGCTCGATATGTGGGTGATAAGCCAGATATATTTAGGGTAGGATCAGCGTGTATTCAGATATCCTGGATTATAGAACTCACTGAAAATACCTCTGCTGATCTTGCTCGACATGTAAATCACACCGGGTTTCGTAGAGGCCTCAACTCCTGAAAAGATGAGGCCGTGAGAAAGACTACAACCTTCCCTGAAGTCCGTGAACGTGCCGTGCGCATGGTTCTGGAGCCCCTGAACGACTATCCGTCCGAGTGGGCGGCCATTGAGGCCATAGCGCCGAAGACTGGCTGTGCTGCGCAAACCCTGCATGGCTGGATTCGCCGCCAGCAGACCGAGGCTGGCCAGCGCCCCGGGCCGACCACCGAAGAGCGTGAACGCATCAAGGCTCTGGAGCGTGAGAACCGCGAATTGCGCAAAGCCAATGAAATTCTGCGTCTGGCCATGCCCAGGCGGTGCTCGATCGCCGCAGCAAGTCCTGAGGGCATTTGTCGACCAGCATTGTGACCGGCTCGGGGTCGAGCCGATCTGCCGTGTCTTGCAGATCGCCCCGTCCGGTTACCGCAAGAACTGCACTGCAGCCGTGCTCGACGCGATGATGCGTTGATCTTGGAAGTCCAGCGCGTAAAGGCATAGAAAAGGAGGAAAGCTCTCGCCTCCTAGTGGCCTTGGCCGCGAAGATGGCTTTTGTTGTGCAGGCTCAAGATCTTTCAAGACCAACCACAACCTTGACAAGCATCAACTACGCGCTTGAACCGCGCTGCACGAAACGCCTAGGGTATGCTTCTGTTACCTTGGCCGATTTAGCTAATGGAGCAATGGGAGACGATGAGTTTTCATTCGCACATGGATTGTTCTATCTATGAACCGTTCCCCGGCTCATTCCGCCTAGCCTCACGCCTTCAATGCCAGCAGGGAGTCAGGGCGCAGCATGCCCCCCAGCCCAACTCTCCATGCTCCTGTGATCACGATGCTCAGGCCGCATCCGTGGATTTCATTGCGTTAGGCGTCATGTCAAGCACACCTGCTATTTTTGACTTATCGAGAGAAGGAAGCATTCATGAGTAAGCCTTTCAAAGACCGAATTTACGCCATGAACCAGATGTACAAACTTCCGATCAGCAGTACGCCTACGCTAATGGCCGATCCAGCGGACAAGCTCAAGAAATTTAAAGCGACGCTGATGGCTGAAGTGAATGAAATCGATGACATCGTCGGAAAAATCGAGAATGGGGATACTGAGATCGATATAAAAGTTGCCATCGCCGACTTGCTGGGAGACGTGATTGTTTATTGCAGGTCTGAGGCTCTGAAGTACGGCTTACCGCTCGAAAAAGTACTGGACATCATCATGGACAGCAATGAGAGCAAGCTGGGGGCGGACGGCAAGCCCATCTACGACGAAAATGGCAAGTTCCTTAAAGGACCTAACTATTGGAAACCTGAGCCCAAGATCAAGAGCTTGCTTCTTGGCTATGAGGCCAAAACGGACGCTTGATCGGAGGAACAGGCTTGAAACCAACCACTCTTGGCAAGACCCGTACGCTCAGAGAGATCGAGGCAGCCATTCACAAGATCTGTGATAACCCTGGGAGGAGATTCCTCATTCAGGCCGACATGCTCAGTGCACGGCATGGCGCTATGCACGATGCCGCTCGCCTGCAGCTTATCGTCACACTGGCACGGCAGCAATTGCAGAGCGACTACCTCGATTTCAACCCGCAGACCAATGTTCAAACGTTGCTGCGCAACCTTGGTAGTTGCTCGCCAGGTATCGCAGCGGTTCGTCTTTCCAAGGGTATCCGGCTAGGCGAACAGACATTTAACCGGCGAGAGGTCTTCCAGAAGTCTGTAGAACGAATGCAGGCTATGGACGCTGGGAGGTACGAAGACGTCGTCAGCGGCCGGGTGGTCGATTTGATCTGTGTAGCGGGTTCGAAGATTCAGCATCTGCGACCGCTATTTCGCGCCACAGGTCAGGTAAGGCCTCCATCCGAAATGGCCGCTGAGATGCGCAGGCTCATTGACTTCGTCAACAAGCAGAGCGGGCGCACCAGCGTTCCGGAATCATTAATTGAGAGCTTGGGCCTCTTCTGTACTGAGCTTGTATCCAACACGCAGGAACACGCGACCTCCGATCACCTTGGCCACCCGTATTTTGCCCATGTGGAAGGCGTCATGGTCGGCTGGAGGCGTTTGGAGGACGAGATCTTTGCTGAAGATTTTGAAGGTAGTGAAGATTTGAGGCGCTACTGGCTGCGCGAGTCTTCTACCACCGACAACAACAAGACCAGCTTGCGTGCGTTGCACATCAGCTTCTTCGACTCGGGTCCTGGATTTGCCTCCAGGATGAGCGGCAAGGCGGTGCAAGAGATGTCGCTCCCGGAGGAGCGGGAACAGCTACTGAGATGCTTACAACCGCGCAAATCGAGTAAGACTCTGGACGCCGCTGGGTTAGGTTTGCCTGCCATCCTGAATGAGCTTCGCAAGGTGGGCGGGTTAATCCGTATCCGCTCTGGTCGGCTGTGCGTCTACAACCAGTTCGAAGAAAATGATCGGCAGCGCGCCCCTGACGATTTCAGGGATTGGGACAACGCTGACTTGGCGCCCGTTGCAGGGGCCGTTGTCACCATCATGATTCCATTGAGGGGCATGTAATGGAGCGTTTCTATCAATGGATGTCTGAAGCTAATAATCCCAGTGGCAGTCACGAGGCGTTGGTCATCTGCTACAACGATTCGGAGCTGTCGGTACAACACGTCTTCTCAAATATCGAAATGGCGCTGAAGGCTCAACGACATCTGCCTGACTGCGTGTACATCCTGGGGACGCCTGATCAGTTGTCGGTTTTCAATGACGGTTGGGCTGACGATCAAGATCGGCTGGCCAACCTCCTGAAGCGTGGCGAAAAAAACGCGCGTGTGTGTGTCCATGAATACGTGTTCCTGGAGTGGAATGGCGAGGACTTCAACGCTCATGTGCTGGGCGGACGGGAACTCATATACCGCCATGATCCGAGCGCTCTCTTGCGAGATGGTTTAAAAACGCTGATCGAAAAGAACAACGTCATCCATTCAGCACCGTCTGCGCACTCTTTCAAACATCCCTCTGGCACGCTGAACAATGTGTTCATCCAGGCCAGGGAGCTGGCGAGTGACGAGGCCGAAGTCTGTGTCGTGGGGTACGCGATCGCACTGGAATACGGTGCTAGGCTGCGCCAAGCGGACAAGGTGTACATCGACACTATGGGCATTTATGCATTCGTAAAGAATGCGCTCGCTCGCTTGAATAGCAGAGCCGAAGTCATGAGCTTTCACTCCTACGAACGACTCAAGACGATCTTCCCCCCTGCGAGTGACTACTTCTGCGTGGTGTCGGCCTCGACATCCGGCGGGATGGCCAAGCAAATGGGGGAGCAGTCCTTCAGGGACGATTGCGTTGCCACGTTGATCGATCGCACTGCAGATGACCGATACGGACGTGTCCTGGTCGCCCTCGACGACATCGGCTACCCACTGCCAGTCAAGACGGAGGAGGGCTGCACGCTGATCGAGATCATAGGGGAAAACTTCTCAGCAAAGTCAAAGCCGCCTAAGTCGATTACGATATCCTTGAAGCATGGGCCAAAGCCGCTGGGCAAGTTTCACAAGTATTTCGGCATGGGTGGAATCATAGGGTTCAACAGGTCGAATCAGCCCAAAAAGCTGTTGACGCTTGACCCCGAGTTGCTCCTGGCGGACGACGACTTCACGCGCTGGCTTGCCGCTGAGATCGACTGGTCTGTTTCTATGGCGACGAACCTCATCGTGTATGCCGACGATGCGGGGTCGAAGAAACTTGGTGAGGTGACCCATGAGCTGCTCAGTAAGAAATGGGGAACTACCAAGCGGATCCAATGCATACCTTACAGCGAGCTCGATCAAGTCGACTTCGACACCGTTTCCGGAGTGCTTGTTGCCACGGTGGTGGCGCGCGACGGGGGGATTCTGAGGGAGATCAGTCGTGATTTGCGGGCTTACATGGATGCGGCCGTGCCACGGCGCTTCCTTGCCCCTATAGGGATTCCGCAGAGCGCCAGAGCCTGGACGCTCCTCAAGAGCTTCTTGATGAAGAACCCCACAGGCAGGGATTACGGTTTCTCCAACTGGCTATGTCTACCGATCGGTGATGACGGCAAGGAGAACGCCTGGAAGCGCTTGTTCAGGGTAGGTTCTGTCGGACAGGTCGATGACGTCGGCTTCACGCCCAATGTCGCGGAGAAGGTTCGCCATGACTCCATTGATATGGCCACTGAGCTCATGGAGAAGCAAAAGCACGACTTCTTGCCAAAATATGATGGGAGCGCGCTCGCCTTGTCCGATGGATTCCTGTTCTTTGATCCCAATAGCAATGTAGGTCGTGACTGTCCAAACGTACCGCAGAGCACGGTGTTCTTCACGATTGCAGCCGTTTTGCAATTTGCCCGCGAACACGATGACCATGAGCTGCGCCTCCAGCCGACGGGGTATGAGTCGGTGGTGTTGTCGCCTGAGTGCTTCCTCCGGTTCAACGACAACATCCTCCAGGCTTCATTCTTGCGGGCCTGTCTTCCCTCGGAACTTGATTACTCAGCGAGTCCAGAGCTCAGCAAGCTGATGAAGGAATTCATCGCTAAGGTGTTTGCTCGATGGGAGCGAACCTACGGGGATGCCGCTCTTGAGTTCGCTGCGGCGCTGGCCACCGGTTCGCTGAAGCTCACACAGGAAGACATGCGGGCCCTGCTCAATGAGACCATCGACAATCGTAAGGGCGAGGCCTCCAGCCTTCTTGGGCTGCTCCTGCTCACTCAGCGTGCCCAGCTACCTGTTATCTGAGGCAACTGAGAGGTCGCGGCCAAGGGGGCAGCAATGCTAATGGAGCAGGGCAGTGCTGCTTGGCTGATGTGGTGTGATTCGGTGTAACGCTAGGCGTTCATAGCAACCAAGCCATCTGGATTATGCGCATCTAGAAAATAAACGACAGTAGCTCTCGGAGGCGCGGATCACAGCATGACATCAGCGGAATCAGTTGCGATTCCGCTGATGTAAGTAGATTACGGACTAACGATGACCTTGATGTCCGATCCAGAGATGCTCTTGATGTATGAGTAGCTCGTTCCCAAGACGGCCAACTGCTCCTTCGACACGTTCTTCGCTGATATTGCGGGTTGAACGATCACAAACTTGAAGATCAGCTCATGGTCGTGGCATTTGTTGCGCAGTATCTCCAGCTGCTGAGGCGTGCCGTGCCTTTCAGGATTCTGTCGAAGTCCTTGAGCAGTGATTGCTGGTAACGATCCATCAGTCGGTTGAAGAACTTATCGCCCGTGTACAGCCATTTCACCGATCTCGACGCCTGACCGCATACCTCATAGACGTCGGCGACGCGCGCCCCGGGCGCGGCCACGCCATCCGTCATAGGGCAGGTGAGCTGCGGCAGTGTTGTATGCACGATGCCTGAGCTTGAGCTGGACGTAGATGAATGGGACTAGCTTGGGCAATGGCGTTGCTAGACCATCCTGCACAAGCAGTGGTACGCGCTGACCGGACGAGAAACGACACTGAATCAGCTTCATTGGCAGCCACCTCATGCAATCAATGACTCGCCATGAACACGAAGGACATGGCCCGTTGAGAGAGTGGACGTCAGAAACGGATTTGTCGAATCAGTGGCTTAGGCAGTTCATGAACATTTATGACATGGCCCGTCGTTTAACATAATATACATTATGCGAAGCCTTGGCTCACTTGAACCGAGCCGGAACCCGTGTCGAGATTAGTTAAATCTGCGCAAATGTCGAGATTAGTTAAATCTGCGCAAACACAGATAAAAAAGAAACGGCAGTAAATCAGTTAGTTATTGAGGAAATTGCTGTCAGCTTGGCTCCAAGGCGCATTAAATAAAAATGCGCATGTGCCCTAATGGCCCCCAACACCGGCAGCTTGGCATTGCCTGAATTATTGATGATCGTCAGCAGCTTTCCCGCAAAAACGGATCACAACGGTGATTCATACTCCGGGTCCAGCAGATAACGGATTTCCGGAATGTGCGATGACAAGGTGTCGATCAGGTTACTCCGAAGCCGGTTATCAACATCCCTGTGTAGTCGAATCTTCCCGATAGCTAAGGCTATGACAAACTCCATGGCCGCTTCACCACGTTCATGCCCGTACCCTGCAGCGATGCGCTGAATGATGTCCGACATGGCCAGGCTGTGGGTTTCATGAGCCCTGTAGTCCAGCTCCGCCGGCACTGCTGCCCGCAAGAATGCCGCCTGGATGACTCCATCGTCGAAGCGGGAGAATACGTCCGGCGAGAGCAGCACCTGCTGCAGCTCACCGGACTCAAGCCGCTTGGCATTCTGCACCTTACCGCTGTACCGGGCGTTCTGCAGAATCCACAATATAGTTAGGTAGATGTCCGTTGACGTGGCGCCCCTCACATCCTTCGTACCGTCGACAAACGCAAAGCCTCTACTCAGTGTCATCGGCTGATCGGTGTGACTGCTCGGCCAAAATGGGTTCAGACCAAGCCCCCCAGTGGCAGCGCGCTCGAACACTTCCAAGCGCTGTGTGATCGCTGGCGAGAAAGTGTCCGCGAATGAATGCAAGGAGATGAGCAGCTGCTGCTCTTCAGCCCAATGACTCGTGCAGGCTAGCTCCGCTGCCGGTATTTCTATGTAAGTTTTGAAGACATACCGGCTGTGATCCTTGGCAGGTTGCGTCAGATTGCTCTGTAGATCCTTCATCAGTTGATAGCTGCGCCCGAAGAGTGCCCCCGTGATGTAAAGCCGGGTGCCCGATTGCTGGGCGGTACGCAGGCGTCGGCTCACACTCTGCAAGCGTGAACCACGCTCGGCAGCAGCGGCAATGACAATGGCAGACCCGTCAAAAATCATGCTTGCATCGAAGTCATCGAAGGACACCCTATTAGTGACCTTGACGCCACACTTCCCCAAGTAAACGATCGCCCGATCGGCCAAGGCCGCACTGGCAGCATCGTCATCGTGGATGATCCAACGAGTCGACGCGACGGCTTCCTCAAGTAGTACTCTTTCGAACCACTCACCAAAATCGCTCGAAGCCACCAAGTTGTCTTTATTGACATGCACCGTACGTGGCCTTAGTCCTGGCCGGTCATGGGTGAAGCAGCTGAACAGGTTGGCTCCCATGAAGGAGTAGAACTTAGATTGCAGCAGGGGTGGGGCATGATCAGTGCCGATGTTTAGCAGCTTGGTCTCACTGTGTTCAGCAACGAACCGCTCGCCGTGGATCCGAATCAGACGTATCCCACCTGCTTCGCCCTCCCCCAACATCTCGAAGTCCGCGGGCTGCTTCAGTGTATGCAGGATGGAGCAGGAGTCCGATGAGTGCTCGAATGAAAGAATGGTGGCGACGCGAGTCGGCGGAGCACTGTTTACCTTCACCCATTGCTGCGCGAGGCCGCACTGGGTCGACGCGGAAATGAGGCATAGAGCGGAAACTGCCTTGGGCAGAGGTCCGTCTTTGACTAGGCCTTCGTGCGAGTGGAATGACCGGATGTTCGCAAAGCCCGGCTGCTCAAATCGCATGAGGTACACCTGCATGGATAGCGCCAGGGGCAGCAATGCGATCGTGTCCAGATACAGAGTGTCGGGTGCTCCCATCCCATCTTCTGTCGCTTTATTGATGAGGGGAAGGCATGCAAACGCCAGATAATGAGTGTGCAAGGTCTCAGACAGCAGGTCTTCCGCCCGAATGAAATAATTTGAAGCCCGAGACGAGGGTTTTGAGTAGAAAAAGCCTGCGGGCGCCTTCTTCAGAACGTTGGAAAAGTTGACGAGATGGCTCAAGCCGGTCTTCACGATAGTGTTTGAGTTGCGTTGAATGAGCTCCTCGAATTGATCCTTGGGGCCAGAGATATTGACGTACTCGGTAATGGCGCCATTCACGTCATAGAACGCACACGCGTAGGTGCGAGGCGAGCCTGGGCCTTTACGGCTTAGTTCCGCCATCAGTGATGATGTAGTGTCTGTCTGGTGTGCTCGGAATTCATCCAAGGTGTAACGAGGCATCAGAAACATAACGAGGTCAGGCATGATGTAGCCCGACAATTGGTGCTGAAGGGCGTGAGCTGCTTGCGTGTCTGTGAGGAGATCAGCGCCAGTGAAGAAAACCACCACATGAACCGGCTTGCCTGACTGACGCAACTCGACTTCAAAAGCCATGAGATCGAACATATCAGTTCACCGGGATGCAGATTGTGAAGACAGTGCCTTCCACAGCAGTCAACACACGGCCACCGTATCGAATCGACGGATCGAACTCCATAATCTCAGGACTTCCCTGAAAAGCCTGATGCAGTGAAAGCCGGCCTGTCCGAACGCGTACGAACGCCTTAAGCTTGTTCAGAGCCTGAACAGCGTTATGCAGCCCCATACCCGAGTTCGGAGACTGCGGCTTGGATGTAACGTGCTTTTTGAAGCAATCGAGCGTGGCTTCAAGCTCAGCCTCAATACTCAACTCCTCCAGGCTATCTACTGGCCGCTCCTCCTTGGCCGTCAGCCATCGCCTTGCCAGTCCTGGGCCGCTGTCGATGACCGAGACTTCCAAGAAATCCAGTACCTCAGCTCTCAGGAAATGCTTCAGGATAAAGCGTGCCAACTCTGGCTCTTGGTCTGAATACATCAGTGCATCCTGACGACTCATACGGTTGAGTTTGATGGAGGTGCCGCGTAGTGCCTTCTTGTATTTGTTCCCATCCACATCAGTGACAGCGTGCTGGTCAGCGTTGGAAATCAATTCCCAAAGTACACTGCCCAATGCCGGGAGGCCCGCCCTTAGTAACGCCCCTTGGCCACTGCGAGCATTCATCAGTTTCGACGACGCCTCCAAGAGCGTCGAGAACCAAGATCTCGGCTGGACTTTCGGCACGGCGTGATCGAAGTAAAACGGCTTGATGAACTCGCGCTTTGCGTTGTTCACGCAGAACAGATTGATGGCCGTTGGGCGGGCGCCCCGGATATTGGAGGTATTACGAAGGTCGCCTGCGAACATCGCATCGACAAGGGGCCTGATCGCCAGAAGTGCCTCCCGTCGATCAATCAGCTGATGATCCTGAGCGTGGACTTCACTGCACATGATGAGCGCGAAGAACCCATATGCACTCTGCGCCAACTGCGTGATTTGCGTCATGGCGTCGTCGCCAGCGGGCGCATACAAGTGAAGGACGGCTTTTTCGCAGGCGCGTGCCCAAGTAACGATGAACTGGGCAAGCGAAGCATCCACGCCCAATCCCCCACCGTGGCTCATGCTGATAGGGAGCCTGATATTGGAATCCGTACCAAGCGACTGGTAGAGATCCTCAATCTCATAAAGGTTGAGCTTACGGCTGATCTGCATTTAAGCCCCTTACGTTCCATCGTTGACCTGGCGATGCCGCTCTACCGAGCCACTACCGTCGCGACCTACCTTAACCGCCCTATCCTTTACACCAGACCGGGTATGGTATTAGGGAGGCGCACAGCAGACTCTACGTGATGCAGCAAATTTAGGCGACGATCTGATCCGCTTGTACGCTGAGCAGAGCGTCGGGGCTCAACACTGTATAACTAATTCCTGGAGTTTTCTGGAAGTAATCTCCGGAGTCTGGCACCTGTTTTCTAGCGACCATGCGAGCCTTGCACGGTTTCCGTGGGAGGCCATGAATACCCCCGGAACGGTCTTAGATGATCTTCAAGAACACCGTGGGCATGATGCTTATCCAGCGGAAAATTACACCTATATGACCCATCTCTTTGCCGCATACAATCGGAGCCACCAGATACGTGAAACCCGTTATGGCATGTGCCTCGACTCGCTGTTGGAGCCATGGAGATGCACGTTAGTCAGCTTTAGGAATTGACCAAAGGATTGCCATGAACACTCGGACTACCCTTCCCCAGCCTACCCCCCCTGCTGATGGCGAACGCCGGGCTATTCGCAATCTATCAGCGCAATATAGAGTTGCTGCGACGCTCGTATATGAGGCGCTTCAGCAAGGCGAGTTGGAGTGGGTTCGTCTCGTTGATCCAGAGGCAGGACGCCTGGATGACGTCATAATTGCCCGGCCAGGTCGTCTAGATGCCTATCAGATTAAGTGGTCTGAGTATCAGCACGAGGTCAAGTTCAATGAGCTGGTGACTGCAACTACGGTTTCAAACAAGCCCTACCCTGCCCCTTTCGAGCTAATGGCAGACGGGTGGCGCAGGCTGCGAGCAGCACATCCAATGCGGCGTATACATGCACACTATCTTATGCATAACAGCCCGTCGGCGCGCGATATAAAGGAGGGGCGTATTGATGGGCAACCCTCCCACTTGCAGTCCTTTTTAAGAAATGCCTTCCCAGCACGTGCGCACTGGTTTGACGCCAATCATCCCGTTTACGCTGGCTGGTCAACAAAGATTGACGCCATCGCGGCAGTCACGGGACTGCCTCACGATGAGCTTACGATCTTCATTGCAGACTGTGAGCTTGACCTCGGATTTGTGCTGCCACAAGCGAATACGGCGCAAGAAGTCCGCCGCACCAAAGACGTTGATGCCTTGGCGCATTTCTTTATGCAGCGAGTATCAAGTACTTCGGGACCGGTGGAGCTTCGTCCTGAGGACATTCTTCACGGACTGGGATGGAGCGATCGCTTTGCGCTTCGATTCAAGCATGAGTTTCCGGTGGACGAGCAGCTTTATCAGCCGATCCAAGAAACGGTCGCAGCTCTGGACAATGCGATCGCACAGTTTCGGCGCGGCTATCTGGCATTGGTGGGACCACCGGGGTCTGGCAAGTCGACAACGCTGACTCAAACTCTCCGCTATCGCGAAGGAATCCGACTCGTCCGCTACTACGCATTCGTTAGGGATGATCCTCGCACCGGGCGCGGTGAAGCCGCGACGTTTCTTCATGACTTATGCCTATCGTTGTCGGGGCTCAGCGTGGGGCGTGCCAACCGCTTCTCTGCGATACCGGATACGCTGCATGCCCAGCGCGAGCGATTGGGCATGCTCCTCGGCGAGCTAGGAGAGGAATCTCGCCAGTCTGGAGTACGGACGATCATCTTGATTGATGGTCTCGATCACATCGAGCGGGAGCAGAGTCCTGAGCGTTCGCTGATTGAAGAGTTGCCGTCCCCAGCCTCCATTCCCGATGGCGTCTTAATCGTTTTGGGTACGCAGCCAGTGGGACTGGGGGGGCCATCACCCTCACTTCGCCCGATTCGTGCGCACCTCGAAGAACCGTCGCGAACTATCGCCATGGATCCGCTCTCGCGTGCGAATGTTCGCCACATTGTGCGAACCGCAATGCCCAATATTGTCCTCAGCCGATGGGACGAAGATGACGTGTACCGCCGCAGTGCTGGCCACCCGCTCTCGTTGGCATATCTGGTGAAGCGCTTGGCTACCGCCGAGAACTCAACAGCTGCCGCCGGGCTTTTGAACGAGATGCAAGACTTCGGCGGTGACACGGACGCTGAATACGCAGCGTATTGGGAGCAACTCAAGCATGACGGCGAGGTACGCGAGCTACTGGGGCTCATATCCAGGGTCAAGGGAACGATTGAATTGTCGACGATCAAGATGCTCGCCGTCGACTCAGCGGTAGAGCGATTTGCGGTCAGTGCCTTCTACCTGTTCCGTCAAATCACCTCAGAACGGTGGGCGTTCTTCCACAATAGCTTTCGTCAGTTCGTAATTCAGCGGACCGAAGTAGACGTATTTGGCCACCGTGATCCCGCTAAGGCTGAACGTTTTCACCAACGTTTGGCAGCTATAGCTGGAGAGCCAACCTCCCCGCCGGAGTTGCGCTGGGAGTGTCTTTATCATTTAGAGCACGCAGGCGAAAAACGGGTTCTGCTTGAGCGTGCGCAACAAGCATGGTTCCGCGAGCAATACTTCGCGGGTCGACCACTGGTGGATATTCGTGAGGACATACACCGCAGTCTCGGGGCGGCCGCTGGCGAGCGTGATGTTGTAGCTCTTGCCGGCCTTCTACTCGTCCACAAGGAACTGGCAGAGAGGGACGAAGCTTTAGAAAGTGTCGCTCTCACCGATCTTCAGCTCCACCTGGCTGACGAGACAACTCGAGGCTCATTACTAATGGCTGGTAGTGAGTTAATGGTGAGCGATCTAGTTGCATTGCAATGGGCAGGGAGATTGTCACAAGAGGGCAGCACGGCATTCGCGGCAAAGCTTTTTGATGCCGCGGAACCCGTCGACGCGCTGGCTGGTGTTGACGGTATATCTCCGACCGGTGACGCGGTGCTGGATGCATGGGCTTCAGCGGTTTGGCGATTTCGTCCATTAGGTCAGGTGGTCGAGGCAATTGGTCATGTACGCGTTGACTCGAGTGGCCCCCGGTTGGACTCGGGCACAGCGCCATCTACAGACGAGGACAGCGAAGAGGCGAGACTTAGTCTTCTGGTAACGGTTGGTGCTGCAATCCAAGATGCGGCGCAGGAGGAAACATATTCGGAGTTTGCAGCGCTTCTTGGCACCACGGAATTGGGGCGTGAGGTTCTGCTTCGACTAGATTTTCGCATAGCCCGACTGCATGTTGATGGCATTGCTTCATTCGGGAATCCTCTTGATGCGATGGCACAGGTCCTGAGTGGCATTCCAGCGACTGAAGCATCGCTCCCCGAAGCGGCTTACTTTGCTGATGTGCTAGCTCGACTCTCCCCTCTGGATAGTCATGCAGATGTTTACCTTAACGAGATCACGGCCCCGCTCGTTGTTGCCTCGTTTCAACATGGAGAAGATGAACCATTTGCGCCTGTGGAAGCGCTATTCCGACAGGCCCGAGCCCTTGCGGCCCGAGGTCGTCCGATGGCTCCATCGGAGATTCCCAGAGGTCAGCGAGAGGGGAATTTCGGGTGCGTATTGTTCCAACGCCTGGTCGTAGTGGTCGCTACTCTCTGGGGGGAGGCATACGCAAATCGAAAAATGGCGGCATCCGACTTCGTTCGCCAGTTGGAACCACTATTAGCCTTTCGACGACGTACATATCAGGAAGTGAATCGTTGGCACGATTGGTATGTGATAGACCGCGCAAGTAGCGAGCTATACGCGCGTGCTCTGTTTGCAGCTGAGGCGCATAGTCGTGAGTGCTTCGAAGAAACCCTGGGCGTTTTTGTACAGGAGTGGCGGCGTTCAACCCGCTCGGGTGAGATCATCTGGTCCACCACGTTGCGTCGAAAAGTCATACTCGCGGCATACGCCGTAGATGGGGACGGATATAGAACTGAAGCTCTGCTGGAGGAAATAGATGGCGGATTAGACGCCTCGTGGGAACTGCATGAGCGACTTGAGGAGTTACATGCTTCCGCGATGGCTTGGTTGAAACTGCGCCGCATCGACAAGGTACGCGTGGCGCTCGACACGATGATCAAGAGTAGCTTTGGCATCTACCATCGTAAGGATCGGCAAATTCAGGACTGGACCCGATGGGTCTGTCGTTTGATTACAGAGCAAGCGGAGCCGACATGCGTTGAAGCTGCAGCAGCCAAGCTCCTCAGATTGATCCCCCTACTCTACGAGTCAGGACGCGGCCGGGGCATGTCCGAGGCAACCGGCGACCTGCTTGAAGCGATGGCACGGCGTTGGCCTGTTGCCGCGTTGAGAATCGGTGAGTGGTTACTGGCGCATGGCTTAGCGGAGCGTGCCACTGTTCTCGGTGCCTTGCTTGGCGCAGAGCTTAAGTCTACGGATGTGGCTCGTACTGCGGAGGCTACTATCGCAGCGGCACGCTTGATTCTGCCGTTTGCAGGCTATGAGCAACATGTTCACCGTGGACTCAAGGCTCTCTTGGAGTCAGCAATCGCCGGAGATTTGAAAGTCCAAAGTGCGCTTGGGGTACTGCGCGCGATGGCCGAGGGACGTGCGCAGTCTGGCCATCTGTATCTTGAGCTATTCAATGGCCCCACAAGTGAATCCAAAACCTCGGAAGCTGAGCGCACTCGCGAAGCATCACCCAAATTAGTGCAGACAGATGGAACCGAGCTTTCGCCACAAGAGGTTGAGAGTCTTGCAGGAAGACCGGCAGACTTCGCGTCTGCGTTGGCGGGCGCGCAAACGAGTGGCAGACTTGATTGGCAGCCAATCATAAAGGAAGTTTTCGGCCAAGGTGTCAGCGGAGCTGTGCGCAGAGCAGCCCAGGCGCTGCTTAGCATGGACTTATCCAATGACGAACTGGAGTTATTTGTTCGACATGCCATCGCGATCGGGGAGCGATCACTCGCGGAGCAGGCGACTGAGCGTGTAGCAACAAGAGGCAAACCTTATGGCTGGGCACGCTTTTACGATGGTGGGTCGAGATTATCTGCCGCACGATGCTTCCAGTTGCTTGATCCCCAAGAGGGAAAAGACCGGGCGCTTGCGCTATTTGTCGACGACTTTGTTAGCAATAGACTCTCAGCAGCAGATTTGGTGGTCAATCTAGACGATCTACTGCTCACCTTGACCGATCGGTTACCGGTTGTTCAATTGTGGGAAGAGATCGATGAGCACATATCGGCGCTTGTCGATCTTCAAGAAAGCCCATTTGAGCCACCGGAGTTTACGCTTGCGCCTATCGCGGTCGAGCCCGCAGATACTGCAATTCAACTGCTATGGCGGGATATGGACGACGCAGCAATTGAATTAGCCTGGGAAGCCAGGCGCGGTCTGATCGATATCGTAGCTCTCACCGGAGACGCCGAAAGTGTGCGATGCCGCTTGCAAGCTGCACTTGGAGGAAGCTTCCGAGATCAGACCGCTGCACTAGCCATGTTGAACTGCATGGCGGTTGCGAACAGCAGTCTGCCCACCGAATTTCTTTCGGAACTTGAGGCTTTAGCATGGTCGCCTTTGGGGGTGGTACGGCTGGCAGCCCAGTATGTTTTGGGCGAGCTAGGAAAGTCCCTGCCGACGGCACCAGAGCCTCGACTTCTGCCGGCTATCTATCAGCTTCAGCTTCCCCCGGCGCGAAGGACGGAAACCAGCCTTACAGGGACGCCACCACCTGGCGCGCCGCTGCCTGATACCAAGGACCCGTTCGATTTAACGCGCATGTTCCACAGTGCGCTTAGGGTGTTGTCAGAGGCAACCGATTTCAGTTTCGAGGTGCTTACGCATCGCATGGCGCAATTGATGCCACTTGTATCACCAGAAGAAACGTGGTCTTCGGAGCTTGAACGCAAAGAGCGGCAGCTCAGAGAGTCCTTGGGGATCAAACTCACGTATCGGCGCTCGCGTTCCACGGTCGCGCAGCATGCTTTCGGTTGTCTGCTGGCTGAACTGTGCGATTGTGGGGCCATCGAGTGGGTGCCACATTTCTTCGAGCGTTTTCTCACGTGCACTGATCCGGCCATCAACTTGCTTACTCCGACCGCCCGTCCGGCTTGGGTGAATGTGCCAGCGGGCGCAACATTGGGTAAGTACCCGATTGAAGAGTGGTTTGGTTCGGTTGCTGAGGTACTTCCGCAACTTGAACCCATTTCTCCAGCCGGTTGCGTGGTCTTGGCAGAGTTGACAGCTACCGTAAGCCAGGGCCGTGACCGGGAGGAAGAAAACCACCTAACCGTAGTTGGCCATGCACAACTTCCATTTAGCACGGACCAAATGCCTGACATTAATTTGCTTTGGCACCAGGAACGCTATGCCGCGCGCGACTACCCTCACCTGCTGAGCCTCGACGACCGGATCCCCCTTACGGTTGTGGCAGGAGGATCAATCTTTGCCAATTCACAATTCATTGCACTGAATCCATTACTTGGCTGGGAACTCAATTGGCAACCCTCGTCTGAGGGGCTCTTCCGCTGGATAAACGAGGAAGGCCACACGATGGTGGAAAGTTTGTATTGGGCGGAGGGCAACGTCGAAGTGCATGATGCAGGTGGCATCGACCAGTCGGCAAGCGAGGGATGGTTGGTACTCGCAACTGCTGTGGCCTGGCAGCAAATGCGACCATTTCTACATTCTTTTGCTTTCCACCGGTTGGCAGGGAGACAAGGCGGCTTTTCACGTCATGAGCATCGGGCATTCAAGGCCGCAAAAGACCAAATCCCTCTCTGATGGCGTGATTCCTGTAGGTGCCTTTTGACCAGTCGCTGACCCCATCATGGGTGGGTCGAAGGTCGCTAAGCGGCCTTCCTGCAGCGCTCGGGCAACAGGTTCCCCCTCGGTAAATCTATCGGCAGTCCACGAGCAGTAGCTCAGCCCTGCCCTGTATGAAGCCGAGCCCGGAGCTTGAGCCAGGCGTAATCGTGACACACTAGCCGCCGAAGACTTTCTTGCGTTGCGCAGTCCGCTCCCTGCGTTGGTTTTCGTAAGCGGTTCGCCGCTTGGCAGCCCGTTGAACCAGCTCAAGGACTAGGGCGATGTCGCTGAGCAGCTCATCCCGTGTGGGCAGCGCCAGTTGGCGTTCGCCAGGGGTGTCATGGGCTTCCGTAGCTTCACATGCCCGTGAATAAGCGTCCTGCAGTTGTTCCCACTCATCTGCGGGATGGCCGATCACGGCGCCAAAGGCTTCGACGCTGACCACGTCGCTGAACGGCTGAACCGTGTTGTTCAGGAATATCTCGCGAATGGCTCGTTCGATGGTGCCACGGAGGCTGGAGTAGCCCGCCGCAATTTGCCGTTCGAGCTCATCTCCCGGATAACTGCCGTCGATGGCGTTCAGGGCTTTCACTCGCTCGCGCAGATCGGTCAGTCGGGCATTGGTGTCCATCGTCGTCCAGGTCAGCCCCTCACTCACCAGTCCTGGCGCCTCATCCCAACTGATAGTCTTGTAATTGGCTGTGCGCCCCGCACGCTGAAGCGCCATGGCCAGCTCAGTCAAAAACACGGCGTCATGGGTGAGCACGAGTACCTGGCGCGTTTCGGACAAGGCCACCAAGCGTCGGGCGATGGCCCGGCGAAACACATGATCCAAGGAGGTGGAAGGATCGTCGAACACCACTGTTGATGTGTGTGGCAGCGATTCGAGCTCAGCCAGGAACATGGCCAAACCCAAGGCGCGCTGTTCCCCTTCCGAGAGCACCTTGGAGGCTTTTGCGCTGATATCCTTCAGGCGCAGCGTCACCTTGGTCACGCCGAGATCGGTACGCCCGGTCAGATCCGGTTGTACCCGGCGCTTGTAGCCTAGAGCCTTCAACTCGGCATTCATGGTGGTGGCCAAGGCCTCGGTCACATGCGTCGCGGCCAGGGCCGTCAGTTTGCGTGATACCGCCTGAGGGTTGAGCGCGCCATGACAGCGGTTCAGTTTGTCATGTACCTGGCTGTCCTGGATAAAACGCTCAACCGCAGCGCGTTGGCCGGACAGGCGTTGTCGAGCCTCCATCTCCGCCAGCTCCCCAGCTAGCGCCAACCGTACGGTGGGATCAGCGGAGGCACGCAGGGTCTTAGCGTCGGCGCGCAGTGAGATAGCTTTGGCGGCGAAGGCAGCATCCAGGTTCGCCTCTGGCGGAAGCAGCGCTAACCCCGGGGCCAAGTTTCCAGCCTCCAAGGCTTGCGTGACCCAGGTGTGCCGGGCGGCCCAGGTGGACACCGCTGCCGTTATGGCGGCGTGCAGGTCAGGCAAACGCTCAGCCACCTCAGCCAACGTGGGCGCGTCCAGAACGCTTCGATCGACCGATTTCACCTTCCCGAGCGCCTCTAGGCGTGCAGCGTTGGCTGCCTGGGCGTCCGCAGTGGCGCTGTCGGCCACAAAGGCTGCAAAGCCACGCATGCGCTTGGCCGCGTTCGCTGCGTAGGGTTGCTGGCAAAGCACACAGTGCGCGTCAGACTCTAGATGGGGGAACGAGTGCGCAGGATACGCGGCCTGCCGCGAAAAAGCCTCAGCGGCCCGATACATCGTTTGCCACAGTGCGTTGCCCGTTCCCTCCAGCAACGGGGCGGTGAGCGGAGCGGTTGCCGGCGCCTCGTTGTCGTCTTCGGTGATGGTGCCGTGGAGCCGCGCTTGCGCGAGTTGCATAGCAACGTGCGCGCCCTTCTCGGCCTCGATCAGTTCTTTTGTCCGCGCAATGGCGCGGTCGCTTACCCAGCGCTGGACAACCTCCGCACGCTGCTGTGCTTGATCCAGGCGGGTAGCCAGACGCTCCAAGACCAATGCCTGGGGGCCCGGATCGGTTTCCAGCAGTGTCTGCTTCAGAAACTCCAGTCGCCTGAGTTCCTCGTCACTGACCGTCCCCAACCGAGCAAGCATCGTGAGGTCCGAGTCGCTGCCCAGGCCGGCGATGTAACGGCCGACCTCGGTGTCACCTTTCAAGTGTTCGAACGGCCGGGTATCGAGGACCAGCGCGCTGCGTTCGGCTGCGACGCGGGCTTGCAGGTCGCGCTGCAGCAGGACCAGGCGCGTGAGATGGGGCAATCCGTACGGTTGGAACGCTGGTGTACCCTCAGCGTCGATGTAGTCGTTGGCACAGGCCACGTCGTATACCGAGACGGCGCTCAAATGCGGATGTGCCGGCTCGCTCTGGACCCAACGTGCCGTTTCCGGCGAGCCATCCACCAGAATGGCAAAGTCTGCGGAGGGCGGTCTGGGAGAAACTGATGCCTCAAAGGCGTTGGGCAGAACCTCCACGCGATGACGCGCCTTGCAGGCATTCTTGAGGACGCGGGCATAGCCGGATTTGCCGGCACCATTGTGGCCGAAAAGGATGGTCATGCCCTCCGGCACTAGGTCAAAGGCGCGGCCGGAGGGGAAACCGTTGACCTGATCCAATCCAGATACTCCGAACAATCTGACGGTAGCTCCACTGCCGGCGCCTGGGACGTCATCAATGCTGAACGGTCTTACGACGCCAGTGTCCGTGCCATCGCCTTCCTGCTCGCGGATCATCTGCAAGATAGCGTCGAGGTCGACCTGAGAAAGCTCGGGCTGCGCAAAGATGCGACGAAGGGCCTCTTGCTGCCAGAGTCTCATCCCACCCGCCCACGCAATGATCTCGTCCAACAATGACATAGCAATCTCCTTTGCCTGAACAGCCGATACGTATGTGTCTGGATTCTGTCTGCTTGAACTTGTGAAAACCAGCTATCAGGGCTGATCAATCTCCTGATCGCTTCGATGGGCTAGCTGCGAGTCTGCACTGACCCGCCACCATTTGCACAACCACTAGCCAATCAATTGCCCTCCAACTGAACAACCAACGCACGCCGTAGTTACGATCGGCAGAGAACGGCCAAAAACAATCGGTGCGACGAGCAACAACCGGCCAAAAGCGGACGTGCCCCAGCCAGTAATGTTGTAAAAACAGTAAGATAGTCACTATCCATCAACCATTTGCCGAGACCAACCTAGCCGGCAAGCACGGAGAACGCTTGGTAATGGCTCCCTCCAACTATTTTCCTAGGTATTTGAGCTTCACCGACGATCAAAGCCAACGGCAAATAGTCGATGAGGTCCAACTACTTGCCGCCGCAGTGCCGAAGATCGTGCTCGGTGAACCTGGTATGGGTAAAAGCGCTTTGATTAGTGAGATCGGACGCAGGCTGGCTGTGCCGATCGTGTCAGCCATACGCTTCATGCATCATAGAAATCCCGCCAGCTGTGTTGTTGCCGGTAAACCACTGTTGATCGATGGATTGGATGAAGCTATGGCGCGCCATGACGGCGATGCTGTGGATTTGATCCTGGCGCAGTTGGAGGGTGCAGGTTCGCCGGACTTCATCCTTTCATGCCGAGCCCGCGAGTGGCAATCACGCAGCCTGACCAATCTGCGGCAAATCTATGGTGCCGATCCAGTTGTCTTCACCATCGAACCATTTAGTAGAGAGGAGGCGCGTGCGTTCTTAGCTCAGCGCCATACTTTAGCGGAACCCGAACGTGTGCTCATTCACCTCGATGAGCATGGCATTTCTGAGTTGTATCGTAATCCGTTAACGCTTGAGATGATGGGGCAAGTCGCAGAACACGACGCAGCTTTACCAGCAACACGCGCCGCGCTCTTTGAGCGTGTCTGTATGTTGTTATGGCCGGAACATGATTCAGATCGGCAGGATGAGGGGCTTGGAGCAATATCCGAGGCTCAAGCCCTGGCAGCTGCTGGAGCAGTCATGGCTGGGTTGCTCTTGGCTGGTGCAGAAACCGCAAGCCTATCCGGTCCGAGGCAGCTTCAAGACGGGGACGTCCGTCTGGTCGACTTAGAGTCCCTCCCAGGGGCTCATGCCGTTCGAGCGATATTCTCGTCAAAACTATTCCATAGCGTCGGCGTGGGACGAGCTAAACCAATTCACCGTGTCATAGCTGAATTCCTCGGTGCTCGCTGGCTGGCACAGCAGGCTAAGTCGGCACGAGCACAGCGCCGCCTGCTGGCCCAGCTGCAAGGCAGTGGAGCGGTTCCAGCCAGTCTGCGAGGCCTGCATGCCTGGCTCGCATTCCATAGTTCGGAAATGGCGAAGGTAGTTATCGCCGCCGATCCAATTGGTGTAATGCGCTACGGCGATGTCAGCAGTCTGACTGCTGATGAGGCCGACTGCATGCTTGATGCGCTACAGACCCTAGCGATAATCGACCCCTATTTTCGTTCCAAGGATTGGGACAGCCATACGGCCGCAGGCCTGATGATCCCCAATCTCCGCTCCAAGATCGAGACTGCGATTACTTCAACGGCAACTAACGATCATTTGCGATCCCTTTTGATTGAAGGCCTCAAAGACACACCGCTCGCTTGCGAACTCGGAGATACGCTGGAATCAGTAATATTCTCGACTGATCATTTCCCACGCGAACGCAAAGCTGCTGCCGAAGCGCTCATACCTCATCGAAACCGAACTTTTTGGCTGCGGGCAATTACAACTCTCCATGATCAAGGAACCGAGGATTCCGTTCGGCTCGCGCGCTGGATCATCGAGAAGATCGAGTGCAACGTCGGGGACGAGCTATTGGCAGCGACGCTGCTGGCGGAAATAGGCGTCACGATTTGTCCGTTACCACGTATCCAGAAGAGTCGCATTTCCACGATCCGTCATTTCGGGAGCATCGTCGGGGCGCTGCCCGTAGAGAGATTGATCAATGTGCTCAACCTTTTGTCCGACCACGCCCAGTTGTTGAAGGCGTCTGATTGGCAGAACGGGAATGATCTGTCCGAGCTAATATCCCTACTAATCGTCCGTGCGATTGACGAAAAGTTGATTCTGACTGGGGATGCAGCATCTTTGTGGGCCTGGCTCGAAATACTCGAGCACACTAGTACTTACCATCGCAGTGCCAAAAAATTGCTCCAGGAGCGACTCGACGCTCATGATGATTTGCGCCGTGCGGTTCAGGAACACGTACTTTACGTAGCGCGACCTATGCCTACTATTTGGCAGTCTGAGCACATACTCAATCGGCGAATGGTGGGCCTTTCAGGTCGCCCTAGGGATTCAATGTGGTTTCTTGAGCGCCTTGCACTATCCGACAACAAGGATCCAATGCTGCGCAGCGACTGGCGTGATTTAATGCGACTGGGCTTTAGTCAGGGCGTTTTCGATCCCGATTTGCGCATGGCCAGTCACAAGTTTCAAGGTGGCGATGCGCAACTTGAGGCCTTTGTGCTCAAGCTTGAAAACCCCAAGAAGAACGCGTGGGAGCGCAGGCAGGAGCGTGAGGCAGCGAAGCGCGCAAAGAAGAAGCTTATCGAGAACGAGTGGGATCGCCGCTTTTATCGAGAAAATAAGGAAGCACTGCACGGGGGTGAGCTCAGAGCTGTTTTGCATCCTGCACAAGTCTATCTCGGCCTGAGCTATCCCCCAGCATCTGATCTTGCACCGACAGATAGGATAGTCGTGTGGCTTGGTACTGAACTGGCTAGCGACGTGATGGCCGGTTTCGAAGCTGTCCTTCATCGCAGCGACATTCCATCGCCGACGGAAATCAGCCAGGGCTTTGCCGAAGCTCAAACTTGGAACATTTGTTTCGCGTTCATGGCTGGTCTTCTAGCACGGCACCGTTCCGGTCGTGGAGTTTTTGACCTAT
Source organism: uncultured Pseudomonas sp. (assembly GCF_946886105.1). The sequence continues at coordinate 259,458 of NZ_CAMPHV010000001.1, read as the reverse complement.
CAGCGGATGTTCAAACAATCGGACTACTTCTCTGTCATCACTTCGACAGCAGTATCTGTATTGATGACGATCTGTCAGCACTCCGTGAGGATCTTGAGCAGCTCGTCATTCCAACCGAGGCGGCTCGAGAGGCTTTTGCAAGACTTTGGATTGAGCCCTCGCTCATCGCAGGTAGCTCATCTGTTATGGGGCTTTACAAGCTTGCACATGATGAGAGTTGGCAATTAACCGGAGCGACCCTCGCAGCAGAGTGGCTAATGAGATTCCCGAATTTGTCCGAGTATATTGAACTCGAATTAGTCGATTGTCTCACTTATTCGGGAGCACTTACCCCCTTGGCATTGATTGCTGAGTCTCGCGCAAACACGATATTTCGCAACTTAGATCACATGTTCGGTTGGCTAGCGATAGACGTTTTGTTGCGTTTCGAAAGGGTTCTTCCGGATCTTTCTGGCATTGGAACAGAGCATCCTGAGTTCATCTGGTTTTTGCGCAACCGTTTCGAACTTGAGCGACGCGGAACCATGCTTCCATTTAGCATCGCACATGCAAAATGGATTGTTTCACAATTTCGTATTCAATGGCCGCATTCAGTTTTGGAGGGCAGCTGCTCCGGCAACACAAACTCTCACGATGCCACAGACTTCCTTCGTGCAATGATAAATCGCATTGCGAGCGATACCAGTGCCGAAGCTGAGAATGCCCTGCAGGAGCTTATATCCCAGCCTGTCGACAGCTACACCAATCTGATTCGACACATGGCCGCGGAGCAACGTCAAAAGCGTGCAGAAGAAGATTTCGAGCCTCTATCACCTAAGCACCTAGCCGACTTGCTGACAGAAGGACCACCGTCCAATGCAGATGATCTTAAGGCGCTTGTTATCGAAGAGCTAATGGTCGCGCAGAAGATATTGACAGGCGACGATATCGATCAAGTGCGCGACTTCTGGAATGATGCCGGCGTGCCTCACGATGAGAATCGTTGTCGTGATCGTCTCACAGCAATGATTGGCCCCGAACTGATGCATTATGGGGTTCAACGAATCACTGAGGCTGATATGCCTAAAACGAAGCGCGCTGATCTAGCTTTTGCTTGCTGCAGGTTTCAATTACCGATGGAAGTAAAGGGGCAGTGGCACGATGAAGTTTGGCAGGCAGCTACCGATCAACTTGATCTCAAGTATCTAATCGACTGGCGCTCGGAACAACGAGGCATTTACTGCGTACTGTGGTTTGGCGACCTTCGGTCTGACTCTGGGCGGCGACTGAAGGCTCCTCCACAAGGTCAAAAACCACCGAAGTCTGCTGCCGAGATGCGCAGGATCTTGATCGAGCTTATTCCAGAAGCACGGCGCAAGCTGATTGATGTTGTGGTACTTGATCTTTCTTCTGGCAAGTCAACGTAATGGCTTTCTTCAAGCCTTGATTAGTGAATTTTATGCATTTCAAATGCACTAAGAATTCGAATGACCTCACCGGTCTGTGCATCCCGTTCGACACTCAGCCTTACTGCCAAAAACTTCTTGATCGGCTCAGCATTCCGCTCAATTCCTGGAGCTAAAATCTTGACTGCTTCGAGGCACTTGATGACTTCTTGGCTGCTTCCAACAGTATCAACCACAGACTCAATACCGTTGATACAACGAATAGCCAGCTTTGTGCCGTACGCACTCATTACTTCAAAAAAAGCAATGTCGCCAGGGCCATGGTTTGCACGATATTTATCCTCTAACACCTGTAGATCGTGAGTTCTCCGACCAGAATTTTCGATGAGTTCGCGAAGAAGATCACTATCGAATACTTGAGGCACATCTGGATCCATATTTAGCAGTAAATCACGCAGCGCATTGACCGGTGCATCTTCCGGAAGATCTCCATCGAAATGATGGGCCAGAATTGATACGGCGAGAAACTGGCAACCCGTGTGATCGTCACCCCAGTAAAAGTCACCCTGGTTTTCGTAAAGGTCGCGCCTTTGCTCCAATAGGCGGCGATGAGTGGTGATCATGTTCTCCACTACAACCACACGAACGTCGTTGAAAATCATTAGTTGGTACTGAAAGTTTGGTTTGTCCTGGAAGTGCATTGTTGGCCTTGCGAATACTCTGAGCTTCTTCTGCCTGAAGTTCTTATTCGCAATGCCCTCTGCTTGATTGATGCCACTCTCTATCTTGTCAAGCACAAATTTATTCTTCGGGTTTTTATACTCCGTAAATTGGCGCTCTTTTGTCAGCGAGAACCAGTAATATTTCCCGCATGGTGAGGTTGCGAACTCACTTACAATATCTTCTGCAGAGAAGAAGTAATGTACATGCTCGCCGTCATCATCATGGGTATGCAGACTGCAGAAAAACTCCTTGCGCGGTCGATCTTTCTCCAGCACATAAGCTTTCTGTACTTTCACGAGATTTGATTTTTCAAAGTACTTAGACTGGACGATTCCTAGAATTTGAATCTCATGCGCGCGACGACGAACCTCATTCAGATCGTCGGATTGTTTTTGTACGAGAAAGTCCGCTCCGTCGACGTCAGCCGACCGCTTCAGAACCCAGAATCGCGACAGCAAAATAGATTGCGTTAGACTTTCGCCACTTCTGCCATTCTCTTCTCGCTTTGCAAGCTCTGACACGTTATGCCCCCCATAGCGTTGAACGTGGCGATGATAGCTATTTAGCTGAGGCGCTTCAGAATGTTTTCTTGTCCAGACCGATGCTGTCTCGTTGGGCCGGTTGTTTGCCTGTGGCAAAGTGCTGGTGCCGACCAGTTGGCGGCCGGATAGCAGCATCACTGACCACGTTTTTTTACAAAGCTTGGGCCTACTGCTGCCGTTTGCCGAACGGGCTTTGGATCAAGTGGCCGTTAATCTCAGTTGGCTGGGCCCTGCTGATTCCAGTGTCACTCGCTTGGATTCGTCGGCTTCTCCGGTCGTCTGGCAGGTTTGGTCCTAGCCCGCTTGGCACGAGAAGTCTTGTCCAGTTGTTGCGCCAGGGTCACTGCTCGCGCCGCTTCTGCCGCCGCCAACTGCTGGGCCTCACCAAGCTGCGCCAGCGTACGATCCAGGCGTTGGCGCAACTGCTCCTGTTGCTTGCTGGCAGTCTTGAGCTGAGCGTTTACCGCCCTACTCTCCTCACGCGCCCGATCGACTTCGCGGTGGGTGCGATCCTCCACCCCGCGCATATAGCTCGCCGTTTCCTCGCGCTCCTGAGCCCACTGTTGCTGCGCGGCCTGAAACTCTTGGCGCAGCGTGCTGGCCTCCTGCAGCGCCGACTTACGCTCCTCAGCTAGCTCGGCACAGCGGCTGTGTAGGTTGTCCAATTGCGCTTGACGCTGCGCAAGTAGTCGCTCCAAATCGGCCAGGCGGGTCTCAGCGTGCTGTTGTGCTGCCTGCGCGGCGGTCACCTGCTGCCGGGACTGGGCCATCTCCTTACGGGCTACGTCCTCAACCGCGGCCACGCGTAATCGCTCGGCCTCCAGTTGGGCGCGACGCTCCGCCAGCGCCTGCTCAGCCACACCACCGGCCAACAACGTGGCTTGTTGCCACACGTCGACAAAGGCCTGCGACACCTCCGCCGGCAGCGCCGGCAGGCGCATCTCTCCACGCAACCGCTGTGCCAGACGCTCCCACCATTGGTCGAGCAAGGCTCCAACGCGCGCCGGACTGCCGCGACCGAGCTCCAGGCGCACCCGTTCCACGGTGGGCCGTTCGCCGCGTTCCAATACAGCGTCCGCCGCAGCAAATACCTCCTGTTCCGGTACGCCTACCGCCATCGCCAGCTCCTCGCTATATTAAGTCTGATAAACGATTGTTATCCGACCTAATTGAACATAAAACGAATATTTAATACGTTGAACGTAATGAATAATACTCCACTATCAACATTTAGTGACTGCGGTCTGCTAGCCGTCGATCGCCTCAATACCGAGGCCCGTGCCGCCGCGGCAGCGTTCGTTGCCGCCGGCACCGCCGCCAATACCGTGCGCAGTTACCGCAGCGCCCTCGCCTATTGGGCTGGCTGGCTGCAACTGCGCTATGGCTATACATTGGAAGCGGGGCCGCTAGCCGACACGGTGGCAGTGCAGTTCATCCTTGATCATCTGGCGCGTCCGACAGACGGAGACTGGACTCACCTACTGCCGCCGGCGTTGGATGCCGCGCTGGTCGACGCAGGCGTTAAAGGCAAGCTCGGCGCCCTGAGTTACAGCACGGTGCGCCATCGTCTGGCGGTGCTCGCCAAGTGGCATGACCTGAACAACTGGCCTAGCCCGACCGAGATGGCGTCGGTGAAAACGCTGCTGCGCGAGGCGCGCAAGGCCCAGGCACGCGAGGGCGTCACGGTTCGTAAGAAAACTGCGGCGGTGCGCGAATCGCTGGAAGCCATGCTGGCCACCTGTAACGACGGTATCCTTGGTCTGCGTGACCGCGCCCTTCTTCTCTTAGCCTGGAGCGGCGGTGGCCGTCGGCGTTCTGAAGTAGTGGGACTTCAAATCAGAGATATCCGTCAACTGGACAGCGAAACCTGGCTCTATGCGCTGGGCGCCACCAAAACCCAGACTGACGGCGCGCGCAGGGAGAAGCCACTGCGAGGACCTGCGGCACAAGCACTCGCAGCCTGGCTGACGGCGGCGCCCGCCTCTGCGGGGCCACTGTTCCGACGGGTCTACCGCGGCGGTCGGGTCGGGACGGCAGGCTTGTCCGGCGACCAGGTTGCACGCATCGTGCAGCGCCGAGCCAAGTTGGCCGGGCTCAATGGCGACTGGGCGGCGCACAGCCTTCGATCTGGGTTTGTTAGCGAGGCCGGCCGTCAGAGCGTGCCTTTGGGCGAGGTGATGGCGATGACCGAACACCGCTCGGTATCCACGGTGATGGGCTATTTTCAGGCGGGCACCTTGCTGGGCAGCCGTGCTACCAGCTTGCTCACGCCGGTACTCCCTGTCAGAACTGATGCAAGTGTGCTCTCTGATGAGTTTTGCAGTGACGTCAGATCCTCTGAGCCCTGAGTCTTCAGATTGAGCCACACTGGCTACGGTCGGGCTCTGGTAGCTTGATGCCTCCGGATTGACGACGTAGGGAACCTTCGTTACGATTTCGTCCAAGAATAACCCCCACGCCTCGGGCGAGATTTATCTCACACTGCGCACCAGGGGGTTAGTTTCTTCCTGTACCCAGCTTTTGATCTTCTCTCCAGAGCGGATCTTCCTCGCCCTACCCTCAAGCAGATATTGGAAATGGATGCGAATTGGCTCGCTCCACTCCTCAGAACGCTGCCGCAGCCAGCTAAAATAGCTAGGCACCCTCGCCGCATCACTGTGCATTCCAATCCAAATGTTGGCGAATGATCCTTCGTCGATCGGCCCGCTGCCAGCAGGCCATAGATGAACACAATAAGGCAACTTCAGAAGCAGGCCGAGAAAAGCAAACATTGCCATGCGGATGTCGCCGGAGTGCTCCCCAGGATCTAGGCATAAAAAAGGCTCACAGCCTGAGTCTATTGGCAGTGAAGAACTAAGCGTACTCCAGGACTTGATACGCAGAATTTGCGCGATATCAGGAAGAGGATCACCAGGATAAACTCGTTTTTTGCCAATGATTGCCAGAAGATCACTTAGAAATCTCTCCATCTCGGCGAGACCAACTTCGGCGCCATCTACAAGGAAAGTGCCGCGCTGGACCGAGTGCTGATACCACTTCTGAAACCCCAGCGCCATAAGCAGCAGCACCTTAAATGAGTCACGGCTCAAGTTCTGCCGTCTCTGAATGTACGAACTTAGCACCCGCCCGCCATAGGGCATCAGCGCCTGACTCTTGCGAATCATGGAATGTAGAGCCACTGGTGCCGAGGTACTCTCCTCTTCAAGCAGAAGGCAGCCGTGCACTGGACAGACATTGAACCACCAGTAGAACCAAGTGACTCTCGCCGTAGGCTGTCGATTGAACCGAAAGTCAAGAAGGAGACAATATTCGCAGTACCGAAAACGTTTTTGGGGCAACGCCTTTAACCAGTCACCGGGCAAAGAGAATGTCCGTTTAAAATACTCTTTCGGCAAACCTAATGCCTTAGATACCGCCTCTACAACCGGCGGGGAAAGGGGGGCGTCTGCATCCTCGACGCCATGATGTTTCAGACACTCTTTCGCCTGCAGAAATAGAAGCGGTTGCTTTCCATGCAGTCCTCTCTCAAGCCAGGCAGAAAAGGCTTCTTGAGGCACCGGCTTTAGCAAGCCCGAGAAATAGCCATTACGTCTCATCATCAAAACAGTCAAGATAAGGTGGTATTTCGGCCGCTTTTTCTAAGCAATAGCGATCGATAGCTTCCCTGCCTTCCACTATCGCCCATACTGCCCCTCTTGTTATTCGCTTTACAATGGCGTCGGTGATACCGCCAGTAGCGCCGAGCAAATAACGAACATTTTCTTGATTCCCTAACTCAGACGGTTTCTTCAAGGGCAACGCACGTTCATAAGTTGCAAGAAACGAGCGGAAGCTTTCATTTTCTTTCCAAGGAGGTAGATCGCAGATCTGAAAGCGCCGCTCCAACTGTTCGTCACTGCTAATAGCATGAACTGCATCTTCCACACCAAACGCTATGATAGATAGCGACATCGGTGGACTGCTTAATGCTCTAAAAAAAGCCAGATTCTTACGCTGGTCGATTCGTCCAGCATTCAGTAGGTTGTGAATCTCATCAATTAACACGAGTCTCATTCTGCGCAAATGTGCTAGTCGGCAGAATGCTTCCGGTACTAGGCCGTTCCGGATTTTACCTATTGGCACACCCAGCGCCTCACTAATGCTGTCTTCGAAACCATGGAGACTAGGGTCAGGAGACAGGCTGAATGCGATACAGCCATAAGAGTCAATGTGCCTTTTTCTCAGTAATTCCATATCAGACTCAATCTTCTTAAATAGACTGGTCTTACCCATGCCTGGGCGGCCACAAATCAACATGCATTGCGCCTGATTTTTCGGTGGCATTTCGTAAATGGCGCGTACACCTGCCCTGATCGCCACCACCTGTGGGTAATTTATCCAACAGTCCCTGTATATCTTTCTGATGCGCTCACGATCACCGAGGAGCAGATGATCACGAAACTTAGGGTCGACATGGTCAAAATTAACTGACGTCTTCATTTAGCACCTCAGCAGGGGGCGACCCTCAATCCTCTAGAGTATAAGCAACAGGATTAACACTGTAGTCTACCGACTCAATACGATCTTTAATTTGGCGCTGCGCATTCAATGGATGCCCAGGGTCGGAGAGTCGTGATCTCTTACGTTCTCGTGTTTTACGTACCTGCTTGCTCGCCATGGTCGCAGCACGAACAAGTTGTTCATTTTTCTCAATTAACTTGAATATTTCTGCAGCCGGCACCCTACGCATGCTTTCGCCGCGAATCTTCTTCCTTAAATTTTTAAACTCGGACAGAGTAGTGTCAGGAAGTCGAAGGTCAGCATAGCTTAGCTCGATGTAATTTTTTTCACCCTCTGGAAGTATCCATATTTTCTTCAGTGAATCAGGATCATAGCGAACCACGCACTTTGTTCCGATATCAAAGCGTTTCAATGTATTGGTGTAGTAATCGATATTGTGCATTCTGATCCCTGCCCTTCCTATTACACGTGTCTTAGATGGCATGAAATCAATAAGCAAGCGTTTCGGATCATCTACTAGTAAAGGGCAGGAGAAGCTGCCATCTTTGTTCTGATAATACTCTTCCCACTTATGAAGCGGTGAGCAGCCCAAGGCAGAATGCTCTGTGCTGTGATAAATTTCCACCTCCCTAATTAGCCATTCTCGAAACTCAGAGAATAGCAACGAAGCCATCCTTTCGCTTTTATACTCACCTTTAGCTTTGGTCGATGACATTGTGGTTCCAGGCAAAATATGAATCTTGCCCATGAGAGTACCAATCAATCGTTCAATATGGGCTCCATTATGTGGCGTGCCCCTAGGGCGAAATGTCAATTCAATTCCATACGACCGACAACTATCGGATAATTTTTTCGATCTAAACTCTTTGGCATTATCTACATGTATTCTCTTGGGTATACCGTAGAAAGGATATTCATAGCCACTAAACCCATAAGACTTTAACCAGTTATGCTTGGGAAGTATTGCGTGAGCGATGCATAGCGCAACAGACATTGCTGAAGGATATGACAATGACAAGTAAAAACCGAGCACGCCTCGTGTATACACATCGATAGCAATTGTTATCCATGGACGCATTAGCGGCATTCGCTGATCATCAACAACAATACAATCAACTAGTGCGTGATCTATCTGGATTAATTGAAGAGGAGCTTCAGGCTGTACTTTTCCTCCACGGACGGCATAAGCTTGGCGAGCCGCTTTTGCCCCGGACTTTTTTGCCAGCAATTCGCGGGGCTTACGCTCTCTTACCCGATTAGCTATCGTCGCAGCGCTCGGTGCTTTGAGGGAGAGAGCCAAACACTGCTCTGTTACTTTCTGCATAACACGTTCTACGGTCGCACCAGGTCCTGCATAGTATTCATCAATGACCTGTTGGATTATATCTTCTACCTCCGCCCCGATTATTTTGACGCCTTTCGTTCTTCCGCGCCTTTTTGGGATTAGACTCCCTGGCCCTTTTTTCATCTCTAGCTGCGAGAAAAGCCTCCGAACCTGAGAAGCACTAAGCCCGAGCCTTACACTACATTGTTCTACGTCTTGCTTAGAGAGAAATTGCTTGGTTTTTAAAGGGGCTAATACGTTGAATCGATCAGTTGCCACCTTTAGATCTGAATCCCTTATGGCGATCTCTGCTTCTGCCTTGAACGTTTCACTGTCTGAAGGAGGAGACATTTTTAGTTCGAACTCTATCTCTCCTGGCGAAATGAAAATTTTCTCACCAGAGATGACATCTCTAGCTTCGATCTTGCTAGATGAGGCCGGCGCGACAATTTCTAATCTTCTATTTCCCGCTAGAACTAAAACGCCCGGCCTTATGCTTATTTTCTGCATGGCGGTATCCATAACAAAAAATGCGGAAGTCTTCAGAAATTTAGTTAAATATGCGGAAATTTCAAAAATCAACACAAAAGTTAATACGGCAGAAAAATATTATTTATATTTTTCAAAGACTTACTTCGTGCGCGCCTTTAGCTAATCTCGACACTTATGTTTAATCCAGGCTGCGTGCTCTGAGGTTACGCTCCTGTTCAATCGATTGCTCCGCCAAAAGCACGGGTGCTAGCCTGCGCCTTCCAGTCATCGAGTGTTTTCCGGCCTATGAGCAAAAATACCCATAAGAAAGCCCGTCGGGCCAGTGCATCCACTCAGGGGCATGTCGGCAAATCTCAAAGCGCCCCCGATCGGTTGGTCGCGATATTGGCGCTGTTGGGCATGTTGCTCACCGGCTACCTGACGTTCACCGCGCTTAGCGATGGTCTGCCGGCATTCTGCGGGCAGGATTCGTCGTGCGATCTGATTCAGCAAAGTCGTTGGTCGCGGATTTTCGGTGTGCCCTTGGCGCTGTGGGGTTTTGCGCTCTATGCGGTGCTGGCGTTCACTGCCTGGCGCTTGCCGGCCAAGCTGCAGCGTTGGGCCAGGTTGTGGCTGGTCGCCTTGGTCGGTTTGGCCATCAGCCTGTATATGACGGCAATCGGTTGGTTGGAGCTCGATGCGTTCTGCGTCTGGTGCCTGCTGTCCTTGGCGTTGCTGGCGGCGATATTCGTTCGTTTGAGTCTGGCGCCGACAAAACCGTTGAGCCCTGGCGATTGGCGCCACTGGCTGATCCGTGGCGGCTTGGCGGCGTTGGTCGCGGTCGTGTCCTTGCATCTGTACTACAGCGATCTGCTCGCGCCCCGCGAAGATCCCCGCATGCAGGCGCTGGCCGACCATCTGGAACGCAGCGGCGCGAAGTTCTACGGCGTCTTCTGGTGCCCGACTTGCCAGGAACAAAAACGTCTGTTCGGGCCTTCCGCCAAGCGCCTGCCGTATGTCGAGTGCTCTCCGGATGGCAAAAAAGGCTTGCTGGTTCGCGCCTGTGTCGATGCCAATGTCAACGGCTATCCGACCTGGGTAATACGCGGCCGCCACTATCAGCAACTGCTCAGCCCAGAGGAATTGGCGCGTTATTCGCGGTTTAAAGAGGCTCAATGAACCTGCCGCGCCGAGGTGCGGCTTTTATTGCTCTTCGGCGGCCAATTGCAGGTATTTGAGTACCAATTCGTCGATGGTGCCATCGACTCCGCGTTTATGAATGGCTTCGGTTATTTTAGGTAAGTAACTGACGTATATAGATTTTTTTGAAATAGCCAGATACACGCCCTGCTTCGAAATGGCATTCGGCAGATGCTGTATACGGTCCTCGAAGCCATAGCGTTTGAGTTGTAGCGTCCCGCCATAGAGGCTGAATGGGTAATAGTCGGAACGGCCGGCATCCAGTTTTTTCAGGTTCTGTAGCGGCGTGGACACCCGGTCCATCTGCAGGTGCCTGGCGATGAAGTCGTCGAAATCCTTGCCATAGCTTTCACCCAGCATCGCGGTGCCGCGTTTACCGAGTAGGTCGCCCCATTTATCGAAGGTGAACTCCCTGCCCTTGCGCACCCAGACCACGCTTATGTCGTCGAGATAAGGTTGCTCGGGATAGGCCAGGTACTGCGTCTTGTCCAAGGTTTTGTAGATGCCGACGATTACGTCGATAGTGCCGTTGGCGGCGTCGCTCTGTACCCGCTTCCAGTTGCCGCGCGCGGGAAAGTCCACATCAATGCCCAGGTCGCTAAAAATTATCTCGGTCAATTCGACGCCGACGCCGACGATCTGCTCGCCACGCTGCCAGGAGAACGGTGGGTAGTTGGGGTGCCCAGAAGCGATCAGCACATCGCCCGCGTGTACTGGCGCCAAAGCGCATACGCCAAACACGAACCATAGCCGGCACGATAGCTGTCGCATGGTTTGGCCAACCGAGCGTTGCCTGCCCATGACGCCTCCCCTGCCCCTAACCGCTTCCATTGGAGTCTATATGGCTATCGGCGGTTGGCCACTTTTCCACGGTTCGACGATTCGATGGCTTGTTCGTGAGCACTCCGCTGTTTGATCGGTATCAATACCGGCGGGCCGCCCGCGCGGTAAAAGATTGTTTATGCACCCTGAGCAAGGATGGGCCGAATGGAAAAGCATCAGCAGTGGAACATCTGGTTCTTTCTGGTCGCGTTCAGCCTGTTGTTGCTGTTTCAGGGCTGGTGGGCTGAGCGCAATGCGGTCGAGCCGATTCCTTACAGCGAGTTCATGCGCCTGCTCAAGCAGGACAAGCTCAGCGAATTGCGCATCGAACAGCAACAGATCACCGGCAAGCTGAAAGAGCCGATCAACAACCGCCATCAATTCAGCACCATCCGGGTCGAGCCCGACCTGGCGGATGCTTTGGCGCAGTCCGAGGTGACGTTCAGCGGCACCCGTGACGATGGCCTGCTGAATAATCTGTTGAGTTGGTTGCTGCCCTTTATCTTGATCTTCGCCCTCTGGTCGTTCCTGCTGCGACGTGTCTTCGAAAAGCAGGGCTTCGGCGGCATGGTCAATGTCGGCAAATCCAAGGCGAAGATATTCGTCCAGCGCGACACCGGGGTGACCTTCGACGATGTCGCGGGTATCGACGAGGCCAAGGCCGAGTTGCTCGAGGTGGTGTCCTTTCTCAAGGATCAGCCCAAGTACAGCCGGCTCGGCGCGCGCATTCCCAAGGGCATCCTGCTGGTCGGCCCGCCAGGCACCGGCAAAACGCTGGTGGCCAAGGCTGTGGCGGGCGAAGCCGGGGTGCCGTTTTATTCGATTTCCGGTTCCGAATTCGTCGAGATGTTCGTCGGTGTCGGCGCCGCACGGGTGCGCGATCTGTTCGAGCAGGCGCGCAAGGCCGCGCCCTGCATCATCTTCATCGACGAGCTGGACGCGCTCGGCAAAATGCGCGGTGCCGGTTCTTTCGGTGGCAACGATGAAAAGGAGCAAACGCTCAACCAACTGCTGGCCGAATTGGACGGCTTCGATACCCGCGAGGGCGTGGTATTGCTGGCCGCCACCAACCGCCCGGAGGTGCTCGACCCCGCCCTCCTCCGCGCCGGTCGTTTCGACCGACAGATCGTCATCGACCGCCCGGACAGGCGCGGTCGGGTGGCCATTCTCAAGGTGCACCTGAAGCGTATCCAGGCGGACGCCGACCTCGATATCGAGGGCATTGCCGGCATGACCACCGGCTTTTCCGGGGCGGATCTGGCCAACCTGGTCAACGAAGCGACCATAGTCGCCACCCGCCGCGGCGCCGACTCGGTGGGCATGGCCGATTTCACCGAGGCGGTGGAGCGCATCGTGGTCGGCAGCGAGCGGCGCGGACGCTTGTTGCAGCCCCACGAACGCGAGGTGGTGGCCTACCACGAAATGGGCCACGCCCTCGCCGCCGCGGGCCTGGCGGGCATGGACCCGGTGCATAAGGTCTCGATCATTCCCCGCTCGGTCGGCGCCCTGGGTTATACCTTGCAACGTCCTACCGAGGATCGTTTTCTGATCACCCTGCGCGAACTGAAAAAACGCATGCAGGTATTGCTTGCCGGACGTGCGGCCGAAGACCTGACGTTCGGCGAAATCTCCACCGGTGCGGCGGACGATCTGGCCAAAGTCACCGATATCGCGCGGCAGATCGTCACCCGCTTCGGCATGAGCAGCGAACTCGGCCAGGCGGTATTGGAACGGCAAAGCGCGAGTTACCTCGGCGAACATGCAATCAGCCTGCGGGAAAAGGACTATTCGGAGCAGACCGCGCGGGAGGTCGATCTGTGCATCAAAGCCTTGATCGACGACGCCTATGCGCAGGTCAAGGCGTTATTGCAGCGCAAACGCCCGGAGTTGCAGCTGGGCGCACAGCTATTGCTGGAGAAGGAAACCCTGACCCCGGAAGATTTTCCGCCGCTGCTGCCGTTGCCCGAACCGCATCCTGCGCAAGCGGCTAACGGTGTTTAGCCCTCCGCCGGGTAACGGGTTCAACGAATGCGCCGCTCAGCAAAACCGGTAATGCGTCTCGGCGGATGGCGGCCGGTCGCCCAGTAGCGCCAGGTAACGGTCGTAACGGTAGGTCGGGCCTTCCTGGCAGACATAACTGGTACCGAGGTAGCAGTGGCCGCAGAGACCATCGGCACAGTGCATACGCCGCTCCAGGGAAATCCAGATATTGTTCGCTGACAAGCCGCGTTGCAGGCAAGCCTCGGCGCTCGCCAACATCAGCGGTTCCGGGCCGCAGCACAGCAGCACATCCGGCGCCTGCTCGGCGAACACCTCATCGAAATGCGCGAGCGGCGTGCCCTGGCGTTGCCCGGGCCGGGCATGGTCGAGGGTTTCGATAAAGGGTAGCTGTTGCCGCCAGCGCGCACGTTCTCGTCCCAGCACCTGGGCCTCGCTATGGCGGGCGCCGTAGACCACGCGCAGCTGCGCCGGCAGCTTGTGCCGGTAGGCTTCATCGATTACCCCGGCCAGCGGTGCCAGGCCGCAACCGCCCGCCACCAGCAAGATCCGGCTGCTGCAAAAGAACAGCGGCCAGCCCCGGCCGAACGGGCCGCGATAACCGAGGATCGCCCCGGTCGGTTGTTCGAACAATGCGCCGGTGAGCTTCCCGGTGCGGCGCACCAAGGCGTTGAAACGGCCTTCCGCGTCCGGAGGGGTGAGATAGGTGAAGGGCGCCTCGCCTATGCCGGGCAGGCTTAGCATAAAGAATTGTCCGGGAACGACATTGTTGTCGGCGGCCAGCGGTTGTTCGATGCGCAGGCTGAAGTGGCGTGCGTCTTCGCCGTCGGCATAGTGAGCGAGCAATAGCAGGCGGCGTGGGGTCGAGTCGATCATGGCCGCGTCACTCGCTGCATGACCCCGTGCGCGCCGATTCCGCCAGGGCAAACGCGGTCGCAGCGGCCGCAGCCGACGCAACCGTAATCCTCGAAGCGGCTCTTGAAGCCATTGCCGAACTTGTGCGACCAGAACCGTTGCACCCGTTGGCCGGCTGCTGCGCTGGGGTTGTGACCGCTGGCCTCTTGTTGGAAGCCCTGATACAGGCAGGAATCCCACACCCGCTCGCGTTGTGCGCCGCCGTCCGCGCTGGATTGATCCACGGGGGCGTAGCAGGAGCAGGTCGGGCATACCGAGGTGCAACCCGAGCAGCCCAGGCAGCGTAGGCCCAAGCTGTCCCAGGTGACGTGGCTGATCTCCCCGGCATTCAATGCGGCGATGCCTTCGACTATTTCGCCCTGCTCGCCCTGTTCGCGGGCCACCGCCGCACGGTGCGCGGCTCGCTCGGCCCTCCAGCCATCCGGCGCCCTGGGCAGGCTGAGCCCCTGCAAAGCCTTGCGGCCGGCGTCGCTGACGACCAGCAACAGCCAGCCGGCATGCGTCTCGTCGCGCGGCATCAGGATCAGGTCGGCGTGCCGTCCGCGTACCGTCGGGCCGCTGTCCAGAATGCTGCAGAAGCCACCGCTGCAGCTGTGCAGGCAGTCGACTCCAATCAGCAGCGTGGCCTGCCGTCGCGCCTGGTAATGCGGATCGTCGGCGAAGAAGCGATCCTGATAGGCCACCGCCTGCAGGTCGCAGGCTTGCAGGCCGAATAACGCCTGGGGTTGCACCTGGGGCATGGCCGAATAGAACTGGCCGCCGTCGAAACGGAACAGCAGCTCGCGCTCGGCGAAGAAGAAACTCTTGGCGGAAAACGGCGGCGGCTCGCGCGGCGGCGCAAATGGCGTGCAGTCCTGGCTGCTGACCAATTGCCAATGCACTCCGCCCTGCTCGTCCGGGCGTGCTTCGTAGACGCGGCGCTCGCGCGCCAGGTGGGCGCGCAGGTCCTGCGGTCGCAACAGGTTATAGGCTTGCATGGCGATCCACCTCGAACGTGCCGACCTGCGGGTTCGGCGCCTGGCCGGGTAGCAGGGCTTCGACCGCGACCGCGCAAGCCTTGAGTTCGGGCATTTTGCTGATCGGGTCCTGGGCGTTGTTGGTCAAGCGGTTACAGGGCGCCTCCCTGAAGTGATAAGGCATGCCCAGGGTGCCTCTGGGCAAATCGTCGCTGAGCTGCACGCGGGTTTCCAGGCAGCCGCGGCGCGAACGCACCCGTACGCCCTGATGCTGGCTCAGGCCGAGTTTCGCGGCGTCCTCGGAATGCATGAACAGCAAGCCCTCGGGCGTTTCGCGCTCGAGCAGCGGCGATTTGCGGGTCATCGAGCCGCAACCGTAGTGAAAATGCAGGCGATGGGTGGTGAGGGCGAACGGGTACTCGGCATCCGGTAGCTCGTCGACATCGACCTGGGAGACGGCGAAAAAGCGTCCGCGCCCCAGGGGGAAACGCTGTTGGTGAAGGATCGGCGAACCCTGCGGATGCTCGCTGTCGCAGGGCCATTGTAGACCGCGTCGCGCATCCAGCAGCGGGTAACTCATGGCGGAAAAGATCGGCGTCAGCGCGGCCATCTCGTCGAATACCGCCTCGCTATCGCGCCACAGCATGCCGGGATAGCCCATACGCGCCGCCAGCTCGCCGAGTATCTGCCAGTCGCCGCGGGCCAGCCCCGGTGGCGTTATGGCGCGGCGAATGCGTTGCACGCGGCGCTCGCAATTGGTGAAGGTGCCGTCCTTCTCGGCGAACGATGCGGCCGGCAGCAGCACATCGGCGTGTTTGGCCGTTTCGGTCAGGCTCAGCTCCACCACCACCAGGCAATCGAGGGCGGCGAAGGATCTGGCCACCTGATTCTGATCCGGGTCGGTCAGCAGCGGGTCTTCGCCCATGATCATCAACGCGCGCAGTTCGCCCTGCCGCGCCGCGTGCATCATGCCCAGGGAGGTCAGCCCCAGCGCTTTCGCCGGCTCGCAGCCCCAGGCCGCGGCGAACTTGGCCTGCACCGCCGGATCGGCGACATCCTGGTAACCGGGATAGACGTTCGGCAGGCAGCCCATGTCGCAGGCGCCCTGCACGTTGTTCTGCCCGCGCAGCGGGTTGATGCCGGTGCCCGGACGGCCGATCTGACCGCAGGCCAGGGCCAGGTTGGACACCGCGATCACGTTGTTGGTCCCGCTCTGGAACTGGGTGATGCCCATGCCATAGGCGATGAAGGCGGCTTTGGCGTGGCTGTAGAGGTAGGCCAGTTTTTCCAGGTCGGCGACGGCAATGCCAGTCATGGCGCTGCTCTGCGCCGGCGTCAGCGTGGCCAGGTGCCGGCGCAGCGGTTCGATATCCTCGCAGCGCTCGGCGATGAATTCGCGGTTCTCCCAGCCGTTGTCGAGGATGATCCGCAACAGGCCGTTGAGCAGCGCGATATTGCTGCCCAGGCGCACTTGCAGGTGGATGTCGGCGAGCCGGGCGAGGCGCGTCTTGCGTGGATCGATCACCACCAAAGTGGCGCCCCGGGCCTGGGCGCGCAGCATGCGCGCACCGATGATCGCGTGGTTTTCGGTGACATCGGCGCCTATCACCAGAATCAGATCGGCCTGGTCGATATCGGCGATGCTATTGGTCATCGCCCCCGAGCCCAGGGTGCGCGACAGACCGGCGACCGAGGGGCTGTGACAGATGCGCGCGCAGTGGTCGATGTTGTTGCTCTGGAGTACCGCACGGGCGAATTTCTGCGCGGCGTAGTTATCTTCGTTGCTGGCACGGGCGCAACTGATCAGCCCCACCGCACTCGGCCCACCCTCGTCCAGCGCCGTGCGAAAGGCCTCGGCGACCCGCGCCAACGCCTCGTCCCAACTGGCCGGGCGAAAGCGCCCGTGCTCTTTGATCAACGGTTGGCTGATGCGCTCGGCCGGCGCGATGGCGTAGCTGGTGGCCCAGCCCTTGGCGCACAGCTGGCCTTGGCTGACGGGATGGCCCGGTTGCGGTTCGACGCCAACGACCTGGCTGTTTTCGATACGCAGGCCGATGCCGCAACCGACCCCGCAGAATGTGCAAATGCTCGGTATGACGCGCATCACCACTCTCCCGCTCTGGTCGATTTGCTTCCAGGCTAGGCCGCAGTCGGGACAACAAGCTTGATCAGGGTCAATGAATCCGATAATTGCCCTCAACGCTGTTGATCGAGATCAAAGTGGCGCCGCAAGGCCCGTCGCAGACTAAATCCGTCCAATCCCGGACACTCCCTACGGAGGGGACGAACATGTCTAGCACTGCAAAAGAACTGCCGGTGAAATGCGAGGAAACCCCCACTAAGAGCCCAGCCCTGGCAGAACCGCGAAATCTCTTCGAAAGCCTGCGTCGCCAGGTCGATCATCTGTTCGATGACTTCACCCGCGCCCCACTGCACTTACCGTTCGGGCGCCGCGCCTTCGAGGCGGAACCGTTTTGGCGACGGGAGTTGATCGGTCAGAGCGTGCCGGCCGTGGACATCGCGGAAAAGGAAAAGAGCTTCGAAATCACCGCCGAACTGCCCGGTATGGATGAGAAGGATATCGAGATCAAAGTGTCCAACGGCACCCTGATCATCAAGGGCGAGAAAAACCAGGAGACGGAGGAAAAGAAGAAAGACTACTACCTCTCAGAGCGCCACTACGGCAGCTTCGAGCGCATCTTCAGCCTGCCTCCAGGCATCGATACCGAGCAGATCGCCGCGCAGTACAGCAAAGGCCTGCTGAGCATCAGCCTGCCGAAGAAGCCCGAGGCCAGCAAACCGGAACAGGTCATCCCGGTAAAAGCCAGTTGAGCGCCGGTAATGGCTCCAAGCCCCTGTGCCGATAAGCTCAGGGGCTTTTATAGGTGCCCGCCGTCCGTTCTGGCCGTCGCTACGCGACGTTAAAAATGGCTTCCGGCGATTTTACGTGGCTAAAGTGCAATCGCCAGAATGCTGCAAGGCACCTGATAAAGCAGGTGTTCGGTGGTACTGCCGATCAGCTTGTCCAGTCCCTTACGCTGCACCCTGCCCATCACCAGCACATCGACCTGGTTACGCGCCGCAAAACCGGCAATCGTATGAATCGGCGGACCTACAAGAAAATGCCGCCGCTCGGCCGGAACCCCATAACGCTCCGCCAGAGCCGTAAAGGACGCCGCCTGTGACTGGCGCAACTCATCGAGCATATCCACGCAAGCGGCAGTCGCAGTGCCCGCTTCGGCGAGAAAGGCCGGCGACAGGTCGCAGGTATGCAACAGATGCAGTTGCGCGTCGCATTGCAGGGCCAGACCAATGGCCGTGTCGATGATCCGATCGTTCAAATCGCTGCTCGCGCTTTCGGGATGTGAAGGATCGACGGCGGCGACTACCTTGAGCGGCAGCGGGTTACTGGCGACACCGACCAGATGCACGGGTACCGGGCATTCGCGCAGCAGGTG
Organism: uncultured Pseudomonas sp.; assembly: GCF_946886105.1. Next base: position 241,164 of record NZ_CAMPHV010000001.1, on the reverse strand, counting down.
CCAGTCCAGCGGTGTGACAAAGGCACGCTTGAGCGCCGGTTCATGCTGCAGGTCTTTGATCAGCAGGTCGACCGGCATTTCTGCCACATGCGCGAGGATTTCCTTGAGCGGCTGGTCGCTCCAGAGCACTTCGCTGGTCACCTCCAGGCCTTTGCTGCGCAACAGCTCGACCTCGTCCTTGAGCCAGTCACGGCAGTCCTGCATGCGAGCTTCGCGGGTCAGCTCCTGAATGCTTTTGTCCAGCAACGGTAAAGTCGAGAACGGCTCGACCAAGGTCAGGATATGCAGCGCGGCCCCAGAGGCCTGGGCCAGCGCGGCGGCGCGTTGAAGCGCGGGCGAGTGATGCATCTGCGGATCGGCGACCAACAACAGCCGTTGAAATTGACTCATGGAATACCTCCTCGATCAATGGATGAAAGGGTCGGCCTTCCTGGAACAATGCCTGCGGACAAGCCGTACAGCATCTACACGATGCACCTCGATGGCGGCTGTTGTGTTGATGTGCATCAAGCGACAGCTTGTCGGCGTCGATATAACTGTGCGATAGGCTCTGCGGACAAGATGTCCAAAGCCTTTGCCGCCCTCTACAGGAGTCGCCTTCATGAGCAAACCCGGTCCCTTGCTATTCGCCCTGAAAGGCAGTCAGACCTATGGCGCTCGCGTGGCTCAGCACCTCGGCTGCGAACTGGCCGAGCATGAGGAGCGTCTGTACGAGGACGGTGAGCACAAGAGCAGGCCCCTGCAGCCGGTGGCTGGTCGTGAAGCGGTGGTGTTCCACTCGCTGTATGGCGATGACCGACAAAGCGGCAACGACAAGCTCTGTCATCTGCTGTTCTTCTGCGGCGCCCTGAAAGACGCCGGCGCCCGCAGGGTACAGGTGGTCGCCCCCTACCTCTGCTATGGCCGGAAGGAGCGGCGTACCCAGCCCCAGGACCCGATCATCAGCCGCTATGTCGCGGCCATGTTCGAGGCCTGTGGCGTCGATCGCCTGCTGACGCTGGAGGTGCATAACGACGCGGCTTTCGATAACGCCTTTCGCATCCCCAGCCAGAATCTGCCGGGCGCAACGCTATTCGCCGAGTATTTCGCCGCTCAGGTAGCCGAGGCCGAGGTGGTCGCCGTGTCCCCCGATAGCGGTGGGGTCAAGCGCGCCGAACAGTTCCGCCACGCCTTGCAGCAATGCCTCGGCCGGCCGGTGGCAAGCGCCTATATGGCCAAGCACAGGCGCGACGACATAGTCACGGACTCGGTGTTGATCGGCGATGTGGCGGGCAAGACGGCGATCATCGTCGACGACCTGATCAGCACCGGCAATACCCTGCTGCGCGCCGCCGAGGCCTGCCATGCCGCTGGCGCCACGCGGATTCTCGCCGGCGCGGTGCACGGCCTGTTCACTACCGATAGCGAGCTGCTCGGCAGTCCGTTGCTGGAATCGATAGTGGTGTTCGACAGCGTGCCGCCGTTTCGCCTGGCGCCGGAACTGGCCACGCAACGCCTGGAAATCATCGACTCCAGCGCCGCCGTGGCCGCGCTATTGGCCGAGGAATATGGGTTGAATCGATAGATTCTGTAGCCCGGATGCAATCCGGGGCATCGCTGGTGATTGCACGGGCCATCCCGAATGGCGCCAAGGCTTATCCGGGCTACCGGGGCAGCTGATCGTTCCCACGTGGACGGTTCGACGCCTCGATGTGGCAACGATCAAAGTCAACCAATGGTGCTTACGGGCTACGAAGAGTGCTTTGGTGGGGAGCTTTGTCCACCGCGGGCGTCCCAATGCGGACAAGCCTTCGGCATGTCCGCCCTAGGATCTCGCAGGCGATAACACTGGGTTGGGAAGCTCGGCTTATGGCGCCGGTTCAACCTGCAACAGCACCCGGCCGCGGCTCGGGCAGGTTTCCATATAACGGTGCGCGGCAATCACCTCGTCGAAAGCGAATACGCTGTCGATCAGCGGCCGCAGCAAACCGTCGGCAGTCAGCTGGTTGATGCCTTGCAGCGCTTTGGCCACCGCGGCTTCGTCCTGCGGGATGCCGAGTTCTTCCTTGCCGGTGAAGTTGCCGATGCAGTGCACGAAGAACTGGATGTTCTTCTGGAACGCCGCGCAGGCGGGAAACGGCGTTTCGTTGCCGCCTTGCAGATCGAACAGCACCAAACGGCCACGCGGCGCCAGCGCATCGCCCAGCAGGCACATCTGCGGACCGCCGAGGGCGTCCATCACCACGTCCACCCCTCGCCCATCGGTGAGTTTGGCGACGCGGCTGACCAGATCCTGTTCCTCGGTGAGGATGATCTGATCGGCGCCCAATTGCTTGAGGAAATCGCTGTCTTCGCCATGTTCGGTGGCGGCAATCACATGGGCGCCCAGGGCCTTGCCCATCTGCACGATATAGGGGCCCCAACAGCGGCTGGCGGCCGTCACCAGAACGGTTTCACCGGGTTGCAGACGCGCCAGTTCGACGAAGCCGAACCAGCCCACCATCGAAGGCAGGTAATGCACGCTCGCCTGCTGCGGGGTCAGGCATTCGGCGTAACGGGTAAGCGAGCGACGCGGCAGCACCACTTGCTCGGCGTAGGCCGGGTAGCGGTTGGCGGTGTGTCCGGGAAAGCTGGCGACCCGGTCGCCGACGGCAAGGTCGGAGACGCCTTCGCCGACCGCCAGCACGGTACCGGCCAGTTCATGGCCCAAGCCGGCGGGCAATTGTGCGGGCGTATTGCCCAGGTTTTGCCGCCAGAGTACGTCGTACCAGCTCACGCCAATGGCTTCCACGCCTATCAATACTTCTCCAGCCGCGGGCGTCGGGCTCGGACGATCCTCGATCTTGAGGACGTCGGCCTCGCCGAACTGATGAAAACGGATGATGCGGGACATAACGAACCTCGTTGGTTGGCCCTGTTCGGAACGCGGAAACGCTCGACTTGCGTTTCTCCGCCCTTTCATAGCCACGGACTTTATCCGGGCTTTGTCAGCATTGCCACAGCACCGAAGTGATATTCACCATGCCTGTCGATGATGATTCAGGCACTTATATCGATTCATGTCAGCATATTGCCTGTCAGTAGCGTTCGGCATTAGCCTGAATAACGCACACAAGCGCAGCCACTCCAAAATGGACACCGGATGAACCGCAACGATCTCCGCCGAGTCGATCTCAACCTGTTGATCGTCTTCGAGACCTTGATGCATGAGCGCAGCGTGACGCGCGCGGCGGAAAAGCTGTTTCTCGGTCAGCCGGCGATCAGTGCCGCCCTCGCCCGCCTGCGCAGCCTGTTCGACGACCCGCTGTTCGTGCGCACCGGACGCAGCATGGAACCCACCGCTCGCGCCCAGGAGATCGCCGGCCTGCTCTCGCCGGCCTTGGATTCGATTTCCACCGCGGTCAGCCGCGCCGCCGACTTCGATCCGGCGACCAGCAATGCGGTGTTCCGTATCGGCCTGTCCGACGATGTCGAGTTCGGTTTGCTGCCGCCGCTGATCAAACGCCTGCGCGCCGAAGCGCCCGGCGTGGTGCTGGTGATCCGCCGCACCAACTACCTGTTGATGCCCGCGTTGCTGGCCTCCGGCGAGATATCGGTGGGCGTCAGTTACACCCAGGAGTTGCCGGCCAACGCCAAACGCAAGGTGCTGCGCCGCAGCCGTGCAAAATTGCTGCGTGCGGACTCGGTGCCCGGCCCCTTAAGCCTGGACGACTACTGCGCGCGACCGCATGCCCTGGTGTCGTTCGCCGGCGATCTCAGCGGCTTTATCGACGATGCCCTGGAAAAGCTCGGCCGCAGCCGCCGTGTGGTGCTCGCCGTGCCGCAATTCAACGGCCTGAGCACGCTGCTCAGTGGCACCAATATCATCGCCACGGTGCCGGATTACACCGCCGCCGCTCTGACCGCCGCGGGCGGTTTGCGCGCCGAGGACCCGCCGCTGGAGACGCAGACCTTCGAATTGCACATGGCCTGGCGCGGCGCCCAGGACAACGACCCCGCCGAACGCTGGCTACGTTCGCGCATCCAGATGTTCTGTGGCGATCCGGATAGTTTGTAAGCGCGCCAGGCGGTTCCCCTGCAAAATCGTCGGAGGGTGGACATGCCGAAGGCTTGTCCACCATTGGGGCCGCTATCGATACGTGGAGACCCTGTCGGGTTACGCGGCGGCCGGCGGCGATGATGCTGCCTGAACCATGACAGTCGCCGCTAACCCGACCTACGGACAGCGGCCCATCGCGGCTGAAGCCCCTCCCACCTTTTGATCGTCCCCACATCCGCTCCCGGATTGCGCCAAGGCTTATTCGGGCTACAGGGGACGTGAGCTTTGCTCACATCGGTCTTTGTCGATACAAGTCAGCAAGCCATCATTCCGGCTGATAGTTACTTTTGTAGCGTTCGATTCGTTCCAGCCTGCCCGGCGCCGCACACTCCGCCCATCTCAAATTTCCTATGGCGGAATCTCACATGGATCAGTCGAAGAAAACCCTTTGGCACTTTCCCTTGGCGCTGGCAGCGATGCTGGTTCTCAGCGCCTGCGGCAAAGCCCCGGAAGCCACTGCGCAGATGCCGGTAGCTCAGGTCAGCGTCGCCGAAGTGATCGAACAACCGATCAACGAGTGGGACGAGTTCACCGGCCGCCTGGAAGCGCCCGAGTCGGTGGATGTTCGCCCGCGGGTGTCCGGTTTTATCGACCGGGTGGCGTTCGACGAAGGCAGTTTGGTGAAGAAAGGCGATTTGCTGTTCCAGATCGATCCGCGGCCGTTCCAGGCCGAGGTCAAACGCCTCGAAGCCCAACTGCAACAAGCCCGCGCCAACCAAACCCGAGCCCAGGGCGAAGCCCGTCGCGGCGAGCGTCTGCGCAAGAGCAACGCGATTTCCGCCGAGCTGGCCGATGCCCGCGCCAGCGCCGCCCAGGAAGCCCAGGCCGCGGTCGCGGGTACCCAGGCTGAACTGGACAATGCCCGCCTCAACCTGAGTTTCACCCGCGTCACCGCGCCCATCGACGGCCGGGTTAGCCGCGCTGAAGTCACCGCCGGCAACCTGGTGACCGCCGGGCAAAGCCACCTCACTTCGCTGGTCAGCACCGACAAGGTCTACGCCTACTTCGATGCCGACGAGCGCGTGTTTCTCAAGTACGTCGAGCTGGCGCGTCAGGCCGGCGGCCAGACTCGCGATGCCAGCCCGGTGTACCTCGGTTTGTCCAGCGAAGAAGGCCATCCGCACCTCGGCCAGCTGGATTTCCTCGACAACCAGGTCAACCCGCAGACCGGCACCATCCGCGGCCGCGCGGTATTCGATAACAGCGATGGCCGTTTCACCCCCGGCCTTTATGCCCGGCTCAAGCTGGTTGGCAGCAGCCAGTACGCCGCCGCGCTGATCAAGGATGAGGCGGTCGGCACGGATCTCGGCAAGAAGTTCGTCCTGGTACTCGATAAGGACAACGCCGTGCAGTACCGCGCCATCGAACTGGGGCCGAAACTGGAAGGCCTGCGCATCGTGCGTAGCGGCCTCTCCAAGGGCGAGAAGATCGTGGTCAACGGTCTGCAGCGCGCCTTCCCTGGTTCCACGGTCGATCCGCAAAGCGTGCCCATGGCCGACGAAGCCACCCTCGCCCAACTGGCCCGCCTGCGCCGATCCGTGGATGACCTTGATGACCCACGGGTCGCCAAACACGACATCAACAATGGCAAGCCGCGCGGCTGACAAGACGCCTTGGTGCGCACGGCGCACCCTACCCGACCGTAGGGTGCGCTATGCCACCAGCGCTCAAGGATTCTCAAATGAACTTCTCCCAATTCTTTATTCAGCGGCCGATTTTCGCCGCGGTGCTGTCGCTGATCATCCTGATCGGCGGCGCCATCTCGCTGTTCCAGTTACCGATCAGCGAATACCCGGAAGTGGTGCCACCGACCGTGGTGGTGCGCGCCAACTTCCCCGGCGCCAACCCCAAGGTGATCGGCGAAACCGTCGCCTCGCCGCTGGAACAGGCGATCACCGGCGTCGAAGGCATGTTGTATATGTCCTCGCAAGGCACGGCCGACGGCAAGATGACCCTGACGCTGACCTTCGCCCTGGGCACCGACCTGGACAAAGCCCAGGTGCAGGTGCAGAACCGCGTGACCCGCACCATGCCGACCCTGCCCACCGAAGTGCAGCGCCTCGGTGTGACCGTCGACAAGGCCTCGCCCGACCTGACCATGGTCGTGCACCTGACCTCGCCCGACGACCGCTACGACATGCTTTACCTGTCCAACTACGCCGCGCTCAACGTCAAGGACGAGCTGGCACGGCTGGAGGGCGTGGGTGACGTGCAGTTGTTCGGCCTCGGCAACTATTCGCTGCGCGTCTGGCTCGACCCGAACAAGGTGGCCTCGCGCAATCTGACCGCTGCGGACGTGGTCAACGCCATCCGCGAGCAGAATCGTCAGGTCGCAGCCGGCTCGCTCGGCGCGCCGCCTTCTGCCGGCGACAACAGCTTCCAGCTGTCGATCAACACCCAGGGCCGTCTGGTCAGCGAGGAAGAGTTCGAGAACATCATCGTCCGTGCCGGTGAGAATGGCGAAATCACCCGTCTGAAAGACATCGCGCGGATCGAGCTGGGCTCCAGCCAATACGCCCTGCGCTCGTTGCTCAACAACAAGCCGGCGGTAGCCATCCCGGTGTTCCAGCGTCCCGGCTCCAACGCCATCGCCATTTCCGACGCGGTGCGCGCACGCATGGCCGAGCTGAAGCAGAGTTTCCCCGAGGGCGTCGATTACGAGATCGTCTACGACCCGACCATCTTCGTCCGCGGTTCGATCGAGGCGGTGGTGCATACGCTGCTCGAAGCCATCATTCTGGTGGTGCTGGTGGTGGTGCTGTTCCTGCAAACCTGGCGCGCTTCGATCATTCCGCTGGCCGCGGTGCCGGTGTCGTTGATCGGCACCTTCGCGGTGATGCACGCTTTCGGCTTCTCGCTCAATGCGTTGTCGTTGTTCGGTCTGGTACTGGCGATCGGCATTGTGGTGGACGACGCCATCGTCGTGGTGGAGAACGTCGAACGTAATATCGGCCTAGGCAAAACCCCGGTGGAAGCCACCAAGCAGGCGATGAAGGAAGTCACCGGCCCGATAGTCGCAACCGCCCTGGTGCTGTGCGCGGTGTTCGTGCCGACCGCGTTCATCTCTGGCCTGAGCGGGCAGTTCTATCAACAGTTCGCGCTGACCATCGCGATTTCCACGGTGATCTCCGCATTCAACTCGCTGACCCTGTCCCCGGCCCTGGCCGCGGTGTTGTTGCGCAGCCACGACGCGCCCAAGGACGGCTTCTCCAAGCTGCTCGACAGGCTGTTCGGCGGCTGGCTGTTCGCCCCGTTCAACCGTCTGTTCGAGCGCGCCAGTCACGGCTATGTCGGCACCGTGAAGCGCGTGCTGCGTGGCAGCTCGGTGGCCCTGCTGGTGTACGCCGGGCTGATGGGCCTGACCTACCTGGGTTTTGCGACTACGCCAACAGGTTTTGTACCCGGGCAGGATAAACAGTACCTGGTGGCATTCGCCCAGTTGCCGGACGCCGCGACCCTCGATCGCACCGAGGCGGTGATGAAAGAAATGTCGGACATCGCCGGCAAGCACCCCGGTGTGGAAAACACCATCGCCTTCCCCGGCCTGTCGATCAACGGCTTCACCAACAGCCCGAACAGCGGCATCGTCTTCGTCGCCCTCAAAGACTTCGATCAGCGTAAGGACGAAAGCATGTCCGCCGGGGCCATTGCCGCTGAGCTCAACGGCCAGTTCGGCTCTATTCAGGAGGCCTATCTGGCGATCTTCCCGCCACCACCGGTTCAGGGCCTGGGCACCATCGGCGGCTTCCGCCTGCAAGTGCAGGACCGTGGCAACCTCGGCTACGACGAGCTGTACCTGCAGACCCAAAACGTCATCGCCAAGGCGCGCCAACTGCCGGAGCTGGACCCGATGTCGGTGTTTACCAGCTATCAAGTGAATGTGCCGCAGATCGATGCTGCCATCGACCGCGAGAAGGCCAAGACCCACGGCGTGGCGATCAGCGACATCTTCGACACCATGCAGATCTACCTGGGCTCGCTGTACGCCAACGACTTCAACCGTTTTGGCCGCACCTACCAGGTCAATGTGCAGGCCGAGCAACAGTTCCGCCTGGAGCCGCAACAGATCGGCCAGCTCAAGGTGCGCAACAACCGTGGCGAAATGATTCCGCTGTCGACCTTCGTCAAGGTCAGCGACAGCGCCGGCCCGGATCGGGTGATGCATTACAACGGCTTCCTCACCGCCGAGATCAACGGCGCGGCAGCCCCTGGCTACAGCTCCGGTCAGGCCGAAGCGGCGATTGCCAAACTGCTCAAGGAGGAACTGCCCAACGGCATGAGCTTCGAGTGGACCGACCTGACCTACCAGCAGATCCTCGCCGGTAACAGCGCGATCTTCGTCTTCCCACTCTGCGTGCTGCTGGCCTTCCTGGTGCTGGCCGCCCAGTACGAAAGCTGGAGCCTGCCGCTGGCGGTGATCCTGATCGTGCCGATGACCCTGCTGTCGGCCATCACCGGGGTGATCCTGGCCGGTGGCGACAACAACATCTTCACCCAGATCGGCTTGATCGTACTGGTGGGGCTGGCGTGCAAGAACGCCATTCTGATCGTCGAGTTCGCCAAGGAGAAACAGGAAGAAGGCATGGACCGCGTCGCCGCGGTGCTGGAAGCCTGCCGCCTGCGTCTGCGGCCGATCCTGATGACCAGCTTCGCCTTCATCATGGGTGTGGTGCCGCTGGTTATCTCCACCGGTGCCGGCGCGGAAATGCGCCATGCTATGGGTGTCGCGGTGTTCAGCGGCATGCTCGGGGTGACCTTCTTCGGTCTGCTGCTGACCCCGGTGTTCTACGTGCTGATCCGCGCTTTCGTGGAGAAACACGCTGCGAAAAAAGCCGCGCGTTTGCAGGAGGTGCAGGCATGAAAGCATTGGCTCCCGCGCTCCTGAACCTTGCGCTGACCGCTTGCGCCGTTGGCCCCGACTATCAAACGCCGGCAACCGCGCCGGCGCAGTTGAGCAGCGCCGAAACCGACAGCTACGACCGCTCGCGTTTCGAGGCGCTCTGGTGGCAGCAGTTCGACGACCCGACCCTGAACCGCTTGGTCCAGCAGTCGCTCGACGGCAACCGCCAACTGCGCGTGGCCTTCGCCCGTCTGCGCGCCGCCCGGGCTATTCGCGACGACGTCGCCAATGATCGCCTGCCGACCGTCACCAGCCGCGCCAGCGGCGAGTTCGGCAAGGCCCAGCAGCCACCCACCAGCGAGCAGCGCATCCGTCAGGAACGCTATGACCTGGGCTTGGACATGGCCTGGGAGCTGGACCTGTTCGGCCGCATCCAGCGCCAACTGGAGGCCAGCGACGCGCAGATCGAGGTCGCCGAAGCCGACTACTACCAACTGCAAGTCAGTCTGATCGCCGAGCTGGTGGATGCCTACGGCAACCTGCGCGGCGCGCAATTGCGCGAGCGCATCGCCCTGCAGAACCTGGAAAACCAGCAGGAATCGCGGGCCATCACCGAGCAACTGCGTGAAGCCGGCGTCGGCAGCGAACTGGATGTGCTGCGCAGCGACGCCCGCCTGGCCGCTACCGAAGCCAGCCTGCCGCAATTGCAAGCGCAGCAGCAACGGGCCAAACACCGTATCGCCACCCTGCTCGGCCAGCGCCCGGACCAGCTCGACGTGGATTTGTCCGCCGAGCCATTGCCGGCCATAGCCAAGGCCCTGCCGATCGGCGACCCGGCCGAACTGCTGCGGCGCAGGCCGGACGTGCGCGCCGCCGAGCGCCAGTTGGCGGCGGCAACGGCGAATATCGGTGTGGCCACCGCGGATCTGTTCCCACGGGTCAGCCTCAGCGGTTTTCTCGGCTTCGCCGCCGGCCGCGGTTCGCAGCTCGGTTCTTCGGCCGCCCGCGCTTGGAGCCTGGGCCCGAGCATCACCTGGGCGGCGTTCGACCTGGGCAGCGTGCGCGCGCGTTTACGCGGCGCCGAAGCCGAGGCCGAAGGCGCATTGGCCAACTATGAACAGGAGGTCCTGCTGGCCCTGGAAGAATCGGCCAACGCCTTCAGCGACTACGCGAAGAACCAGCAACGCCTGCTCGCCTTGCTGCGCCAATCCGAAGCCAGCCGCGCCGCCGCCGAACAAGCCGCAGTGCGCTACCGCGAAGGCGAAGTGGACTTCCTGGTGCTGCTCGACGCCGAGCGCGAACGCCTCGCCGCCGAAGACGCCCAGGCCGTAGCCGAGGTCGAGCTGTACCGCGGCATAGTCGCCATCTACAAGGCGCTCGGCGGCGGTTGGCAGCCCAGCGCCTAGCTCTCTCCTTGGTTGGCCCAGCCAGCCTTTTCCCAGCCACGGTAACGCTCGTTACCGTGGTTTTTTTCATGTCCCCATTACGTGTTGCATGGGCGACGGCTGGGTTAGCCGAAGATGTACCCCAGCGACCTCAAGCATCTCAGCCATGTTGAATTCCAATGCTGTTCGTGAGTGATGCTCAACCACTTCCCTTCGGATTCCATACGGATCTACCAAAGCTATTCAGGGTGGATCGGGGCGCGTAGCTGATACTTTTTTCATCCACCATCGCGGCCGGTGGATGAGCGTCATCCGCCCTACGAGGTCAGGCCTTGCAGAGATACATAGGATCTACAACGGCGGCCATACCACGTTCGCGTAGACATTGGCCGGAACGTCTTCAGTCACTGCGCGATGTGCGAATCAGGTGCTATAACTTTTGCCTTATTCGGTACCACCAGCAGATCCATACCTGAGATAAAGGTGCCGTCGCCTGACACCGTTATCATCCGAGTCCCCGTATCGGTCAGCCCAAGGCGCTGTAGTTGCTCGGGTGAGACCCGTAGTAGGTAATCGCCGGCGACTACTCCGGGGATGATATAGAAGCCATCCCAGCTACTGGTTATCTGGCCAACGATCTCCATCCGCTCGTCCAACAGCTCCAGTTGCATATCGCCGATGCCCCGCTTGTTCTCATGCTCGAACAGATAGACAGTGCCATCGATTTCGGTGGTCATGCGCACTGGAAAATCCAGTTCGGCCACTCGACCAGGACGAGGCACCAGGCTATGGCCGGCGACCTCGGGTGCCCATTGCGGATCGCTCAGGGTGCTGGTATCCACGCCTATATCGACACGCTGCTTGATCGGCAGTTGCCTCATATGGGCGATGCCCTGCGCGTCTGTGCGGACTTGCCGCCTGCCACCGTTAATGGTGAACCCTGCCCCCTCCAGCGGATCCTCGCCGGGATCCATCACGCCGTTATTGTTGTTGTCCAGAAACATGCGCACGGAGGCGGCACCGGTATTTGCCATAGGCTGTGCATCGAGCAGCCAGTCGGCCTTGCGTGGATCTCGGCCCAGGGAGAGAAAGAACTGCATACCGACTGCGATATCGCCGCTGTCCAGGTAGCTGGCGTTGACCCCCAGGCCGAATCGCCCCAGGCTTTTGGTGAAGCCGGCGGTATAACGTGTTTCGGGCGACTGAAAGCTGTGCGCAATCCCCAGGGTCAGCCGATAACCCTCCGCCAGGTACTTGTCCGCCGTTAGGGCCACGCTGGCGAGTTCCGCCTGGGGGGCCAGGTTGTAGCTCAGTTGGCCACGAAAACTCATATCGCGTATGCGTTGGCTGAGCTGCAAATTGCCGAAAGCGAACTCGTCGCCATTGATGGAATGCCAGTTGAGGGTATTGCTCAGCGCCGTGCGATAGGCATACCCGGAGATGCGGGCGCTGACATCGTTATCGATTCGGCCGGATTCGTGCTCATCGCGAGTCGCCTGAAAGGTGATCGGTATCCGTGAGCGAGCGCCCACCGGAATGGAGCCGCTCAACCGTAGCTCATCACGGCTCTTGATGGGATCGTTGTAGAAGAGGAAGTAGTCGCTTTTGAAGTCGTCGAGAAACAAACGACTGGCATCTATCGAAACGCCGCCGAGACGAGTCTGCAAGCCGAGTTCCGTTAGCGAGCCACCCTCTTGATCTCTGATCAGATCGGTGTTCAAACTCAAAGATTGCCAGAAAGTCCTCAGCCCGATATTGGAATACTGATGTTCGACACCATCCACGGGCGCTCTGATCAAGCCACCTGTGGCAGAGAGCGTTCGGGACAATCCCATATCGAACTGGGCGATTGAGCGCGTCAGACCATCCTCGTCGCGATGCTCGATCAGGTTGTACTGGAGTTCGCCCGGCAACACCATGGACTCGGCGAGGGAGTAGCTATATTGCTCGACCTGGGTTTGCCCCAGGGGACCATGGAAAACCAATTGAAAGTCGTTGCGGCCATAGCTCAGGGGCTGGTCCTCAAAGCGATAGCGGCCCTCGGCATTGGGTTGCTGGAAGCCCACCAGTGCGCCGTTGTAGAAGAGTTCCACATCCCACCCCGGCGGCAGGTCGCCCTCAAAAGTCTGGCGGTCGAACTGCGTGGGCCGGGTCAGTGGCCGATTGCTCAGGGTGATCCCCTCGCCGGCTCTGCCCTGGGTGATGTTATCCACGCTCGGAGTGGAAAGACTGCCGAATTGGAAGGATCGCGCCTGCAGGGGGCCCAGCAGGCCGCCATCCGGATCGTGCCGCCCAAAGGTCGCGCGTATTTCTTGTGACTCACCTGCTGTATCGCCATTGAGATAAAGGGTGGACTCCATGCCCAGCAGATCGCCCGTCAAGAGTGCGGTGTAACGGCTATCGGTATGGGTGCCGGTATCGTCGCGGCGGGCTTCCGTCGCGAATGTCTGATCGATGAAGGGGGTGCTCAACATCTGATAAGGCATGTCGTGACGTGGATAGCCGGGATCCTCGTAGGCGCCATGCCTCCCGGCCCGCTCACCGACGCGTGCGCGCCGCAAGCGGGCCTGTAACGGTAAAGGTTCGAGCGGATAGACCTGCAATGTCAGCCTCGGTCGGTCGACCTCCAGCTCTATCGGTAGCCAGCGCTCGATCAACGATACCGCGACGTACAGATCGTCTGGCTCCGCCTGCACCAGCGCGGGATCGAAGGCTTCCGTTTCACCGGCCAGGGTAATGCGAGCCTCTTTCAGGTTCAGGCTGAATCCGCGGTCCTCGCTCAGGACGAAACCGCTGGCGGTACCCTGCCCGGGCTGGGTCTGCACCGCGATCGTGAGCAGGCGCGCCAGCTCGCCCAGAGGCAACAAGGTGTGTTCACCCATGTCAAAGGCAGGAATGGCGTCGGACAGCACCGATTGATCCAGACGCACCTCGAGCAGCAGGCTCGGCTCAGAAGACTCAAGCCCAGGTTCCTGGGCGGCCAGGATACCGGCATGGCCCAGCAGCCCCGGCAATAACGCCAGCCGGACGAACCTACCCACCGCCCTCTGACAGGCTGCTAAAAATGTCATGGCAGACGTGCTGATCAGGGCAGCTGAAGAACCGCCTCGGCCAGCAGATCGCCGCCGTCCTCCGCCTGTTCCCGGTAAGTGATCCGCAGCACCCCATTGGCCAATTGCAGGCCGCCTGGAGGATCGAGCCTCAGCTTGGCGCGCCGCAGCGGATTAGGGGTATAGACGGCCACGCCATTGGCACGACCGATGATCTGTTCGGCGCCCCCCTTGGGGGTGAAACTGGCAGCCAGATCGCCGTAAACGGACTGATTGCCGCTGCGCTCCATCTGCAAGGCCAGCAGTGATTGCCCGCGAGGCAGGTGCTGAAGCTCGAGCTGGGTCAAGGCCACGTCGGCATCGGTATTGCCATGGCGAACAATGACTGGGATGGAGATGCCGAGCAACGTATTCAGGACGATCCCGATGCCTTTGTCATTGCGGGTTTCGATGCTGGATCTGCCTTTGGCTTCCGGCAACTGGGTAAACAGCAAGTGCGAACGGTATTCTCCCGCCGCAAGATTGCCGGGTTTGCGCACCATGATGCGGACAGTCTGCCCCGCCCCCGGAGCAAGCGTCACCTGTCTCGGGGAATAGCGCAGCATGCTGTCGGAAAACTGCTCGCCTGGCTGTGGGGTCTCGATGTCTGAAAAGGCTCCGGTTTCGTCCATGCGCCGATTAACCAGGCTGATTCGATAAGTCGCGCTTTGGCTACCATTGTTGATCAATTCAAGCTGGGCTGCCCGCTGGTTGCCCTTGAAGACTATGCGGGTTGGATAAAGCATCAGCTCCGCCAGCGCTTCGCTCGTACAGAACAGCATGAGCACACCGCATACAACTGCAGTTAAACGCCGGGGAAACCGGCTCGTGGCCAAAGTCCAGGAACAGGATGATTGAATCATGGCTCCGGCTGTTCCGGTGCGGATAGCTCTAGTCGAAGTGGTAACGCTCATTTTCCAATTCCTTCTAATTCCACTTGTTCCCTGCGATCTGCGCAGGAAATGTGGATCCTTATTGAGCGGCATCTTTTTGCCGTTTCGACGAGGGTCGCCTGTGAATCTCGCTTGGCTCAGTTGTAGTTGACGATCACCATGAAACTACCCGAATACTGGCCGGCAGTCTGACCGCCGCCCACCTGGAGAGCGGCACCCACCGATAGTGTCTGGGAGCCGCCCGCACTCAATTGGCCGCCTGCTTCCGACGGCGTGCTGGTGAAATCATTGATAACCATGTCGGCACCCGGCCCAGTCAGCTTTACAAAGTCGTTGGCTGGCAACTCTATGGTATAGGTGGCATTGGGGTCGCCGGTGACCGTGAACTTGGCGGCCTGGCCTGAACTCGAAGGGATCAGCATCACGTCCCCGCTGGCACTGCGCATATCGTTGGTATCGACCGCCACGGTACCACCAACTCCAGCTACGAAGCTGCCGAAGGCCAAGGACTGGGTATTCTGGATGGCGATTTCCGCGTGGACACTGGGAGCCATGAGGATGGCCAGTAGACTAACCGCGGCGATCGGCAGGTAATACTTCATTGGCTCTCTCTCGGGTGGGTGATTCCAGAGTACTGCAGCGCCCGATATCAATTGTAGGTTATGGTGATACTGATATCGCTTATGCCGGAGGGACTGTCGCCGGTAGCTTTCAGAATGATGCCGCTTACCGGATCACCATCAAGTAGCCCTTCCTGATCCGCCAGCCTTAAGCAATCGCCCCGACCAGCACAACCTGTATCTACTTTCTCCTGCAGTTGGGCAATGATTAAGCGAAAACGATCTTCATCCGTTCCGGCCATGAATTCGCTGGGAAGACGAATTATCAGATCCCCCGTGAGGCCGCTGACAAACACGGCAGTACCTTGCGGCATAAGCGTTTCGTTGATTTTGACCGGAGCGACTATCCTGGCGCTAGCCATCGCCGCTGCCCGGTTTGCACAGGTACTGCCGCTGACCCCGGCCATGCTCGAGGCCAGCGCAAATACAAGGGCGAAGCTGCCGAAACCCAACCTCATAGTTCCGCCCCCTTTCCGCTGGGCCAGCGGCCTCCTTGCCCCGCACCGGAGAACTGTTAGTTATAGTTCACTTCTGCCGTGATGGTGCCAGAGTAAACTCCTGTTGTTTGAGCATTCCCCACAGTCAGAGTCCCACCGACATAGAGTGTCTGTGTACCACCGGTGAGCGTGCCGCTCGCCGGACTATTCTCTGTAGCGCCATCGAGGTCGTGGACGGTCGCAAGGGCCATAGTCGTGACGGTATCCGTATGAGTCAGATTGTCGTCCGTGACGCTGATGCTGAAGCTGGCGTCGGCTTGGCCGGTAACCGTGAACTGCGCAGCGGCAGCAGTGCCCCCCGTCAGTACAACATCGCCGGTCGGGCTAGCCGCACCGCCAGTAGTCAATACGACGGTGCCGCCCGTGCCCGCAGCGAATTCGCCGAAAGAAAGATCCTGGGCCTGTGCAATCGCGATGGGCACAACGACCGTAGCGCTGGTAGTGGCGGTGTCGCTTACTGCAGCAGCAAAACTGTTGGAAGCGCCAAAAGCCCCCAACGCAGCGACCGAAGCCACCGCGGCAAGACGGAAGTTCTTGCTAGAAAGAATAGATTTCATAGGTAAATCCCCTTGTTAAGCCATGTCGCAGGCGTGCTTGCCGTCAACAGCAGCTTGAACTGAAACACCAATCACAGGGGATCCGAAAACGGGCCAATGAGGGGGCCGAAAACAGACCAATGTAGCCTGAGCACCGAGAAAGCGGCTCGGAAAAACTACACTGAATGTCGACGGTCCCGCTGTCATGAGGCTTTAGGGCCCTTTAGACCGGTGACTTTGCGTCTCCGCCTTTCGACGGGTTTGCCTTTATCGCACCTTAAGGATAGTCAACTCGGATGAATGCGCAATTTGGGCGTCGCTTGCAAAGCGTAGTCTAATTTCGCTAGACGCCTCTGCCGCTGGAAAATCCACCGGAAGAGATGTCATGTATGAGCCGTAAATGCAGAGTGTCCAACGCCAACTTCAAGCCGCAAGTCGTGCAGATGGTGAAGGAGAAAAGCCTGATTGTGCCTCGGAGTTGATAGGTGAGACGGCGGTTCGCCGTTGGTTTCAGCAGTACAACGCCAAGCTACCCGGATAGTCCGGAATCAGTAAGCCGCGAACCTTCAAGCAACAACGAATCCGCTAGTTCGAAGCTGTCAGCTCAAGCAGTAAAACGACCTGTTAGGCTATTGGCGTCACTATCAGGGCAATTTGCTCGGCTGATCCGATTGCTCGTCGAGATCGCCGCCGAAGGAGTCATCGGCGCCCTCCGCCCCGTAGCGGCATAGGCCGGGTCGACATCATAGGCGCCACCCGGCACCTGCGCGCCCTTCTGAAACGCCTCGCGGTTGCGCTCGATCGCCTGTTTCACCGCCTGCGGGTTGTCCTTCGCTGCCTTGCCGTTGGCCGCATCGCCGTTCGTCTTGTCCTTCGCGGAATCGTCTTTCGGCGGATTGCCGGGAATCTGGCATTGCGCGCTGTTTTTCGGGGTATCGGGTTGCCGACTCATGATTCGAACTCCAATCGATGTGTGTACCCGGTAGAGAAAAAATGCAGGTAAAAGTGCGCATCCGAGGATCGGCGGTTATGCCTTTCAGCACCGCCCGAACGGCTGCCATAGATCGGCTGGAACGCCCGTGCTTGAGCCGCCTCACCGCTTCCGTGAACTATCTCGAATGCCGGTGCTCACATGGGTTATGTGCACTCAGCAATGGTCTACGCCGCCCTATGGACAGCCAAGAGAGCAGCCGGATAGCCGCTCCGTTGGCGCGCCGTCTCGGAGAGCATGCGGATGCCATGCAGATCGCTGAGGCGATAGTCGTCGTATGGGGGGAAATCGATAAGGTACTGGCGCCGATTATCGGGCATGGAGGTGTGATTGCGCTGTACAAGCGCAGCCTTTATCTCACAGCTCAGCGACACACCTGCCTGACTGAGGCCTATGCAAGCGTCCAGTCAGGGGGCGAATTCGCCGATCTGAAGCCCGTTATCGAGCAACAGACCGGTATCACGGTCGCCATCGGCGATGAGGTTTTTCAACTGTTCGAGGGGTTGTTGGTGTCTTTGATCGGCAACTCGCTCACCGAGAGATTGTTGTCCTCGGTGTGGGAAAACGCGTTGGCCGACCCGCCCGCGCAGGAGCCCGCGGAATGAAGAAAGTAGCCATCAAGAGTTTGTCTACCGGCATTCCAGGCCTGGATCGAGTGCTGGTCGGTGGGTTGCCGGAATTTTCCTTCAATGTGATCGCCGGCGCACCCGGCTGCGGTAAGACCACGCTGGCGCATCAACTCATGTTCGAAATGGCCAAGAACAATGCTCCAGCGCTGTACTTCACGGTATTGGGCGAGCCCCCGTTGAAAATGCTGCGTCACCAGCAACAGTTCGACTTCTTCGACGAACAGAAGATCGGCCAGTCGATCCACTTCATCAACCTGGCCGAGGAAGCCTTCGGCGGCGACCTCAAGGTGGTGCTGCAACGAATCGTCGACGAGGTACGAATCCATCAGCCCAAGTTGCTGTTCGTCGATTCCTTTCCCGCGGTGGTGCTCGCGAGCGAGGCGGGGCAACAGTCGCATAACCATCGGCAGCGTTTTATGCAGCAGCTCAGCCAACTGTTGACCAGTTGGCAGATCACCTCGTTCCTGATTGGCGAGTATTTTAACGAGGCTGTCAATAAGCCGGTGTTCACGGTGGCCGATGGCTTGATCTGGTTGCGCCAGAGCGTGCAGCGCAACGCCATGGTGCGTAAGCTGGAAATCATGAAAATGCGCGGCAAGCCAATTCTGCCGGGGCTGCATACCTACCGGATCACCTCGCATAAAGGCATCCAGGTATTCGCGCCCTCCGATAGCATTGAGCCGCCTGAGGTCATCCGCGCCCCCGTATATTCCCGTCTGGCGATGGGGGTCGCGCATCTGGACGAGATGCTCGGAGGCGGTTTGCCGAGCGGTTATACGCTACTAGTGGTAGGCCCTTCGGGTTCCGGCAAATCGGTTCTGGCCACGGCGTTCCTGGCCGAAGGCATACGCAATGGCGAGACCGCGGTGATTGCGAATTTCGAGCAGAACCCTTATCTGTCGCGCAACCCTGCACTCGTCGGGCTGTTGAACAGCGGGCAGGTCGGCGTGTTGTACAGCCTCGCCCCCGACCTGTCGATCGAGGAGCTTACGCTCAAGCTGGTCGACGAAGTCCGCCGACTCAAGGCGACCCGCGTGGTCATCGATTCGCTATCGGGATTCGAACTTTCCTTGGCCCCGACCTTCCGCGCCGATTTTCGCGAGTCGCTGGCTCGCCTGATCAGGGCCCTGTCCAATATCGGCGTCAGCGTGCTGTTGATCTCTGAACTCGAGGATAGCTATACCGAGCTGCGCTTGAGCCTTCATCGCACTGCGTTTCTCGCCGATGCGATCATCATGCAACGCTATATCGAGGTCGAAAGCCGGTTGCTGCGGGTAATGTCGGTAGTCAAGGTGAGAGGCAGCAGACACTCCAATCAATTGCGTCAATACGTCATCGACGACGAGGGTATTCACATAGGCGCAACATTAACCGATCAGGAAGGATTGCTGGGCGGCCAGCCAGCGGCGAGTAGCGGTGACGATTCGGCCTGACGGGCGATCGCCTTGGGGAGGCATTGTACTTTGAACAGAAAACGTGGCCGTGGCCCGGGTGAGGCCAAAGCTCGAGCTGAGCCAACGCCCGATCAACCGATCGAGTCCGTGTCGCAAAAGAAACTGGATGAGCTGAAGAAGCGCCTGGACGAAAGCCAGCCGTCGTCACTGGTGGAAGCCAACGAACAGTTGGTGTTCGCCATGTTGCGCACCCAGATCAAGGCCGAGCAAGCCGAGCGCAAACTCCAGGAGGCCTTGCGCCTTGCCGAGCTGGACGCATTGACGGGCCTGCCGAACCGCGTGCTGTTTTTCGACCGTTTCACCCGTGCGATCGCCAATGCCAAGCGGCATAACCAGCGTTTGGCGCTGTTGTTCCTCGACCTCAACAACTTCAAGCAGATCAACGACACCCTCGGCCATAGCGTGGGCGACGAGGTGCTCAAGCATGCGGCGAGGTGTTTCGTCTCCTCGGTGCGCGAGGCCGATACCGTCAGTCGTCTGGGCGGCGATGAGTTTTTGATCCTGCTCACCGAAGTTACCCAGCCCGCCGATGCGACCTTGATCGCCAGAAAGGTCACGACGGCGCTCGGTGCGCCGAACCGTATTGGCGAGCACCTGTTGCGCCTGACCACCAGCATCGGCATCAGCATCTATCCCGACGACGGCGATACGCCCGACGAACTCGTCGAGCGCGCCGATGCCGCCATGTACCGGGCCAAGCGGCACGGGCTGGGCGGGTTCGTGTTTCACGGCGAGGCGAACGACAGCGAGCCGCTCGACCCGCCCTTCAACTCGCTCAAGCGTCTGGTTACTCACTATGAGTTGTTACAGGCCGAGCATGATCGGCACAGCTGCGACTTGTTGGAGGCCAACGAACAGTTGGTCCTGGCCGCACTGACCGCACAGGCCCTGCAAGCCGAGGCGGAACAGGCGGAGCGCCGGCAAAAGGACGCCCTGACTCTGCTCGCGCATGAAGTGCGCACGGCCTTGACGCCGATCCGCATGGTCGCGGAATTGTTAAGCCGCCCCAGCCAGCACGTGCCACTGCGCTTGCAACAGGTTTTCGAACGCAAGGTAAGCCATCTGTACCGGGTGCTGGACGACCTGCTGCATATCTCGCGCGCTAGCGTCGCCAAGTTGAAGCTCGAGCGGCAAAGGGTCGATTTGAACCATATCGTCGAATCGGTGGTGCAAACCTGGCGGTCGGAGATGGACAGTCGAACACAGCGTTTCGAACTGCGGATGCCGCAACAGGAACTGTTGTTGGAAGGCGACCCGATGCGCTTGGAACAGATTTTCGACAACCTGCTCGGCAACGCCTGCCAATACACCCCGGCGGGCGGACAGATCGCGCTGACCGCGAAGTGCGAAGGCGATACCGTCGTCATCACGATCAACGACAGCGGCGTCGGCATCGATACCGAACTGTTGCCGAACATCTTCGAGCCGTTCGTGCAGACGCCCGGCGCCATCGACTTCGACAGCGGAGGCTTGGGCATCGGGCTCACCGTGGTGCGCGAACTGGTCCTGGCCCACGGCGGCGAAGTCGCCGCCAACAGTGCCGGCCCCGGCCTCGGTAGCCAATTCGTGGTCAAGCTGCCTCTGCTCGGGCAATCTTGAACGGCGAAATGCATTGCGCCATGGCCGGCGCCCGAACCGAGAGTTTTCCCGTATGCCAGCCCTACTCCGCGCGCTTGAAGGCGACATCACCCGGCTGCGGGTGCACGCCATCGTCAATGCGGCGAACAGCTCGCTGCTCGGCGGCGGTGGGGTCGATGGCGCGATCCACCGCGCCGCCGGCCCGCAATTGCTCGAAGAGTGCCGGCGTCTGGGCAGTTGCAAAACCGGCGAAGCCAAGCTGACCCGCGGCTATCGCCTGCCTGCCGAATACGTCATCCATACGGTCGGGCCGGTTTGGCGGGGTGGCGAGCACGGCGAAGCCTTCTTGCTGGCTTCCTGTTACCGGCGCTCGCTGGAGCTTGCCGCCGAGCACGGCATCCGCAGTCTGGCCTTCCCCTGTATAGCTACGGGTGTTTACGGCTACCCCAACGAACTGGCGGCGCAAGTCGCGGTAACCACGGTACAAGCCGCGCTGCAACAGCTTGTCAGCCTCGAGGAGCTGATCTTCTGCTGTTTTTCGGCCCATGATCTGCGGCTCTATCAGAGGCTTCTCCGAGAGATGCCGAGCCATTAAGGAACTGGCGGAGAACGCTACGCGAACCGAACCAACTCGCGCGCCAACTACGCGGCAAATTTGCCCACGTATCCGTTGTCGCCGCGCATCCAGGCCGCAGCTATGGCAAGATTCGCCGCTGCCTATTCATGGTGCGCTTCGTGGCTCGACCCGCTGGGTAAACAGTCGCCGATGGAACGCATGCATCCGGCCTTATCCGGCCGCTTTCGGAGATTTACATGATTCGCCAGACCTCGCTTATACCCCTGCTGTCGCTGATCGCCATCGCCTGTTTCGCCATGCTCGGTGGTGCGCTGCTGTTGCAGCACCTGTCCGGCTGGGAGCCCTGCACCCTGTGCATCCAAATCCGCCTGTGGCTGCTGCTGGGCGGCGTCCTCGCGCTGTTGATCATCGCGGCCGAGGCACTCGGGCAGCGCTGGATCACCCTGATCTTCTGGCCGTTGTTGATCGCCGCAGGAGGAATGGCGGTGTACGACAACACCCATCTGGTACTGATCGAAACCGGCATCCTGGAAAGCTTCAGCTGCTCGCCCTTCCCCTTTTATGCGTTCTACCTGCCGCTGCACGAATACCTGCCCGAGGTGTTCATGAGCGCCGGCGTCTGCGGGCAGAACGACTACGCCATCCTCGGCGTGCCCTTCACTCGCTGGACCCTGTTGAGCGTGACCCTGCTGCTGGCCTTGATCCTGTTCGGGGCCTGGCGCGCCCTGTTCAAAGCGAAGCGATAGACGCTTAGCAGCGAGGCCGCCATGCAGCGCATTTTGATCGTCGGTTATGTCTGGCCGGAACCGCGCTCGTCGGCCGCGGGCAGCCGCATGATCGAATTGATCGAGCTGTTTCGCGACCAGGGCTGGCAGGTGACCTTCGCTTGCGCGGCGGCATTGTCCGCGCATCGTTTCGAGCTGGCCGAACTGGGCGTACCTGAAGTGGCGATCAGCCTCAATTGCGACAGCTTCGATGCGCTGGTCGCCGAGCTGCAGCCGGACATGGTGCTGTTCGACCGTTTCTTCACCGAGGAGCAATTCGCCTGGCGCGTCGAGCGCGTTTGCCCGCAGGCGTTGCGGGTTCTCGATACCAGCGACCTGCACAGCCTGCGCGAGGCCCGCCAGCAGCTGCTGAAACAGGCTCAGCAGGCCTGCGCCAACGAGGCCGAGAGGTATCGGCTCGGCGCCGTGCAGGCCGGCCCCGAGCAGTTGTTCGCGGCGATGGCGGGCAGCGATATCGCCCAGCGCGAGATCGCCGCGATCTACCGCAGCGATCTGACCCTGATGATCTCGGAATTCGAGATGCAGCTGCTGCAACGGCAATTCGGCGTACCCGCGGCATTGCTCCATCACTGCCCGTTGATGCTGATCCCCTCGAATACCGCCCAGCCGGATTTCGCCGCCCGCGAGCACTTCCTCAGCATCGGCAATTTCCGCCATGCGCCGAACTGGGATGCGGTGCTCTGGCTCAAACACGCGCTGTGGCCGTTGATCCGTCAACGCCTGCCGCAGGCACAGCTGCACGTCTATGGCGCTTATCCGCCGCCCAAGGCCACGGCGCTGCACAACCCCAAGCAAGGCTTTCTAGTGCTCGGCTGGGCCGAGGATGCGCACCAGGTGATGAGCCGTGCCCGGGTCTGCCTGGCGCCTTTGCGCTTCGGCGCTGGGATCAAGGGCAAACTGGCCGACGCCATGGCCTGCGGCACGCCGAGCGTGACCACCGCGATCGGCTGCGAAGGCATGCATGGCGAGCTGCCCTGGGCCGGCGCGGTGAGCGAAGAGCCACAAGGCCTCGCCGACGCAGCGGTGGCCTTGTACCAAACCCCGAGCCTATGGCACGCCGCGCAGCGTAACGGTGCTCGTATCCTCGCCGAACGTTTTGCCCGCATCCCCCTGGGCGCGGCGCTGATCGCGCGCCTGCTGGCGCTTCATGAGCAGCGCGAGGGCCTGCGCCAGGCCAATTTCGTCGGCAGCATGCTGCGTCATCACTTGCACAAGAGCACGCAGTACATGTCGCAGTGGATCGCCGCGAAGAACCGCTGAGCCTTGCCTTTCCGCCCACAGGCGGATTTCCGCTTACAACTTGCCGCCTGATGGCGGATTTCCGCCATCAATACCCCCTCGTTCGCGCCGAACCTCCGCACGCGCTGGCCCCAAGCCCGTTCCAGCGCTGGCATAGGCATTGCGTTGGATTAGCCGCACAACGGCTGCAGGGCCGTAAAAAATCATAAAAACAACGAGGCATCCGCGTATGTTCAAGTCGATAGTCGCTATCGCAGCCAGCACCTTGCTGCTGGCTTCTGCCAATAGCCATGGCGCCGATGATCCCCATGGCCCGATCGTGATCAAGTTTTCCCATGTGGTTGCGGACAACACGCCCAAAGGCCAAGGCGCGCTCTTGTTCAAGAAGCTCGTCGAAGAGCGTTTGGACGGTAAGGTCGTGGTCGAGGTCTACCCCAACTCGACGCTCTATGGCGATGCCAACGAACTCGAGGCGCTGGTCAACGACGAGGTGCAGTTGCTCGCGCCCTCGCTGGCCAAGTTCGAGAAATACACCAAGCAATTGCAGGTGTTCGATCTGCCTTTCCTGTTCGACGACCTGGACGCGGTCAATCGCTTCCAGAAGCGCGCGAAGGGCCGTCAACTGCTGCGCGCCATGGAGGCGCACAACATCGTCGGTCTGGCCTATTGGCATAACGGCATGAAGCAACTGTCGGCGAACCGGCCGTTGCGGCTGCCGGACGATGCCGCCGGGTTGAAGTTCCGTATTCAGCCGTCCAGCGTGCTCGAAGCGCAGTTCAACCAATTGGGCGCGAGCCCCCAGGTGCTGCCCTTCGCCGAAGTATTCGGCGCGCTTAAAAGCGGCAGCGTCCAGGGCGCGGAAAATCCCTGGTCGAACATCTACAGCAAGCAACTGCATACCGTGCAGCCGTTCATCACGGAAACCAATCACGGCGTACTCGACTATATGCTGGTGAGCAACCCGCGCTTCTGGTACGCGATTCCCCATCAAACCCGGGTGAAACTCGAGGGCATCGTCGACGATGTCACCTATGAGGTGAATCGTCAGGCCGAGGCCGCCAACCTTGCCGATCGCGCGCGCATCGAACAAGCCGGCAACAGTCAGCTGATCGCCTTGGACGAAGAACAGCGCAATGCCTGGCGCCAAGCGATGCGCCCGGTATGGCAGGAATTCGAAAGCGTCATAGGGGCGGATGTGATCCAGGCGGCGCAAACGGTCAACCGCAGAAGCCGCGATTGAACTCCAGCCAGCCAGTCAGCGGGGCTGATGCTATTCGGGCTCCGCGCCGCTGCGCTACCATCGGCCGCGCGCCTGCAACCGTAGGCGTCAACGTATAAGGACATCCCATGAAGACACTGCTGCTTTGCATGCTGCTGTTAGGCGCGCCCTTGGCTCAGGCCGCGGACCGCTTGACCGAGGAAAACATCGGCGCCATGTATGCGCAATTGATCGCCGCCGCTCAAGACAAAAACGTAGAGGGCGTGCTCGAGCATATGAGCGACGAGGTGCGCATCCGCATTCAGGCGCCCAGCGTCATGGGCGGCGATATGGAAATGGATAAACGCCAATACCGCGAACTACTGACCCAGGGCTGGGACGGCGTCGACGACTACCGCCTGGAAGTGGAGATCCAACAGATCGACATCGCGGCTGACGGCCAAAGCGCCAGCGTTCGCGACCTGACCCGCGAAACCCTGAGTATCCAGGGGAGCGAGGTCGAAGCCAGCACCCTGGAAACCGCAACGCTGCAACTGCTCGACGGCAAGGTTAAATTCAGCCGGATAGACGGCATTATCCAGCCCTAAGGAATTTGCGCGAGCTTGGCGATTGTGGCCACGCTCGCGCCGCCCTAACAGGCCGTTGAAAAACGTAGGCGAGGCAGGCAAGACAAGGACTAGGCGTCCCCACAAAAACAGCCGAAAAAAGGACTGGGCCCGCACGCGAGTTTACGTCCTGTAAATGAGCATTTTGAGACGCCGAGTCCCGGGCTGTTTTTAACGCAGTATTGCCAACGCAGGTAGTTTTTCAATGGCCTGCTAAGCCCCTCCCAGCAGTTGCAGACGCATGCGCTGGTTTTCCTGGAGCAGCTGCCGTTGCTTGAAGGCCTCGCGCAGTTGGCCGCGCAAGTCGTCGGCATCCCAGGGTTTGGTGATAAAGCGGAAGATAACCCCTTCGTTGACCGCTTTGAGGATGCTGTTGACTTCGCTGGAGCCGCTCAAAACCATGCGGATCACCTCCGGATAGATAATTCGGATTTTGCGCAGGAACTCCACACCGCTGATATCGGCCAGGCGCAGGTCGGTCAGCACCACATCGACCGGATAGGTGGCGAGCAGGGTCAGCGCCTCGGTGCTGCTGCTGGCTGTCAGGGTCTGATAGCTCTCCAGGCGTAACTCGCGTTGCAGGGCCTTGAGAATGCCCGGCTCGTCGTCGATCAACAGCAGATAGCGTTGCTGTTCCTCGGCGAGGATGGTCGGCAGCATCAAATCGGCGCTATTGCTGAGGAACTGCAGACAAGCCTGTGCCGGCAAGGGAGGCGAATAGTAGTAACCCTGCAATTCATCGCAACCCGCGGCGCGCAGGAAGCCGAGTTGCTGGGCGTTTTCCACCCCTTCGGCGATGACCTTGATGCCCAGGTTATGGCCGATGGAAATCATCGAACGAGCCAACGAGGCGCTGTCCGGGTCCAAGTGCACATCGGTGACGAAGCTGCGGTCGATCTTCAGCTCGCTGAACGGGAAACGCTTCAGATAACCCAGGGAGGAGTAGCCGGTGCCGAAGTCGTCTATCGAGAAGCGAATGCCCAGCGCGATCAAGGCGTGCATCTTCTGCAACACCTCATCGGCGTTGGTCATCAGCATGGTTTCGGTCACTTCCAGCTTGATCTGCGTCGCACTCACCTGATGCCGTTCGAGGGTGAGCTGCACCCTGTCGACGAATTCCGGCGCCATAAAACTGATCGCCGAGAAGTTCACCGCAATACAGACCCCCGCCAACTCACTGCGCCAGGCCCTGAGCTGCTGGCACACCGCGTCGAACACGTAGAAGTCGATGCCGACGATCTGTCCGGTTTCCTCGGCCAGCGGGATAAAGTCGTCGGGCATTCTCGTCTTGCCCTGACAGCACCAGCGCACCAGGGCTTCGAAGCCGCACAGACGGCCATTGATCAGGTCCAACTGCGGTTGATAGACCACGCGGTATTCGTTGTTCTGCAGCGCCTGCCGAATTTCCCGCTCCAGCAGCAGGCGCCGTTGCATCTGCTGGTTCATCTGCGGGGTGAACGCACAGACACGGTTACGCCCTTGGTGCTTGGCCTGGTACATCGCCGTGTCGGCGTTGCGCAGCAAGGTGCCGATGTCCTGACCGTCTTCGGGGAAGCAGCAGAAGCCCAGGCTGCAACTCACCACCACTTCCTGGCCTTCGAGCATCAGCGGCTCGGCGACGCTCTCCTTGAAGCACTCGAGACGTGCGATGCGTTTGCTCAGGGGGTCGTCGTCGGCCAGCAGGATGATGAACTCATCGCCGCCCAAGCGCGCCACGGTATCGGTCTCGCGGGCGCAGGTCAGCAAGCGCTCGGCCACCTGCATCAGCAACTGGTCGCCGGCGTGGTGTCCGAGGCTGTCGTTGACCACTTTGAACTGATCCAGGTCCATGAATGCCAGGGTGAACCCGCCGTGGTTGCGGCTGGCGAAGGCGATCGCACGAAGAATCCGGTCGTTCAACAGGTTGCGGTTGGGCAACCCGGTCAAGCTATCGTGGTTGGCCTGGTGTTCCAGCTCTTCCTGATAGCCCTTGGCCTCGGTAATGTCGTGCAGGATGCCGACGAAGTGGCTGATTTTGCCGCGGTCGTTGATCACCGGGGAAAGCCGCAGCTCGTTCCAGAACGCCGAGCCGTCCTTGCGGTAGTTGCGCAGGACGGCGCCACCCTCCTCCTGGGCCTGCAATGCGCGACGGATACTCTCCAGTTCGGGTTGTTCGTGGTCGTCTCCTTGCAGGAAACGGCAATTGCGCCCCAGCACTTCCTCGTTGCGATAACCGGTGATGCGCTCGAAGGCCGGGTTGACGTAGACGATGGGTTGATCGTCCTGCTGGTTATCGGTGATCACGATGGCATTCACGCTGGCCTCTATCGCCCGCGTGCGGATGCGCAGCTCCAGATCACGCCGGCGCTGCTCGCTGACATCCTGGATTACCGAGATGGCGCCCTGCAGCACGCCCTGTTCGTCAAAGAAGGGAACCGCCGAGTTGAGGATGGTTTTGTGGGTGTCATCGAACGCCTGGATATCGATCACCTGATTGCGTCGCGGCTGGCCCTCCAGCACCGCCCGGGCCATCGGCCATTGCCCGGCTTGCAGCGCCTCGCCGTTATCGGCCCAGGTGCCGGAATAACGCGCGTACTCGTCCAACTCGACCGGTTGATTGCCGGCCCAGATCAGCGCGTTCTCCGGATTGCTGAGGATCAAACGGCCCTGCCGGTCGGCGACTGAGACGCCGACCGGCAGGTTGTCGAGAATCTTGCGCAGCAGGGCCTCGCTCTGCACCAGCGCCAGGGTGCGCTGTTCGACCAATTGCTCCAGGCTCTCGAACAGGCGCACCCGGCCCAGGGCGATGGCCAGTTGACGGCCGATCGAGGACAGCGCGTTGAGCGTGTCGTCCGGCCATGCCTGGGCCTGACTGTGCACCACGTTGAGCATGCCGATGATTTCGCCACCGAGCAGCAGCGGGATGCTCGCATGCGCGCCTTCGCCCATGTGGCTCAACGCCGGGCAGCCGGCGATATTGCACGGCACGTCCATGCCGTCGCTGAACCAGGCATGCCGGCACGGACAATCGTTGGAGCAGGCGCTGAGGCGCGTGAGGTTTTTGTTAGCTCCGCGTTCCCGCGCGCCCGCGACCCGCGCACCGACGCCGGACTCCTCGGTATCGGCGAGCAACAGCCAGGTGGCCACCGCATTGGGGAACTCGAGAATGCGCCCCAGGGCCATGTCGATCACGCGCTTCTCGCTGTTGACGTCGGTTAGGCCACTGGTGAAGTGAAACAGGCTATTGAGCAACGAGTTGGTGCGCGTCAGCTCGTCGTGCTTGGCCTGCAGCTCGTGATTGAGGCGCACGCCCTGTTCGTAGGTGGAAATCAGCAGATCGAGGATTTGCTGACGCCCTGCGGTGATGAAGTGGCGTTCGCCGTCGAGCATGACCTCCACGCCCATTTGCACCCGTTCATTGTCGCGAAACTCCAGATTGACCAGGAAGTAACGGATGCGCGACATCAGGTACTTCTCGTCGTAGGGTTTGACGATGAAGTTGTCGGCGCCGCAGGCCAGACCATGGACCACGTCGCGCGCATCGGCCAGGCTGGTGACCAATATCACCGGAATGCCGGCGGTCTGGACGTTGGCCTTGAGTTGCCGGCAGAGTTCGTAGCCATCCATCTGCGGCATGACGATATCGCTGATGATCACAGTCGGCCGGTTCTCGGCAACGCAGGCCAGCGCCTCGACCCCGTTGCGCGCCACCGTCACCTTGCAGCCGGCGGATTCGAGCAGGTATTGCAGCTCGGCCGCCTGGGTCGGGCTGTCCTCGGCTATGAGGATTTTCGCGTCGGTCAACATGATTTCTCTCCTCCAGGCAGGTCGCTGGATGAAGTACTACGTGATGCAAGCGTATTGAGCAGCGCAGCTATCGCCTCCGGGGCCAAAACCAGTTTGGCGGCTTGCAGGTTGATGGCTGCCAGCGGCATGGCATCGATCACCGCGCTGGCGGGTTCCTGGGCAATCGTCAGCGCACCCTGGCGGTTCAGTTCCGCCAACCCCTCGGCGCCGTCGTGGCCCATGCCGGATAGCTGGATGGCCATAGCCCGGCTACCCAGGCTTTGCGCCACACTGGTGAACAGATGATTGGCCGAGGGGCAGAACGGCGTGTTGTGGTTGCCCCGCTCCAGGCGTGCCCGCAGATCCGAGTCGATCCCCAGGTGATGCGCCTCCGGCGCCAAGTAGAGCGCACCCGGGCGAAGCTCCTGGCCGTTGCTGACGAGGTGCACCGGCATCGCCGAGAGGCTTGCCAGCCAGTCGCGAAAGCTGTCGAGAAAGCCCGCGGAAATATGCTGCGCCAGCAATAATGGCCAGGGTTGCGCCGGTGCCAGTTCGTGCAGCAGGGTTTTCAGCGCCGCCGGGCCGCCGGCCGAAGCGGCGATGGCGACCACCCGGGGCTGCGCCGGGTGCAGTTGATGCTTCGACGGAAGCGCGCTCGGCGTGCCGCTCTTCTGCGTATAAGGCCGCCGCACGATCTTCACCTGGGCGAGGTTGAGCAAGGTACGCAGCAATTCGTTTACCTGTTGCTCGAAATTCGCGCAGTGCGGCCCGGAGGGTTTCTCCAATACCGCCAAGGCGCCGACTTCCAGTGCCCGCATGGCGGACGAGGCATCGTTGGCGTTGCTGCTGGAGGTCAGTATCACCACCGGCAGCGCATAGCGTTCGAGGATCCGCGCAGTGGTTTCATAGCCGTTCATGCCGGGCATATGTACATCCATGGTGACGATGTCCGGGGTGTAAGTGGCCAGCACGCGCAAAGCCTGATCGCCATTTTCGGCTTCGCGCACCTGCAGCCCCGCGCTCTCCATGACGCTGCGCAACAACAGACGGAGGATGGGAGAGTCGTCGACGATCAGTACGCGCATGGTCCATTACCCCTAAATCAAGCGCCGAATGGCGTCCAGCAGGCTGTCTTGCTCGAAGCCGCTTTTCACCAGGTAGGCGTTGGCACCGACCTCTAGCCCGTGAGCCCGGTCTTCCGCCGAGTGCAGTGCCGTCACCAGCACCACCGGCAATTGCGCGAGTTCACGATCGAGGCGAATTCGCGAGGTCAACGTAAAGCCATCCATCCGCGGCATTTCGACATCCGATACCAGCAGATCGAACTTGCTTTGCTTCAACGCATTCCAGGCCTCCAGGCCGTCGTTGGCGGTGCTGACGATGTAGCCGGCCTCTTCGAGAATGGCCTTGAGCAGGCCACGCGAAGTGAAGGAGTCTTCGGCGATCAACAGGCGCTGCTTAACTTTTGGACCCGTTTGCTCGGCGCTTCGTTCGAAGCTGCCCCCGCCGGTCGCTTGGGCGCTGCGGTACAGATCGCCGGGATGCAGGATGGGCACCAACTGGCCGTCGCCGAGCAGCGTCGCGCCGAGCAGGTTGCGCACCCGCGGTAGCTGCTTGCCGAGGTTCTTCACGGTGATTTCCTGGTCTCCGAGCAGTTCGTCGACCAGAAGGAAAAAGCGTTCGCCGCGCACTTTGAGCAGCAGTAGGGTCAGATTTCCCGCGCCGCGGACCGGGGCGTCGAGACCGAGCACATCGGACAGCGCCCACATCGGCAGCACCTGTTCCTGGAACACCAGGGTCGGGCGGTTTTCCTGGGTTTGCACCGCGCCGGCCGGCAGCCGCAGGCAGCGTTCCACCGCCAGCGCCGGCACCGCGAAGGTGCGCTCGGCAATCCGCACGATGACCGCGCGGAACGTCGACAGGTTGAGCGGCAAGTGCAAATGCACGCAGGTACCCTGCCCGGCCGTGGATTCGAGTTCGATGCGCCCGCCAATCCGCTCGACCGACTCTTGAACGATGGCCATGCCCAGGCCGCGCCCGGAGAGGTCGGTGATCAAGGGGCTGGTCGACAAGCCAGAGGCAAAAATCAGCTTGCTTGCTTCGGCATCGCTAAGATCGTCCGCCTGCTCGCTACCGAGCAGCCCGTTGGCCACGGCACGGGCCTTGAGCTGGGCGATATCGAGGCCTCGACCGTCGTCCTGCAAGCGCAATTCGAAACGATCCGCCGATTCTTGCAACAGCTCCAATTGCAGTGCGCCGACTTCGGATTTACCGCAGGCGACCCGCTGCTCCGGGGTCTCCAGGCCATGATCGACGGCATTGCGCAGCAGGTGGGTCAGCGGCGTACGGAGTTCATCGAGGATGCGCTTATCGACTTGCAGATCGTTGCCGCCGATCTGCAGCGTTACCCGTTTACCGGCCTGGCTGGCAAGGTCCTGCACCATCGCCGGCAGGCCGTCGGTCAAGCGACTGCCGGCGAGTAGCAGCACGCTTTGCAGTTCCTCGTCGAGGGCTTCGGAGAGTTGCGTCAAGCCTTGCGATAAGTGTTTGCCGGCCTTTTCCAGACGGATCGCCTCGAAGTGCAGGCGATCCAACTGCGCTTGGCTCCAGTCCAGATAATCGAGCAACGCCTTGAGCGCGTCCTGGCTGCTCGTCGGCAACGTCCGTGTGCTTTCGCGCAGCTGCTTCAAGGCGACCCCGGCAGCCAGACGATGGCCACGCTGCGGTTCGAAGGCCGCGCGATGCTCGGTGAGCTGTCGGGCCTGATCGTAGGCCTCGAGCTTGTGTTGCAGCAGGGTTTCGTTATGGAACAGCAAGGCGTCCAAACGCCGCGCCGAGACACGCAAGGTGCCGGAATCAATGGGCGCCGCAGGGGCGGACGACGGATTTTCGGGCAAGTTGACCGCTTCGCCGCGGGCCGTCGCCTCCAGGTCTTCGATCAAGCGCTGACGCTGTTCGGCGTCGATCGTCTGGCCGGCCTGCATCTGCTGCAACGCATGCAGGGCGTGGCGGCATAATTCGACCCGTTCAGGGGTCAGCGCCAGGCTGCCTGCGCGAACCTCGCCGAGCAGGCTTTCCCAGGCATGGCACAAGCGCTCGATAGGTTGCAAGCCAACCGCCCGCGCAGCGCCCTTGAGGCTATGCACCTCGCGGAACAGCGACTCGATGGCCGCATCGCTGGCATGCGCTTCGCGCCAGTTGGCCAGGCTGTCCGCGAGTACGCCCAAGCGCTCCTCGGCTTCCGCCTTGAAGCTGGCTAACAGACGCTGTTGCAGCGCTTCGCGATCCAGACTCATAAGGTACTCACAGCTTGAAGCGGGCGGCCAACCCTTTTAGTTTGAGGCCGAGTTGATGCAGGTTGCGCGCCGCCAGGTCGACCTGGCGGGTGCCGCCGACGTTGTCCTGGCTGGCTTGGCGGATGTTTTCCATGGCACCGGCGATCTGATCCATGCCGACCAGTTG
Organism: uncultured Pseudomonas sp.; assembly: GCF_946886105.1. The sequence continues at coordinate 208,922 of NZ_CAMPHV010000001.1, read as the reverse complement.
CTGCTGGCTGGTGGCGGCGATCTGCAGCGCCATTTCGTTGGATTGCTCGATGTTGCCGCTGAGGCTGCGGATCGCTTCGCCGCTGCTCCGTGCTCGCTCGTAACCGGTTTCCACGGTTTTGCTGCCCTGCTCGGCCAGCAGCACCGCCTTGGTCATGGCTTTCTGGATATCGCCGAGAATTCCGCGGACCTGCGCCGTGGCTTGCTTCGATTGCTCGGCCAGGGCTTTGACCTCCTGCGCCACCACCGAAAAACCCATGCCCGTTTCGCCGGCCTTGACCGCCTCGATGGAAGCGTTGACCCCGAGCAGGTTGGATTGTTCGGCGAGGTCGCCGACCGAAGCGACGATCTCACCGATCGCCTGGCTCTGTTCGCCCAGGCGCATGATGCTTTCCGCCACGGCCTGCATCTGCTCGCGAATCTGCTGCATGCCGGCGAGCGCCTCTTCCACCGCTTGCCTGCCGCCGAGAGCGACCTGGCGAGTGCGCTCGGTGCTTTCGGCGACCTTTTGCGACTTGCTGCCGGCCAGCACTGCGGTTTGCTTGACCTCCTCAACGGTGGTGGCGATCTCGCTGATCGCCGTGGCGGTTTCCTGAGTGCTGGTGGCCACTTGGCTGGTGGCGGCGAGGATTTCCTCGCTGGAACTGGCCAGCACCGAGATACCTTCATTCATCTCCAGCACCAATTCGCGCAAGTTACGCACCATGGTGGCAAAAGCACTGCCCAATACATCGCGTTCGGAGACGGCCTGGATATCCACCTGCAATTGCCCCTGCGCCAGGCTTTCCGCCCTACCGGCCAGCTCCTGCAGGTACACACCCATGCGGGTAAAGGCTTGACTCAGGCGGCCGACCTCGTCTTGACGCGAACTGCTGGTCATTTCCATGGGGATGTCGCCGCCACTGATGCGTTCGGCCCAGCCGGTCAGACGGGTCAATGGCAGGGCGATATGCCGGCTCAACCACCAAGCGCAACCGCCACCGAGCAGTGCCAGCAACAGGCCCAATTGCAGTAGATGCTGGCGCTGGGTTGCGAGTATTTGACGCGACTCTTGCTGCCCTTGACGTACCCTGAGCGCGGTCAGCTCGGTCAGTTGTTCGCCGAGGGCCATCATGCTATCGACCCGCTCGTCCTGGATGCCGCTGAACAATCGTTTGGCCTCAGCCTTACGGCCGCTCTCGACCATCGGCAGCACCTGGGTGTCGCGGGTGTGTCTGTAAGTACTGAGCAACGCCTCCAGCTTATCGATCAGAGCAGCGACCTCAGTGTCGTCGTTCAGGATCTGGCGCAGGTGTGCGAGCAGTTTGGAATTGCGCTCGCTGCTCTGCTGAACCTGCACCTGATAGTCATCATGCCTGACCTCGTCGCTCTCCAGCAGCGCCTGCAAAGCGATACGCTGGCTGAGGATATTGATCAGCAGATCCTTGACGTCCACAACCCGTTCGTAGCGTCGGGTAAAGTCTTGCGCCTCGCTTTGCTGCAGCTGTACGAAACGTTCCAGGCTGAACAACAGCATGGCGCCGAACCCAAGAATCAGCAGAGCGAATGCCAGCAGCAGTTTGCTGCCGATCCGCCAGTTGTTCATGATTGCCATCATTCAGCTTCACCCTCAGTAGGCATCTGATTCAGAGTTTGAAACGGGCAGCCAGGCCCTTGAGCTTGAGGCCGAGTTGATGCAGATTGCGCGCCGCCAAGTCGACCTGGCGGGTACCGCCGACGTTGTCCTGGCTGGCTTGACGGATGTTCTCCATGGCGCTGGCGACCTGATCCATACCGACCAGTTGCTGTTGGCTGGTGGCGGCGATCTGCAGCGCCATTTCGCTGGATTGCTCGATGCTGTCGCTGAGGCTGCGGATCGCCTCGCCGCTGCTCCGTGCTCGTTCGTAGCCGGTCTCCACGGTTTTGCTGCCTTGCTCGGCCAGCAGCACCGCCTTGGTCATGGCTTTCTGGATATCGCCGAGAATCCCGCGGACCTGCGCAGTGGCCTGCTTCGATTGCTCGGCCAGGGCCTTGACCTCCTGCGCGACCACCGAGAAACCCTTGCCGATTTCACCGGCCTTGACCGCCTCGATCGAGGCGTTGACCCCGAGCAAGTTGGATTGCTCGGCCAGATCGCCGACCGAGGCGACTATCTCGCCGATGGCCTGGCTCTGCTCGCCCAGGCGCATGATGCTTTCCGCCACTGCTTGCATCTGTTCGCGGATTTGCTGCATACCGGCGAGCGCATCCTCGACCGCCTGCCTGCCGCCCAGGGCGACCTGACGAGTGCGCTCGGTACTCTCGGCGACGCCTTGGGATTTCGCCCCGGCCAATACCGCGGTCTGCTTGACCTCCTCCACCGTGGTGGCGATTTCGCTGATGGCGGTGGCGGTCTCCTGGGTGCTGGTGGCCACTTGACTGGTGGCGGCGAGGATTTCCTCGCTGGAACTGGCCAGCACCGAGATGCCTTCGTTCATGTCCTGCACCAGTTCGCGCAGGTAGGCACTCATGTCGGCGAATGCTTGAGCCAGCCTGCCCACTTCGTCCTGACGGGAGCTGGCGATGACCTCGCGCGGAATCTCGCCGCGACCGATCTGCTCGGCCCAGCCGGTTAGGCGCGCCAGCGGCAGTGCGATATGCCGGCTGAGCAACCAGGCCAGGAGCGCACCGCCAACCACCAAAATCAGGCTCAGATTGAACATGCGCTCGCGCAAGGCGCCCAGCGCCTGGCGCGAGCGTTGCTGGGCTTCGGCGATGCGTTGCTCGGTCAGCGTGGTCAGTTGCAGGCCCAGTTCGTGAACCCGTTCCAAGCGCTCCATTTGCACCCCGGTGCTCAACTGCAGCGCCTCTTGCAATTGGTTGGCGCGGATCATTTGCAACTGGTCCGCGCGGGTTTCATGCACTGCGGCACGCAGTGCAGTCAGTTGTTCGAGAAGATCGCTCGCCTTGGGGTCGTCCACCACGCTCGCACGCATACGTTGCATCAGACGATCGTTCTGCAGCTTGCTTTGGCGAATCTGCTCCTCATGCTTATCCAGACCATCGACGGCGCCGGCGCTGATCGCCAGCAACAGCTCGCTACGCTGGGCCTCGATATTGATGCGCAGTTCCTTGGCATCGGAAATCCATCCGTAGTGGCCTTGGAATTGCCGCTCCTCGCTTTCCTGCAGGCTGACGAAGCGTTCCAGGGTCATGAAGATCAGGCTGCCGAAGCCGATGATCAGCACGGCGAAGGCAATGATCAGCTTACTGCCGATGTCGAACCGTAGCGTTTTGCCCATCATGCGGGTGAATCTCCTTGGCTTGAATGCATTACTCGGCCATCACGGGTAAATCGGGGTCGCCCAGCAGGCGTGCGCCGTCGAGCACCGTGGCTTGCTCGGCAGTCACTCCGAGCAGGTAATTCGCACGCACGCCGGTGAGGTTGGCAGGCGCCTTTTGCAGGGCGTCGCGGCGGATCTGCGCGATACCCAGCACACGATCGATCAACACGCCGAACTCCATCTCCGGGCTTTGCAGAATCAGCAGGAAATTGCGTTCCGACAGGCTGTCGACCGGCAATTCGAACAACACCCGTAAATCCAGCACCGAAACGATCCGGCCGCGCACATTGACGATGCCCAGTACATAAGCCGGAGTATTCGGCAAGGGGGTGTACTGGCTCAGCGGCATCACCAGGGCTACGTATTCGCTGGCGATCGCGTACAGCTCGCCGCTGATCCCGAAACGCAGCACTTCGAACTCGTCTGGGAGCGCCTGATCCCCGATCTCGCGGGCCCATTCCAAGCTGCGCTCGCGCAAACGCGCGGTGCGCGCTTCGGGATCGATGGCGAAGCCATCGAGCAGGCGCTGCTCGAATTCAGCCAGACGCTCGTTCAGCTGCGCCCAGCGGGCCGGGTCGTTCACGGATTCGGACATGCCTGTCGTTGCTCCTGTAACTGCTCACACAGGCACAGGAGCTGCGCGCAGCTGATGCCGTCGCCGTGTGGCACCGGGGTTTTCTGATCTTGGCTTTTGAGTAGTTGCCGGCACACCTGCAACGCTTTGTCGCTGGCTTGCCGGTGACCTTGTGCGAGCAGCAGGCGCGCCTGCAGGAAGTAAGCGAGGATGAACTCGGCATCCAGATAGAGGCATTTCTGCAATGCGAGCAGCGCCGCCTGTTGGTCGCCGTCATGCTGCGCTAGTTGTGCCAGCAACCAATAGGCTGTGGCCGAGGCCGGATCCAGCGTCAACGCGCGTTGCAGCCAATCCTGAGCCTCGTCGTAATGTTGTTGGTCGGCGCAACTGCGGGCAAGCAGCAGGCAAGCCTGGTGCTGCTGCGCATGGCTCAAGCCCGTGCAGGCCAGATAGACCAACAGCGCTTCGCGGGCAACGCCACATCGGCCCTGGCTGAATGCTTCTTGTGCCTGTTGCCAGACCTCTTCGGCCCGACCCTTCGGCGCGACGTCCTGCTCGGTACGGCTGGGCGTGGCGATAATCGGCGGTTCGGCCAGCGTGGTTTCGGGCACTGCCGCGGGTGCGCTGGGTGTCGGCCGTAGGGGCCAGGATGCACGCACCGCTTCAACGCTTTTTTTGAGGGGACGGCTTTGCCGGGCGCCGCCGTGCAACGCGTAATTACAGCCGGCCCAGCACCCACTGAGACCGGCCTGGGTGGCGATGCCGGCCTCGACGGCGCTGAGCAGCAATAGCCCTTCCGGGGCGAGACAGGCCAGCAGCCGGCGTAGCGCAGCGGCCGCTCGATTGGCGGAGAAATACATCAATACGTTGCGACACAGAATCAGGTCGGCGCCGAGCATCGGACAGGGCTGTGCGCCGTCGGCCAGGTTGTACTGGATAAAGCGGATGCGCCCACTCCAGGCCGGCCGCACCTGCCACAAGCGCCCCTGCGCCTGGAAATGTTTGCTACGGAATTGGTTTTCGTTGCGGCGAAAGGCGTTGGCGCCATATAGCCCTTGCTCGGCCTGGGCGAGAAACGCCGTATTGAGGTCGCTGGCGACGATTTCCAGCTTCCAGCTGTCGCGCTCCGCGCCGAGCAACTGGTCAACGAGAAACAGCAGGCTGTAGGCTTCCTCGCCGGTGCAGCAGCCCGCACTCCATAACCGCAGGCTACGCTGCCCCGCCTGCCTGCGGCGCGCCAGCAGCGGTCCCAGATGGCGGCTGGCGAGCCAGTCGAACGCCTCGGCATCGCGACGGAAGTAGGTCTCGCCGACGGTGAACGCCGGTATCAGCGTCTGTAACAGGGCCCGGTCCCAGGTGGCGAAGGCCAGTTCGCGCAGCCAGGTGTCGAAATCGACCACCTCCTGCTCCACCGCCAGCAGGTGCAGACGACGCAATAGGTCGGCGCTACGGGGGCCGGAAAAGTCCATCCCCAAGTGCCGCAGTACTTTGTTATGGAGGGCAATCAGCAACTGCGGCGAACATGCGGGCTCAGTTCGCGGCATCGGGCGGGCCCTCGCCATTCGCCAGCAGCTCGCTCAATCTGGCCTCGTCGGCCTCGCTCAGCAGTTGCTCGACATCCTGAATCAGCAGCAGGCCCTCGGCGCTGCGCACCACTCCGTGCAATAAATTGGAAGGCACCTGCGGATCCGGCGCCTGGGTGAAGTCCTCGGCGCCATAGCTGCTCACCGGCGCCACCCGCTCCACGGGCAGCAACAAGTCGCGTCGGCTGGTGCGCAGCCAGATAAAAGGTTGCCACAAGCCCAGCGCAGGCATGGCCCAGCCGAAACGTCGCGCCAGGTCCACCACCGGCAGCAGCCGCCCACGCACGTTCACCAGGCCGCAAATCGTCTCGGGAGCACCCGGCAAGGGGGTGCTTTGCAAGGCCGGAAGCACACGCACGACCTGCTCTAGCGCCACCGCCAAGGGCTGTTCGGCCAACCAGAAAGGCAACACCTGGTATCTGTCCATAGATGCGTCCCTGTCACCGCACGCTATTGCTCTCCTTGAACCCTAGCTCAGGGGTGGCCGACGTCCAGTGTCGCTCCGTTTAGCTCACGAAATATTTACCCGGGCTTCGACGGACTAACAGGCCGTTGAAAAACGTAGGCGAGGCAGCCGAGACAAGGACTAGGCGTCCCCACAAAAACAGCCGAAAAAGCGGACTGGGCTCGCACGCGAGTTTACGTGCTGTAAATGAGCATTTTGATGGGGGCGCCTAGCCTGGGCTCGCACGCGAGGCCGTTTTTAACGCAGTATCGGCAACGCAGGTAGTTTTTCAACAGCCTGCTAAGGCTTGGCAGGCATAGCCCCGGGCTGCCACCCGCCGCCCAATGCTGCGATCAGTTGCACGCTGGCGCTCAGGCGGTTGCCGAGCAGGCTCAGGGCGCTGCGTTCGTTGTTCAACGCGGTGGCCTGCACGTTGACCACACTGTTGTAGTCGACGGTGCCGGCGCGGTACTGATTTTCGATCAGGCGCAGGGATTCGCGGGCGGACTCCAAGGCCTCCTGCTGCACCGCGGCTTCGCGCTCGAATACCGCAAGCTGCACCAGGTAGTCCTCCACTTCGCGGAAGCTGTCCAGCACGGCCTGGCGGTATTGCGCCACGGTCTGGTCGTAACTGGCCTCCACCCGTTCCAGCTCGGCGCGGCGGGCGCCGCCGTCGAACAGGGTAAGCGCCAGCGCCGGGCCCAGGGACCAGAAACGGTTGGGCACGCTGATCAGGTCGGCGAAGCTGCTGTTGCGGTAGCCGCCGCTGGCCGAGAGCGTCAGGTCCGGGTACCAGGCCGCTTCGGCCACGCCAATTTCGGCATTGGCGGCGGCCACCCGACGTTCGGCGGCGGCGATGTCCGGGCGGCGTTGCAGCAGTTGCGAAGGCAATGCCAGGGGAATCGCCGGCAACTGCGGCAGCTCTTCGCGCACGGCGATGCGCAACGAGCCCGGCGCGGCGCCGGTCAGCACGGCGATGGCGTGTTCCAACTGCGCGCGCTGCCATTCCAGGTCGATGGCCTGGGCCTGGGTGCTCTTCAGCTGGGTCTGCGCCTGGGCCACATCGGAGCGCGGCACTATGCCGGCGCGGTACTGGTTTTCGGTCAGTTGCAGCGCCCGCGCATAGGCCGCGACGGTGGCGTCGAGCAGGCGCTTCTGCTCGTCCAGCACCCGCAGTTGCAGGTAGTTCTGCGCCAGCTCGGATTGCAGACTCAGGCGCGCGGCGGCCAGGTCCGCGGCGCTGGCGGCGGCGCCGGCCTGGCTGGATTCAAGACCGCGGCGCAGCTTGCCCCAGAGGTCCAGCTCCCAGGCGGCGTTCAGGCCCAGCTCATAGCTGTTGCTCACCGAACTGGCGTTGCCCAGGCTGCTGTTGGAACCCGCGCCCTGGCCGGAACGCGTCGCCCCGCCGCTGGCGGACAGGCTCGGATAGAAGCTCGCCCGCGCACCGCGTACCAGGGCGCGAGCCTGGCGGTATTGCGCATCGGCGGCGGCGAGGTTCTGGTTATCGACGTTGAGTTTGCCGATCAACCCGTTCAGCTCGGCGTCGCCATACAGCTCCCACCAGGCGCCACGGGCCAGGGCATCGGCCGGTTGCGCCTGGACCCAGCCTTCGGCATGGCGGTACTCGGCGGGAACCTCCAGGGCCGGGCGCTGGTAGTCCGGGCCGAGGGTGCAGGCGCCGAGGCCGAGCATGGCGATGGCGAGGTACAGCGGACGCAGGGTCGAGGCATTCATAACGGAGTTTCCAAAGCAGCATCGCTACGCACGCCGCGCCAGCGGTTGACGCGGTGGCGCAGGCGATCGAAATACAGGTAAACCACCGGGGTGGTGTAGAGCGTCAGCAACTGGCTGAGCAGCAGCCCGCCGACAATGGCGATGCCCAGCGGCTGGCGCATTTCCGCGCCCTCGGCGCTGGACAGGATCAACGGCAATGCGCCGAGGATCGCCGCCAGGGTGGTCATGATGATCGGGCGGAAACGCAGCAGGCAGGCGCGGCGGATCGACTCCTCGGGGCTCAGCCGCTCCTGACGCTCCAGTTGCAGCGCCAGGTCGATCATCAGGATGGCGTTCTTCTTCACCACGCCGATCAGCAGGAATAGCCCGAGCAGCGAGATCAGGCTGAACTCGCCGCCGACCAGCAGAATCGCCAGCAGCGCGCCGACCCCGGCCGAAGGCAGCGTGGAGAGGATCGTCAGCGGGTGGATATAGCTCTCGTAAAGCACGCCGAGCACGATATACACCACCAGCAGCGCGGCGAAGATCATCAGCGGTTGGCCCTGGGCCGCCTGCTGGAAGGCGCCGCCGGTGCCGCCGAGCATGCCCTGCACCTCGGTCGGCAGACCGACCCGCGCCACCGCCTGTTCGATGGCGGCGCTGGCCTGCTCCAGGGTCACGTCCGGCGCCAGGGAGAAGCCGATGCTCTCCGCGGCGAACTGGCCCTGGTGGTTGACCCGGTCCTCCTCCAGGCTGCGTTCCCAGCGGGCGAAAGTGGACAGCGGCACGCGGCTGCCATCGGCGGCTATCAGTTGCACCTGGTCCAGCACTTCCGGGCTTTGCGCGTAGCGCGGGTCGACTTCCATGACCACGCTGTACTGGTTGAGGCTGTCGTAAATGGTCGCGATCTGGCGCTGGCTGAAGGCGTTGTTCAGCACCGAGGTGACCATCGCCATGTCCACGCCCAGGCGCTTGGCGGTGTCGCGGTCGATCACCAGGCTGATCTGCTGGGCGCCCTCGCCTTCGTTGGCGTCGATATCGGTCAACTCCGGCAAGGCCGCCAGGGCGTCGCGTACCTTGGGCAGCCACACGCGCAGGTCCTCCAGGTCGCTGGCCAGCAGTACGTATTCGTTGTCCGAGCTGCGCCCCTGGCGGCCGCCGAATTGCAGGTCCTGGTCGGGCATCAGGAACATACGCCCGCCCGGCACCTTGGGCACGCTCTTGCGCAGGCGCTCGATCACCTCCTGGGCCGATACGCCGCGCTCGTCGATGGGCTTCAGGCGCACGATCATAAAGGCGTTGTTGATCCCGCCGTTGCCGCCGATAAAGCCGGCCACGCTTTCCACCGCCAGGTCGGCGAGCACGGCGCGGCGGTAGATTTCCATCTTCGGCTGCATCACCTGGAACGACAGGCCGTCGTCGCCGCGGATAAAGCCGATCAACTGGCCGGTGTCCTGCTGCGGCATAAAGGTCTTCGGCACCGCGACGTACAGGTACACATTGAGGCCGATGGTCGCCAGCAGGCCGAACAGCATCAGCCGCGAATGCGCCAGTGCCCATTCCAGGCTGCGCCGGTAACCGTCCAGCACGCGCGTTTGCAGGCGTGCGCCGAAGCGCTGCAACGGCCCCGGCGCGCGCTTTTCCTCGGCCTTCAGCCAGCGCGCGCAGAGCATCGGCGTCAGCGTCAGCGACACCAGCAAGGAAATGATGATCGCCACCGCCAGGGTGATGGAGAACTCGCGGAACAGCCGCTCGGCGATGCCGCCGACGAACAGGATGGAGACGAACACCGCGACCAGCGACAGGTTCATCGAGAGCAAGGTGAAGCCCACTTCGCGCGAGCCTTTCAGCGCCGCCTGCATGGGCGTCTCGCCGTTCTCGATATGCCGGGAGATGTTTTCCAGCACCACGATGGCGTCGTCCACCACCAGGCCGGTGGCGATGATCAGCGCCATCAGCGACAGGTTGTTCAGGGAGAAATCCCACAGGTACATGACCGCGAAAGCGCCGACCAGCGACACCGGCACCGCCAATGCCGGAATCAGCGCCGCACGCCAGCGACCGAGGAAGGCGTAGACCACCAGGATTACCAGGGCCACGGCGATCAGCAGCGTGCGTTCGGCCTCGTGCAGGGTGGCGCGGATCACCGGCGAGCGATCCATCGCCACCTCCAGCTTGACGCTGGCCGGGATCACCTCGCGCAACGCCGGCAACTGCGCGCGGATATCGGCGATGGTTTCGATGATATTGGCCCCGGACTGGCGGTTGACCACCAGCAGCACCGCTTCGTTGTCGTTGTAGAAACCGCTGTTGTAGCGGTCCTCGACGCCATCGACGACGCTGGCCACATCGCCCAGGCGCACGCTGGCGCCGTTCTCCTGGCGAACGATCAGCGGCGCGTAGTCGGCGGCGCGCTCCAGTTGGTCGTTGGCCTGCACCTGCCAGTGCCAGGCGTCGTTCTCCACCGCGCCCTTGGGCCGCTGGCCGGTGGCGTCGGCGATGGCCTGGCGCACCTCATCGAGGGCGATACCGTATTGATCGAGCAGGCGCGGCTGCAGCGACACGCGCACCGCCGGCAGCGAACTGCCGCCGATCTGCACCTCACCGACCCCGCTGACCTGGGACAGCTTCTGCGCCAGGATGGTCGAGGCGACGTCGTACAGCTGGCCCTTGTTCAGCACCTCGCTGGTCAGCGACAGCACCATGATCGGCGCCTGCGACGGATTGACCTTGCGGTAGCTGGGCATCGTGCGCATGCCGCTGGGCAGCAGCTTGCGCGCGGCGTTGATCGCCGCCTGCACCTCGCGGGCGGCGGCGTCGATATCGCGGTCGATGTCGAACAGCAGGATGATCCGCGTGCTGCCCTGGCTGCTGCGGCTGGTCATCTCGCTGATCCCGGCGATAGTGCCGAGGGAGCGCTCCAGCGGCGTTGCCACCGTCGCCGCCATCACCTGCGGGCTGGCACCGGGCAGGCTGGCTTGCACGGTGATCGCCGGAAAATCCATCTTCGGCAGCGGCGCCACCGGCAACAGGCCGAAGCTGACGCCGCCGAGCAGCAGGATCGCCAGGCTCAGCAGCAGCGTGGCGACCGGGCGCAGGATAAAGGGCGCGGACAGGTTCACGCCTTAACCCCTGTCGTAGCCCGGATGAAATCCGGGAAAAGATCTAACGGTCGATACCGCTCCCGGATTGCATCCGGGCTACGCAAAGCCCTCACACCGCCACCCCCGCGGCGCTGCGCCCACTGAAGCGCCGCGACAAGCGATCGAAATACAGATAGATCACCGGCGTGGTGAACAGCGTCAGTACCTGGCTGACCAGCAGGCCGCCAACCATCACCAGGCCCAGCGGCTGGCGCAGCTCGGCGCCGGAGCCGCTGGCGAGCATCAGCGGCACGGCGCCGAACAGCGCCGCCAGGGTGGTCATCAGGATCGGGCGGAAGCGCAGCAGCGCCGCCTGGTAGATCGCCGCTTCGGGCGCCATGCCCTGGTTGCGTTCGGCGTCGAGGGCGAAGTCGATCATCATGATCGCGTTCTTTTTGACGATGCCGATCAGCAGGATGATGCCGATGATCGCGATCAGGCCCAGGTCATTGCCGGTCAGCAGCAACGCCAGCAGCGCGCCGACCCCGGCCGAAGGCAGCGTGGAGAGAATGGTGATCGGGTGGATAAAGCTCTCGTAGAGCACGCCGAGCACGATATACATGGTGACGATGGCGGCGAGGATCAGCAGCAGCGTGCTCGACAGCGAGGCGCGGAACGCCTCGGCGGCGCCCTGGAATTTGCTCTGAATGCCGCCCGGCAAGCCGATTTCCTGCTGCACCCGCTCGATCACTTCAACCGCCTCTCCCAGGGCGACGCCGGGCGCCAGGTTGAACGACAGCGTCGCCGCCGGGAACTGGCCGATATGGTTGATCAGCAGCCGCGTGGCGCGCTGCTCGATGCGCGCCAGCGACGACAACGGCACCTGGGAGCCATCGGCGGTGGCCACATGTACCTGGCGCAGCGCGTCCGGGCCAAGACGGTCCGCCGCCTGGGTTTCCAGAACCACGCGGTACTGGCTGGCCTGGGTGAAGATGGTCGAGATCTGCCGCTGGCCGAAGGCGTCGTAGAGCGCGTTATCGATATCGGCGACGCTGACGCCGAGGCGCCCTGCCACGTCGCGGTCGATATCGAGAAATACCTGCAAACCACGGTTCTGCAAGTCGCTGGCGACATCGGTGAGCTGCGGCTGCTGGCGCAGCGCCTCGACCAGTTTCGGCGTCCAGGCTTCCAGCAGCTCGGTGTCCGGCGATTCCAGGCTGAACTGGAACTGGGTGCGGCTGACCCGGTCCTCGATGGTCAGGTCCTGCACCGGTTGCAGGTACAGCTGGATGCCCGGCAGCGCCGCCAATTGCGGGCGCAGGCGCTCGATCACCTCGCTGGCGGTGACCTCTCGCTCGCCGTGAGGCTTGAGGTTAATCAGCAGACGGCCGCTGTTCAGCGTCGGGTTGTCGCCGTCGACGCCGATATAGGACGACAGGCTGGCCACCGCCGGATCGCCGAGGATCACCTCGGCGAGGCGCTGCTGGCGTTCGCTCATGGCGCGGAACGAGACCGTCTGCGGCGCCTCGGAAATGCCCTGGATCAGCCCGGTGTCCTGCACCGGAAAAAAGCCCTTGGGCACCGCCAGATACAACAGCACGGTAAGCCCGAGAGTGGCTACGGCGGCCAATAGAGTCAGCGCCTGATGCCGCAACACCCACTGCAAGCCCTGGCCGTAGCGTTCGATCATGCCGTCGATAAAGGCGCCGGCCGCGCGGTAGAAACGGCCCTGCTCTTGCTCTTTTTCCGCTTTGAGCAGGCGCGCGCACATCATCGGCGTCAGGCTCAGCGAAATCACAAGGGAGATCAGAATCGCCACCGCCAGGGTAATGGCGAACTCGCGGAACAGCCGCCCGACCACATCGGCCATAAACAGCAGCGGGATCAGGACCGCGATCAACGAGAAGGTCAGCGAGATCAGGGTGAAGCCGATCTGCTTGGCACCCTTGAGCGCGGCGTTCAGCGGTGTCTCGCCCTCCTCCAGGTGGCGGGCGATGTTCTCCAGCATGACGATGGCGTCGTCGACCACGAAACCGGTGGCGATGGTCAGGGCCATCAGCGTCAGGTTGTTGATCGAGAATCCGGCCAGGTACATCACGCCGAAAGTGCCGATCAGCGACAGCGGCACGACGATCGAGGGGATCAGCGTGGCCGACAGCTTGCGCAGAAACAGGAAGGTCACCAGCACCACCAGCGCCACCGCCAGCAACAGCTCGAACTGCACGTCGTGCACCGCCGCGCGAATGGTCTGGGTGCGGTCGCTGAGTACAACCACGTCGACATTGGCCGGCAGGCCGGCGGTGATCTGCGGCAGCAATTGCTGGATGCGCTCGACCACCTCGATCACGTTGGCGCCGGGCTGGCGCTGGATATTCAGCAGCACCGCCTGCTGGCGGTTGGCCCAGGCGGCCAGGCGCTCGTTCTCCGCGCCGTCGACGATCTGCGCGACATCCTTCAGGCGCAGCGTGGCACCGTTCTGGTAACTGACGATCAGCTCGCGGTATTCGTCTGCGGACTTGAGCTGGTCGTTGGCGTCGAGCTGCGACACCCGGGTCGGGCCGTCGAAGTTGCCTTTCGGCTGGTTGACGTTGGACTTGCCGATCAGCGTGCGCACATCGGACAGGTTCAGCCCATAGGCGGCCAGCGCCTCGGGGTTGACCCGGATGCGCACCGCGGGGCGTTGACCGCCAGCCAGGGTGACCAGGCCGACGCCGCTGATCTGCGCGATCTTCTGCGCCATGCGCGTGTCGATCAGGTCGTGCACCTGCGGCAGCGGCAGGGTTTCCGAGGTGATCGCCAGGGTCAGCACCGGGGTGTCGGCCGGGTTGACCTTGTTGTACACCGGCGGCGCCGGCAGGTCGTTGGGTAGCAGATTAGTCGCGCCGTTGATCGCCGCCTGCACTTCCTGCTCGGCGATATCCAACTCCACTTCCAGGTTGAAGCGCAGGGTGATCACCGAGGCGCCACCGGAGCTGGTCGAGGACATTTGCTTGAGCCCCGGCATCTGCCCCAACTGGCGCTCCAACGGCGCGGTCACCGCGCTGGTCATCACCTCGGGGCTGGCGCCGGGGTACAGCGTCAGTACGCGAATAGTCGGGTAGTCCACCTCGGGCAAGGCCGATACCGGCAACAGGCGGTAGGCGATGATGCCGCTCAAGAAGATCGCCAGCATGATCAGCGTGGTGGCGACCGGTCGCAGGATAAAGGTACGCGAGAGGTTCATGCGTCGCGCTTCGGCCGCTTGCCGGCTTCAGGTTTGGCGACTGCCGGCTGATCGCCGATGACCTCGACCTTGGCGCCATCCTTGAGCCGGTCGGTGCCTTCCAGCACCAGGCGGTCGCCAGCCGCGACGCCGCTTTCGATCAGGGTGCGCTGACCATCGCTGGGCCCGGCCTGCACTGGCGTCACCACCACGGTCGAATCGTCCTTGAGCAGATAGACGAAGGTGCCCTTGGAGCCGTATTGCAGCGCCGCCGAGGGAATCAGCGTGGCCTGCTCGCGGGTGCGCACGCGCAGGCGCACGTTGACGAACTGGTTGGGGAACAGGGTTTCCTCGGCATTCTCGAAACGCGCCTTGAGCTTGAGCGTGCCGGTGGTCAGGTCGATCTGGTTGTCCAGGCTTTGCAGGCTGCCTTTGGCCAGGCGCTGCTTCTCGCTGCGATCCCAGGCTTCCACCGTCAGCGCCTGCGGGTCCGCCTTGCGCGCCTGTTGCACTTGCGGCAGTTCGCCTTCAGGCAGAGTGAAGCTGACCGAGATCGGCTGAGTCTGGGTAATGGTCACCAGCGGCGTGGTATCGCCGGCGCTGATCAGGTTGCCGATGTCCACCTGGCGCAGGCCGAGACGGCCGTCGATGGGCGCGCGAATCTGGGTGAACTGCAGGTCGAGCTTGGCGTCGTTGACCGCCGCCTGGTTGGCCTTGACGGTGCCGCGGTACTGGTTGACCAGCGCCTCCTGGGTGTCCAGGGTCTGCTTGGCGATGGAATCCTCGGCGTACAGGCCGCGATAGCGCTTGAGATCGATCTCGGCGTTCTGCAACTGCGCGCGGCTCTGCTGCAAGGCGCCCTCGGCCTGCTGCAAGGCGACTTCGTAGCGGCGCGGGTCGATCACCGCCAGCAGCTCGCCGGCCTTGACCCGTTGCCCTTCCTCGAACGACACCTTGACCAGCTCGCCGTCGACGCGGCTGCGCACGTTCACCGTGTTGAACGCCGTCACGGTGCCGAGCGCCTTCAACTCGACGGCGAAATCGCCCTGCTCTGCCGGCGCCACCCGTACCGGCACCGGCCCGTTATCGCCAAAACGACCGCGGCCGCCTTTCGGCTGCTCCGGCGGCTGCGGCCAGAGCCACCAGGCCAGCGCGATAGCCACGACCAACAGGGCAAAACCGACCTGCCATTGGCGGCGCGGGCTTTGTGGTGAGCGGGAAGTTGCGGGAGTTTCGGACATGATGCGTATCGCTTCCTTGGGAAGCGTGAACGATAAGCAGTGGCGACGACTAAGCAAAGCCTCTTTACCGGCTATTTACCTTCCACTTACGTTGCTAAGCCCCTGAGCTGGCGATAAAAACTTGCGACGGCCGGGCGTTGCCTCGGAGTGTTGCCGGGTATTGCCGGCGCAGACCCCACCGTAGGTTGGGTTAGCGGCAATAGGCACGGTCTTTGTCACGACACGATCTAAGCGGCCGCGTAACCCAACAGCGGTATTCGCGGTGTGCCGTGATGGGTTACGCCGCATATAAATGGGTGACTGCCCTCATACCCTGCTGGCGGCTAACCCATCCTACGGATCTATGGATCGCGCGCAAAAAAACGGCCTACCGAAGTAGACCGTTGTTTGCTGCGTACCCGTGTTACTTGAGCACTGCCAGAGCCGCGTCGTAATTCGGCTCGCTGCCGATCTCGGCGACCAGCTCGCTATGCAGCACCTTGTCGTTCTCGTCCAGCACCACCACGGCGCGGGCGGCGACGCCGGTCAGCGGGCCGCTGGCGATCGCAACGCCGTAGTCCTTGAGGAAGTCGGCACCACGCATGGTCGACAGGTTGGTCACGTTCTCCAGGCCTTCGGCACCGCAGAAGCGCGCCTGGGCGAACGGCAGGTCGGCGGAAATGCACAGCACCTGAGTGTTGGCCAGCTTGCTCGCCTCGGCGTTGAACTTGCGTACCGAAGTGGCGCAGGTCGGGGTATCGACGCTCGGGAAGATATTCAACACCTTACGCTTGCCCGCCAGGCTGCTGAGGCTGACGTCGGCCAGGCCGGCGCCGACCAGGGTGAAAGCTGGCGCCTGCTGACCGGCTCGCGGCAACTGGCCAGCGACTTCGACCGGGGAACCTTTAAGGGTGACTTGTGCCATGTGCTTAGATCCTTTCTACGGAATTGAATGCGGTGAACAAGTAAGGGCGCAGACTCGCCATTTGGCAAGCCCGCGCCGCCGGCCATACTACCTGACCTGTGGGTCAGACTGCATGACGCGTCCGTAGGGCACATCGTTTTTCGCGAAATGATTGCGGGTCAGCTTGACCACGACCGGGCTGAGCAACAACAGCGACACCAGGTTGGGGATGGCCATCAAGCCGTTCAGCGTATCGGCCACCAGCCAGGCGAAATCGAGATGGGCAACGGCGCCGAACGGCACGGCCAGCACCCAGAGAATGCGGAACGGCAGAATCGCCTTGGTGCCGACCATGAATTCCCAGCATTTCTCGCCGAAATAGCTCCAGCCGAGGATGGTGGTGAACGCGAAGACCACCAGGGCGATGGTCAGCACATAGCCGCCCACGCCCGGCATCGCCGACTCGAACGCCGCCGCCGACAATGCCGCACCGCTAACGCCGCTGGTCCAGACGCCGGAGGTGATGATCGCCAAACCGGTCAGGCTGCAGATGACGATGGTGTCGATAAAGGTACCGAGCATGCCGATCATCCCCGACCGCACCGAGCTATTGGTGGTGCCCGCCGCTTGCGCGATACCGGCGGTGCCCAGGCCCGCCTCGTTGGAGAAAATCCCGCGCGCCACACCGAAGCGGATCGCCGCCATCACCGCTGCACCGGCGAAACCACCGGTCGCGGCGATCGGGGTGAAGGCATAGGTGAAGATCATTTCGAAGGCTGCGGGAATCTGCGCCGCGTTCACCACCAGCACGACGATGGCGGCGACTATGTAGGCCACGCACATGAACGGCACCAGGGTCGCGGCGACCTTGCCGATACGCTTGATGCCGCCGAGGATCACCAGGCCGACGAACAACATGGTGACCAGACCGGTCACCCACAGCGGCACGTTGAAGGTGGTTTCGAGTGCTGCGGCCATGCTGTTGACCTGCACCATGTTGCCGATACCGAAACCGGCCAGACCGCCGAAAATCGCGAAGGCGGTGCCGAGCCATAGCCACTTCTTACCCAGACCGTTCTTGATCGCATACATCGGCCCGCCGACATGCTCGCCGTTGTCGTCCTTCTCGCGGTAATGCACCGCCAGCACCACTTCGCAATACTTGGTGGCCATACCCACCAACGCGGTGCACCACATCCAGAACAGCGCGCCGGGGCCGCCGAGGAAAATCGCCGTGGCCACACCGGCGATATTGCCGGTACCCACGGTGGCCGCCAGGCAGGTCATCAGCGCCTGGAACGGGCTGATCTCGCCGCTTTCGGTATCGTCTTTCTTGCGTCCCTGCCACATCAAACTGAAGCCGGCGCCTATTTTGGCAAGCGGCATGAACTTCAAACGCAACATCAAGAACAAGCCGGTGCCGAGGATCAGCACCAACATGGGCGGGCCCCAGACGAGGCCATTGAGACTGTTCACCAAGGTATTGAGGGTTTCCATGTGCCTTCCTTATTTTTGTAATGACGCGAGGTTAGATGCCCATCGCTTGCTCCGACTGCCGGGTAGGCGAACTGTTTAACCCGCGCATCGGTATGCGCGGACAACTGCAGTGAGTCGGGCAACACCCGAGCGCCGCATAAGGACTGCTCGGGTACTTAGGGGACGTCAGTATATGAAGAGTTTCACAGGGGAATTATTCGTTTAAACCGAACCAACCAGGTGGATTACTTAAAAAAAGCGTTTAAAACCAATTAAGATTTAGTGCTTATTACAAAAATGCAGCATATTTGCCATGTAAGTGCACATTAGTGCGGGTTTCGTCAGAAATCGCGGCGGTAGAACAGGTCAAGGGAACTGGCCAAGCCGCTGGTGGCCTCGAGATAGAGCCGTTTGGTCAGTTCATAACGCAGTGCGATGGTGCTCGCCGGCTCGAATACCCCGACCCCATAGCGCAGACTCAGCCGCTCGGATAGCTCGCCGCTGGCCACCACACTGGTGGTCACGCCGCTGCCTTCGGTGTCCAGCTGGAAATTTTCGATGCCCAAGGCGCCGGCTACCGTACTGGTCAGGGGTTTGCTGCCGGCCAGGCCCATCGCCAGGGCCGCTTGCGCCAGGAGATTGCTGTCGCCGGCGCTTTGCCCCAGCGGGCGACCGAGCACCAGGTAGGACAAGGCTTGCTCCTGGCTCATCGCCGGTTCGGAAAACACCTCGGTTTTCGGTTGCTCGGCATTGCCGGTCAAGCGCAAACCCACGGTCACATCGTCGACCTTACGGATCGCTTCGATATCGAGGAACGGCTGATCGATCGGGCCGGCGAATAGCAAACGCGCCCGGCGGAAGCTCAAGCGCTGACCATAGGCACGAAAGCGTCCATTTTCCAGGCGCAATACGCCGCGGGCGTCGAGGTTGTCGCCGATATGAATGCGCCCGGCCAGATCGGCGGTCAGGCCAAAACCGCTGAACATCAAACGATCCTCGCCGACGATGACCTCGATATCCATGGCGATCTCCAGGGGTTGCCGCTCGGCTTCCTCCTGTCCGACGATTTGCGCGTCCGGGGAGACCTTGACGGTCGACGGCGGCAGCTCGCGAATGACGATACTGCCGCGCGGGATCGCCACTTGGCCGCTTATCGCCAGCTTCTGCTCGGCAAGCGTCACGCGCAGATCCGGCGCCACTTCGATATCGGCATAGGGCTCGATATTGACCGGCAAGCGGCTGCCCGTGACGCGCAACTCGCCGCGCAGCGCATCGCCCCAGGCCAACCCTCCCTCGAGCCGGCCCTGGCCGCTTTCGCCGCTGCGCCAACTGCCGTCGAGCTGCAGGCTTTCGCCGGCGATCCGCGCTTCGAGTTCGAGGTCGTCGACGCGGGTCGGCAATTGGCTGCCGGCTATCTCGCCCTCGCTCAAGCGCACCAGACCGTCGATGCGCGGTGCGGTCAGGGTGCCGTCGAGGCTGCCCTCGCCGTTCAACTGTCCGCCCAGATGTTCGACCAGCGGCAGGAACGGCCGCGCCAGGGCCAGTTGCAAACCCTGCAAACGAAAGGTGCCGGACAGCGGTTTATCCGCCGGCCGCGGGTCGAGTTGCGCGCGTAACGCCAGGCTGCCGATTCTCGGCCCGTTCAGGTCGAGGGTGGCATCGACGCTTTGCGGTTGCAGTTGCGCCTTCAGGCTCAGCTCGTCGTAGGCGAAATCCAGCCATTGCTGCTGTTCGCGTATGCGCCAGGTGCCGCTGCCGGCATCCACGCGTATTTCGCCGCGGGGCCCGGCATCCGTCAGGTCGAGCTGCAACACGCCGTCCAGTTGACCTTGCCAGGCGAAATCCTCGGGAAACCAGGGGCTCAGGCTGTCGAGCGGAAAGTTCGCCAAGCGGTAGCGCAATTGCGGCTCGGGCAGCAGGCGTTGGTCTTCGGCGCACAGGCTGGCCGCGCCCGAGCGCCAACAGTGCGCTCCCAGTTCGAGCTGGCCATCGGCTCGGCGCAGCACGGGCGCAGGTTCCTGCAACTGCCAGCGCTGGTCGGCCATTTGCAACTCGGCGCTGCTCAAGCGCCCGCGCCAGACCTGGTCTTGCAACTGGCCGTCGGCGGCCAGGCTGGCATCTAGGGCGGGACCGTCGAGGCTCAGACTCAGCTGCTGTCGTTGCAGATCGCCCTGCCCGTTCAGGGCCAATTGCCCGAAACGGGTTTCGCCGACGGCCAGCCCCCGGGCCAGCGCCTCGATCTGCGCGCGTTGCGCATCGCTCAGGCTGGCATCCAGTTGCAGGCTTTGCACCCTTGTGTCGGCGAAGGCCAAGCCCTGGCCTTGCAGCGTCAGGTGTCCCGCCGGGGCCTGAAGCGTGCCGCGCAGCCCGAGCTCGCCGCTCAAGCGGCCTTGCAGCCCCGGCCATAACTGGCCCAACTTGGGCATAGCCAGACGTAATTGGCCGCTCAGGCCCGCGGCGCGGGCAAGCTCGCCGTCGATACGGTTGTCGCCCAGACGCAGCGCGAGCTCGTCCAGCGTCCATTGCTCGCCGGTGCCGGCAAGCTGCGCCTGCAACAGCGCCGGGTGACCGCGCAGGTCACCGGCGATATCCACTGTGGCGCTCAGCGATAGCTGCCCCTGGTGCAGCTGTCCCTGGCTGCTTATCGGGCCGCCCAGGGTGCCGGGCAATTGCGCGAGCCAATAGGCGGGGTTGAAATCGCTCAAGTCGATTTGCGCATCCCAACGGATACCCTCGGCGAAGCCCAGGCTCAGGCGCCCATCGGCTTGGCCCTGCCCCGCGCGCAATTTCAAATCGGGCAAATACAGCTGTTGCAGGTCGCCGCTGAGCGGGCTGCTGAAGCTAAAGGCGCCGGCCGGGCCATCCAATTCGGCGACGACATTGCCCAGGTAGTTGCCATCGTCGTAGCTCAGATCGGCGGTCAGGTGGCGCAGCTGCACCTGGGGTTCTTGCGCGAGCGGATACAAGCGGCGCCAGGGGAAATTCTCCCAGAGCAAATGGCTGTCGGCGCTGAACCCGTCGCGCCAATTCAACTCGCCGCTGAGCTGAACGTATTGCTCTTCGTCCGCGCTCAGCTTCAGCGCGTCGATGCGCGCGCCCTCGGCATCCGCCACGCCCAGCAAGGTCAGGGCCACCGCGCGGCCTTCTCCGGGCAGCTCGGCGTTACCGCTGAGTTGATAACCGCTGGCCAGATCGCCCTGGGCATCCAGGCGCAAGTCGTTCAGGCGCAGGGTGTCGGGCAGTTCGGCGCTGGGTTTGAAGTCGTCCAGGCGCAGTTGGGCGCGAGCGGGAAGGTTCTCCAGCAGCGGTTGCACTTCGGCGACCAAGCGCCCGTCCAGATAGCCGCTGCTGTCCGCGGTCAACAGCACGCTTTGCCTGAGGTTGCCGCCGACCTGCACGGCAACTTGCCACGGCTGCGCTTGCGGTGCGGGCAGTTTCAAGGTACCGGCGAGGTCCAGCGGCCAATTGCCCTGGGCTTGCAGGCTGCCATGCAGGTCGAGGCTCAGGTCTTCACGCTGCGCACGCAGGTTGTCGATCTGCAAGCCGCTGGCCGTCCACTGGGCGTCCAGTTGCAGGTTCTGCAATTGCTCGTCGCCATCGATTTGCAGGCTGCCGATACGCACCTGGTTCAGTTGCAGGGTCAACGGCAGGTCGATATCCGGCAGCATCGGCTCACTGTCACTAGCCGGTTCGCTCGGCGCCATGTCCACGGCGATGCGTTCGGCCTGCAGGCGCTCGACGCAGAGCGTCAGACGCCACAGGCAGGACGGCGACCAGTCGACTACGGGCTCCTCGAGCCTCACCTGGCTTTCGCCTTGCTGCCAAAGCAGCAGATCCGCCCGCCAGTAGCCGCCCAGACGACCATCGAACCGCTGCACCTGCAACCCCGGCACTTGCGCCAGCAGCCAGCGGCTGCCGCTCTGGCTGCCGAGCAGCACGGCAATGCCGACCGCCAGCACCAGGACCAGCGCCAGCAGGCTGAACAAGGCAACTTTCAGCGCCCGCCTCACAGCTCGGGGCCCATCGAGAAATGCAGGCGCACGCCGCCCTCGCCGTCCAGCGGGTGGGCCAGGTCCAGACGTAGCGGGCCGACCGGCGAAACCCAGCGCACGCCGACGCCCACGGCACTTTTCACCGAGGGCGCACTCAGCGAGTTGAAGGCGTTGCCCTGATCGTAGAAGGTCGCCACGCGCCAGCGCTCGGCGAAGCTGTATTGGTATTCCACGCTGGCGGCGAACAGGTACTGCCCGCCGATCTTGTCGCCCTGGCCATTGTCCGGCGACAGGCTCTGGTAGTCGTAACCCCGCACGCTTTGATCGCCACCGGCGAAGAAGCGCAACGACGGCGGCACGGCATTGAAACCGTTGGATTCGGTGCCGCCGAACTGTACCCGACCGAGAAAGCGATGTCGGCGACCGAGGGTCGTCAGGCCCTTGAGCGATGCGTTGCCGTGGATCACGTCGGCATCGGACAACAGCCCCTCTTTGGCGACCGCCAGATCGAACTGCAGGCGATAACCCTGGTTCGGATCGATCGGGTTGTCGCTGCGCAAATAGGCATAGCTGACACCCGGCATCAGCAAGGTGCTCAGGCCGGTGTCGTCGCCCAGCGCATACTCCTCGTGTTGCCACTTCAGCGAGAGGATGCGCAACCAACCGCTGTCCAGTTGGGAATGCCATTCCGGCCCGACTTTCAGCAGTTTGCTGCGACTATCGGTGTCGGCGATGTCTTCGGCTTGATAACCGCCAACGAAGCGCCATTTGTCGGTCAAGGGCGGATCGTCGGGGATGTCGTACCACAGCCCGATATTCTGCTGCGGCGCGGAAAGCTCCATCTCTGCGCCATAGCTGTGGCCCTGGGGGTTGGCCCAGTGACGGGTCCAACTGGCGCGACCACGGGGCCCGACATCCGTGGCGAACCCCAGGCCGAAGGCCACGCTGCGCGGTTCGCGGATCTGCAAATGAACGGCAACGGGAACGCGCTCGCCCTGCGCCGCGAGCGGATCGGCATCGACCCGCACCGATTCGAAATAACCGCTCGAGCGCAAAGCCTGATGCAGCTCGGCTATCGATTCGGCTTCGTAAGGGGCGTCCCGCTCGAAGGGCACCATACGCTGGAGCAGGGATTCGTCGAGTGGCGTATCGCCGCTGAACGTCACCTCGCCCATGCGGTAACGGGGGCCGCTGACATAGACCAACTCGATATCGGCGACCCCGCCCAGGGGGTCGATGCGCAGCTGTTGGCTGGCGAAACGCCCGTCGAAAAAGCCGTAGCGCGAGGCCTGATTCTGGATATGCCGTTTGGCCGCCTCGTAACGGCCATGGTTGAGCACATCGCCCGGCTGCATGCGCATATCGGCGGGCAGGCGAAACGCCGGCAATTGCTGCGCCGGCCCCTCGATGCGCACCTCGACGTCGCGCAGGCGCACGGGTTCGCCGGGAATGATATCGAGGATCAGGCTCGGAGGGGTGGCGGCTACTTCGCTGCCGATCTGTGGCTGGTAATAACCCAACGCCTGCAAGGCTGTAGCGGCCCGGGCCTCGGCGGTGCGGCGAAAACGCTGCAGCTCCTCGACATCCTTATCGTCCAGGCTGCCGATATAGCCTTCGACGTTTTCCTTGAGGGCCGCGTTGGCCGGCTGCACGCGCACCTGTAAACGCGCTTCCGCAACAACGGAGGCACTGAACAATAAAAGCGCGAGAGCCGCGCACAGTGGGCTAAGCACAGTCATGCCCGGATGCTAACACGAGCCAAGTACCGTGCTAGAGCCAATGGCGCAGTAGCGTACGATCCTTTATTACAGTTTTTTACGCCTTATTCAGGCGCTGGCTTTAAGCACCGGCTGGGGGTTGGGATGGAAGAACACGTGCTCGATGATCGGGCCAACCGCCACTTCGCCGAGCTCCTCGTAACCCTGACGCTTGTAGAAGTCCAGGTAGCGCGCGTTGCCGGTATCGAGCACCACACCTTGCGAGCTGGCGTCGTCGGCGCACCAGTTATGCAGCGCTTCGAGCAGTTGCTCGCCGAAATGCTGGCCCTGGAATTCCGGGTGCACGCCCAGTAGCGGCAACAGGTGATAGGGACCGGGCGGCAGGCAGGCGAGCACCGCATCGTGGTATTCGAGGTAGCGCTTGGTGCAGCGGAAGCCGGTGGTCAACAGCATGCGCATGCGCCAGGCCCAACTTTCGGTGATATCCAGGCGGCGCTGCGGCGGTGCGATCAGCGCCATGCCGATCAAGCGATCGTCGACCAGTAAACCGATGGCCGGTAATTCCTCGCGAAAATGCTGTTGCACCAGCTCACGCACGGTGGCGCGTACGCGTTGGTCATAGCCGGGGCGTTCGGCTTCGAACAAATAGGCGAAGGTGGGCTCGTGGCGGTAAGCGTGATACAGCAGCGAGCGCGCTTCACGGGCATAGCCCCCGTCGAGCATACGAATTTCAGCGGTACGATGCGGCATGGTCGTGACCTCGGGCTTTTTCCATTTTCTTGTTATTTATATCGGGCCTGAAGGCACCCTAGCACCGCATTCGCCCGCCCGCTAGAACTGGCCGTATGCCTCGCTGATCGGCTAGCATCGCAGCCTTATCGAATTAGGCCCCAGGACTTTCCGCCCATGAAGATCGTCTCCTTCAATATCAACGGCCTGCGTGCGCGCCCTCATCAATTGGCGGCGCTGATCGAGAAACACCAGCCGGATGTGATCGGCCTGCAGGAAACCAAGGTGGCCGACGAGCAATTCCCCGAAGCGGAGATTCGCCAGCTCGGCTACCACGTGCACTACCACGGCCAGAAGGGCCATTACGGCGTCGCCCTGCTTTCGCGCCAGGCGCCGCTGAGCGTGTACAAGGGCTTTCCCGACGATGGCGAGGAGTCGCAGCGGCGCTTTATCTACGGCACCTTCGCCGATGCCGACGGCAACCCCGTCACCGTGATGAATGGCTACTTCCCCCAAGGCGAAAGCCGCGACCACCCGATCAAGTTCCCCGCCAAACAACGCTTCTATGCGGACTTGCAGCGTTTGCTACAGGGCCAGTTCCAGCCCGCGCAGGCATTGGTGGTGATGGGCGATATCAATATCTCCCCGGAGGATTGCGATATCGGCATCGGTGAAGAGAACCGCAAGCGCTGGCTGCGCACCGGCAAGTGCAGTTTCCTGCCGGAAGAGCGCGAATGGCTGGCGACCCTGAAAGCCTGGGGCCTGGTCGACAGCTTCCGTCATCTCAACCCGGCGGTCGACGACCGTTTCAGCTGGTTCGACTACCGCAGCCGCGGTTTCGAGGACGAGCCAAAACGCGGCCTGCGCATCGACGTGATACTCGCGTCCCAGGCGTTGCAAGCGCGTATCAAGGATGCCGGTATCGACTACGAGCTGCGCGCCATGGAAAAGCCCTCCGATCATGCGCCGATCTGGTTGGAACTGAGCTGATCCAAAGGCTAACGCTCAGCCCTCCCGAGGGCGTCTTTTAAGACGTCCTCGATGCGCCGCACCCCGCCTCGCCTCCCCCCGCTTTGCGCACGGCCAATGGCCGGCGCCCGCCGTCACATAACAGTCATCTTTTTGTCTTATCGTCGCCGCACTTTTCCTAGAAGGTGTTGCCGCATGCCGCGTGCCCTGTCCATTTGCGATCGTAAAACCCTGAGCCGTACCCTCGCTTTCCTGGCATTGGGAATCGCTTGCCTCAGCCTGTCCGGGATCGCCTCCGCCGCCCTGCCGATCCCTGCCGATAACAGCAGCGTCTTGCGTATTCAGGGCTCCAACACCATAGGCGCGAAGCTCGGCCCAGCCCTGATCGAAGGCTTGTTCGAAGAGCAAGGGCTGAGCGCCATTCGCATCGAAGCCGGCGCGGTCGAAAACGAGCAGAAGGTCACCGGCATGACCGCCGATGGTCGCAGCGTGACTGTCGAAGTGGCGGCCCATGGTTCCGGCACCGGTTTCGTCGGGCTGAAGAACGGCAGCGCCGATCTGGCGGCATCCTCACGGCCGATCAAGGACAGCGAAGCCGGCGAGCTGGCGCATTTGGGCGATCTGAAAAGCCGTGAGGCCGAACAAGTCATCGCGCTCGATGGACTGGCGATCATCCTCCATCCGGGTAATCCGATCGGCGCACTGCGCAGCGAACAGGTGGCGCAGATTTTCGCCGGGGAAATTAAAAACTGGGCCGAGCTCGGCGGTTTGCCGGGTGCGATCAATCTGTATGCCCGCGATGGCAACTCCGGCACCTACGACACCTTCAAGGAACTGGTGCTCAATGCCCATGGCAAAAGCCTGAGCGAAAGCGCCAAGCGTTTCGAATCGAGCGAGCAACTCTCCGATTCGGTCAGCCGGGACTCTCAGGGCATCGGTTTTATCGGTCTGCCCTATATCCGCCAGGCCAAAGCCCTGGCCATAGCCGTCGGCGAGTCGCAGCCGATGCTGCCGAGCGTAACCCTAATCGCCACCGAGGATTACCCGCTGTCGCGTCGTTTGTTCCTGTACAACCAACCGGACATGCAAAACCCCTGGGGCCAGGCGCTGGTGCGTTTCGCCCATAGCCCCCGCGGCCAGGCGATAGTCGATCAAAGCGGCTTTATCGCCCAGACCGTGCAAGCGGTCAGCGTCGCTGCCAGCCCTGCCATGCCCGCCGCTTACCAGACCCTGGCCCGCGAGGCGCAGCGTCTGTCGGTCAACTTCCGCTTTCAGGAAGGCAGCTCCAGCCTGGACAACAAGGCCCTGCGAGACGTCGAGCGGGTTCTCCTGTACCTGAAGAAACAAGACAAGATGAAGCAGAAAGTCGTGCTCATGGGTTTTGGCGATAGCAAAGCCGACCCGGCACGCGCCAAATTACTGTCCAAGTTACGGGCCATGGCGGTGCGTCGAGAGCTGGCCAGGCAAGGGGTGATTTTTCGCGAAGTCACTGGGCTTGGCGAAGAGCTGCCAGTAGCGGCGAACGATGCGGATGAGGGTCGGATCAAGAATCGCCGGGTGGAAGTCTGGGTTTACTAAGCGTAAACACGCGCAGGATGGGGCTGCGCAGAAACCCCGGCGTTGACTGCTTTTATTGCTGCATCAGACAGTGATTAACCACGCCGACTGACTAAGCTAAAGAAACCCAACGTCCGCCCGAGGTTCCGCCATGACCACGAGCACACCTCTGCGCCTTGCTCTGCTGCTGGCTCTGCTGGTCGTGCAGAGCGTACAGGCCGAGGTGTTCCGGGTGTATGGCAGCCCTGATGGTTTCCCCAAGTATTTTGAACAGGACGGCGAAGCCAAGGGCATTGTGGTGGACATCACCAAGCACTGTCTGGACGACATGCAGGTGCCCTACCAGATCAAACTGATGCCGTGGAAACGCGCCTATACCATGGCCGA
The DNA here is from genome assembly GCF_946886105.1 of uncultured Pseudomonas sp. The sequence continues at coordinate 182,069 of NZ_CAMPHV010000001.1, read as the reverse complement.
ACGCGGCGAAGGAGGCGTGATCGGCCTATCGATAAGCGATGAACGCCTGGCCCTGTTCGACTTTTCCGCGCCCATATTCACCGAACATGTCGTGCTGGTTGTGAAAAAGGGTCGCGAGTTTCCCTATTTGGCCATTACCGACCTGCAAGACAAGCTGATTGGCGCAACCATCGGCACCAGCTACGGCAACGCCTTCGATCAAGCCGTGGCCGATGGCACCCTGACCATTGTCGGTTTCAACGACACCCGCAGCGGCCTGGGCATGCTTCAGCATGAGCGCATCGATGCCATTCTGATCGGCTCCAGCGTGGACATCCGCAAGCTCGCGCAAAGCTGGCCGGGCTTGCAGGGGGATGCCTTCACCACCCTGCCCGTGCCCTTCAAGAGCGACGGCAAGCACATGGGCATTTCCAAGTCATTGAAAATGGGCTGGTTCCTTGAGCGATTCAATCAATGCCTGAAGAATGGCCACGCCTCGGGTCTTTTCGCCCCGATCATCTATCGGTACAGCAACTGAGCGCACCGCAGCGGCCAATACACTTGCCAAGTACGCCCGCAGCACCTATTGCTTAATAAGCGTGACGCCGGGCCCCTCTGGCGGTGAGCCCTCACCGTGATGTCGGAGTCACTGAGTTGATTCTCAACTTAGGCAGACATTCGAGGTGGCTCAATGGATAGCCTGGCAAATATTCTCAGTACCCCCCTGTTCGGCACCCCTGGCTGGTTCTGGCTGGCCTTTATCCTGATCATCCTCGGTTTGCTGGTGTTCGATCTCGGTGTGCTGCACCGCGATCAGCATGAAATCGAGATGCGCGAAAGTCTGTTGCTGTACAGCGGCTACTTCAGCGTAGGTCTGGGCTTTGGCGGCTGGATTTGGTGGCAACTCGGAGCCACTAAGGCGCTGGAGTTCTATACCGGCTTTCTGGTCGAACAGTCGCTGTCGATGGACAACGTGTTCGTCATGGCGGTGATTCTCAACTTCTTCGCCATCCCCAGGCGCTATCAGCACCGCGTGCTGTTCTGGGGCATTCTCGGGGTGATCGTGCTGCGCGCGACTATGATCGGCCTGGGCACGGCGCTGGTGCAGAACTTCGAATGGGTGCTTTATCTATTCGGCGCGTTCCTGCTGTTCACCGGGGTACGGATGCTCTCGGCCGAGCAAGAACAGCACCCCGACCTGAACCAGAATCGCCTGTTGCAGTTCCTACGTCAGCACTTGCGGGTGACCGAGGATATGCACGACGGGCACTTTCTGCTGCGTCAGCCGGATAGAAAATCGGGCAAGAACCTGCTGCATGCCACACCGCTGCTGCTGGCCCTGGTGCTGATCGAGTTGGCCGATTTGGTGTTCGCCGTGGACAGTGTGCCGGCGGTGCTGGCCATCTCCCAGGACCCTTTTATCGTCTACACCTCGAACATCTTCGCGATTCTCGGCCTGCGCGCGCTCTACTTCGCCCTGGCGGCGCTGATGCACCGCTTTATCTACCTCAAGTACGCGCTGGCATTGGTTCTGATGTTTATCGGCGGCAAGATATTTCTCCATGACATCATCAAGGTGCCCGCCCTGTTCTCGCTGTGCACAACCCTCGGCCTGCTCGCCGGCGGAGTGATACTGTCGCTGCTGAGAACCCGCGCGCCCAAGCGCAAGGAGTGATTGTTTGAGCTCACCGAGCATCGTTATCGAGCCGCTGCTGCAGCGCGGCAAGCTGCATTGGCAAGTGCGCATGGGGCGACGTTGCCTGACCTTCCATCATGAACAGGCCGCTCGCGCCTTCGCCGCGCAACTGCATATGCGCCTGCTCTGGCTGCACGAGTTGAGCAACGGCGAGCGTTAATCGGTAGTCCTACATTGACAGTCTGTTGAAAAACCACCTACCTGCCAGGCGCCGCAGATGCCTACGCAGGCGCGAGGTCACTTTTACAACTCGCGAGAAGCTCGCCCAAGGTACGTGGCAGCTCGACGCCATAGCCCTGCACGTAATCGACTCCCAACTCGACCAGGCGCTCGCGAATGCTGGGCGTCTCGACGTATTCGGCGATGGTCTTGCGGCCCAGTACGTGGGCAATTTCGTTGATCGATTTGACCATGGCGAGATCACTGGGCGAGCGCTCGATTTCCTTGACGAAGCTGCCGTCGATCTTCACGTAATCCACCGGCAATTGTTTCAGGTACTCGTAAGAGGAGAAGCCGGTGCCGAAATCGTCTATCGAAAAAGTACAGCCAAAACGCTGCAGGTAACGCACCAGATCCGCGGTCTTGGTCAGATTGGCCACCGCGGCGGTTTCGGTCAGCTCGAAGCAGATTTTTTCCGGCGGCACCGCGTAGTCTTCGAACAACGTCTCGATGAACTCGAGCAGTTTGTCGTCGTTGAGGCTGCTGCCCGACAGGTTGATCGACAGGCCGCTGCATTGCGCCCATAACCACGGATATTGCGCCAACTCGGCGAACACCCGCTTGAGCACCCAGCGGTCGACCTTGGTCATGCGGTTATAGCGCTCGGCGGCGCCAATGAAATCCAGCAGATTCAGCTCGTTTTGCATCACCAGCAGCACTTCGTAGTGCGGCAGTTGCTCGACAGCCGCACGCGCCGGAGCGATTTGCTGCACCCGCAGGCTGAGTTCGCCGCGTTCGACGATATCGTCCACACGCCCGGCGATGGCCATCAGGCCGGTGCGCGCACCGTCGATCTCGTCGCTATAGATATGCACGCGATTGCGCCCTTCTTCCTTGGCGGTATTGCAGGCGGTTTGCAGGTCGCGGAACAGGTTGATGACATCGTGTCGTTCGCTCGTCAGGACCAAGCCCACACTCATGGTCATGCCGTGCGAGTGGCCTTGCCATTCCAATGGGTGGGCCTCGATCGCTGCGCGCAGCGTTTCGGCAAGCAGGCCTGCCGGGTACTCGTCGCTGTACGGCAGGACCACGGCGAAATCCACGCCGCCGATCCGCGCCAGACTCGCCGCCTCGGGGAGATGAGCCGCCAGCAACTTGGCGGTTTGCTTGAGGTAAGTATCGCCGGCCAGAGGGCCGAAAATGGAATTGAGCACGCTGAACTGATCGATGTGGCCATAGATGAACGCATGGGATTCGCTGGCAGCCAGGGCCTGCGCCACTGCCGCCTCGAAACTGCGGCGGTTGAGCAGACCGGTGAGTTCGTCATGACTGCGGACATGGGCGATGTCGCGGTATAGCTTGCCGACGATGTTCTGCAGGTGCTCCTGAATCACCCCTTGGGTCTCAGGTGCGGCGCTGCCGATCCAGCCGCTGGCGAGCTGCTCCATCAGGCCCTCGGCGGTAAAACTGCCGGCTTCGCAACCCTGGCGGTCGACCAGGACATAGTGATCGCAGGCAGGGTTGACCCAGATCAGCTGCAGGTGCTGGCCGCGCTGCGTCACCAACCAGTCGCCGACGCGCAGCTGTTGCACCCGCTCGCGCCAGCGTTGCTGGGCGGGATCGAGCAAAGGGGCGACCTCTTCCGCTGGCGGCTCGGGCAAGGCCAGCCACTCGACCGGCTCTTCGCCGAGCAGTTGTTGCTGCAACTGTTTCAGGGTGGTGCTGTGCCGGTACTGCCCGGGCAGGAAGCTCTCCATACGTTTGCGCAACAACTCCAGGACCGGCACGACCTCGTAGGCGCGTTCTACCGGGTTGATCTCGCCGACCTCACCATTCAGCTCGCTTTGCAACCAAGCGTTGAGTTGGCGAATCACCGCCAGATCGTCGAGCCATTCGGAACTCTCCTCGCCCTGCCGAATCAGCTCGTGCACCAGCAATTCGCGCCACCCCACGTCCAGCCAATCGAGCAATACTCTCGGCGTGTGGCTGCCGAACAGCTTGGCCAGTTCGCGGCCGACCTGTTCACGCGCGCGTTCCAGGGCATCGCGGCCGCGGCTGTACTGGCGTACACGATCGGCATTGTTGCTGTAGGCGCGTTGTTGCACGGCGAGCAATTGCTCGAGTTCTTCATTACAACGGGTGAACACCTGGTTATCGCCGCGGTAGTCGTTGACGATGCCGTCGATCAACAGCTGGACGCGGCTTTCCATGACGTGGTTGGGCGGCTCGGAAAAATCGCACAGGCGTATCAACTTATCCAAGGTGGCACGCACCGGGTGGGTGCTATCGGCAAAAGCTGCGGGTTCGAGCATTGCAGCCCGGACCACGGGCAGCATCAGGCGTTGCAACGCCGGTTTTATGGCCGTGGCGATCGCCGGCTCTTGTTCTATCTGCTGAAAGAGTTCGGCGACCACCCCGGCATCGTCGCGTTGGCGAGGCGACAGGACGGCGCCTTCGGCGCCCAATTGCTGCAAGAAACTTTGCACTGACCATCCCTGCGCAGGCGGCAAGCGGCTCTGCAAAGTGGCGAGAGCCGTTTCCAGCGCGGCGGCGTCCAGCGGCTTCCCTGGAGGTTCCTGCGACACCGATTGCGCTTGTGTGGCCCCGACGCCGAAAGCCCGCAGCTGTTGAATCGCCCGGTAAGGCGCATCCGGCGCCGCATGCCTGGCGCTTTCGCGGCGCCGTCCGCTCGCCGGATGTTCGAGCGGGTCGAACCGCGGCTCGACCTGGAATTGGGCGAAAAGCCCATCCAACTGCTGGAAATAGGTTTGTAATGTGCGGCCCAATGCTTGCGCGGCCACGTGGTAGAAGAGGTCGCGTACGCTCGGCGGTTGTTCGCGCAAATGCAGCCGTGCCTGCAAGGTACGCACCATGAACTCGAGCGATAACGGACTTTCGCGATCCCTGGCGGCCGCGCCCGTCACGGCATTCAAGCGGGCGCAACTGCGCCATTCCATGACGCCCAAGGTTTCGCGTAATTGACGTACCAAGCGGCGCGCCTCGAGCATCTCCTCCACTTCGGCATCATCTACGAGTTGCCACTCGGTGGCATTCGCCGGAGCCGTTGCCAAAGGCGTAATGCCGACAGGCAGTAAATCGAGAATAGCTTCCACGCTCTGCGCGACGACGCTTTCGCGCAGAGCGCCGCATACACGCAAAAAATCTTCGCAACCCTGGGCTTCGATATTGTTCCGAGCGGCCAAGCGGTGCTCTTTCAGGGCATGAATCGCAGCATCGATCAGGGCATCCAAGCAAGGAGTCAAGTGCGTACTCACCGCCTGAGCCAAGCCATCCATTACTGCAGTGCGTTGCGGCATCTGCATAGCTCCCCCTTGCATCCTGGTACAGAGCGAATCGCTGCAATACCACTATAGACATCGGCGTCGCATCCTGCGGGTGGGGTGGCAATTCGCCGCTCACCGGCAAGCATTGCTGCTATGGGGACGTGCGCAAGGCGAGCGGCGCAAACCACAAGGCCCGCAAATGCGGGCCTTGTGGATATTACCGATTGGATCAGCGACTGGCTTTTATCATGTCCTTGGACATGTACTTACCGATCTCGAACTTGCCGATAGCCATGCGGTGTACTTCGTCCGGGCCGTCGGCCAGACGCAGGGTGCGCTGCATGGCGTACCAGTAAGCCAGCGGGAAATCGTTGGAAACCCCGGCACCACCGTGGATCTGGATCGCGCGGTCGATCACCTTGAGCGCGACGTTCGGCGCCACCACCTTGATCTGGGCGATTTCGCTGGCGGCGATCTTGTTGCCCACGGTATCCATCATATAAGCGGCGTTGAGCGTCAACAGACGGGCCATGTTGATCTCCATGCGCGAGTCGGCGATGTGATCGATATTGCCGCCCAGCCGCGCCAAGGGTTTGCCGAATGCGGTGCGGCTGACGGCGCGCTCGCACATCAACTTCAACGCGCGCTCGGCCATGCCGATCGAACGCATGCAGTGGTGAATCCGCCCCGGGCCGAGGCGACCCTGGGCGATCTCGAAACCGCGACCTTCGCCCAGCAGCACGTTCTCGTAAGGTACCCGGACGTTTTCGAACAGCACTTCGGCGTGGCCATGGGGCGCGTCGTCGTAGCCGAACACCGGCAGCGGACGAATCACTTTCACGCCCGGCGCATCCATCGGCACCAGAATCATCGAGTGCTGCTGATGGCGCGGCGCGTCGGGGTTGGTCAGGCCCATGAAGATCATGATCTTGCAGCGCGGATCGCAGGCGCCGGAGGTCCACCACTTGCGGCCGTTGATCACCCACTCGTCGCCCTCGCGGCGGGCGTTGGCTTCCATGTTGGTGGCGTCGCTTGATGCCACGCCCGGCTCGGTCATGGCGAAGGCCGAGCGGATCTCGCCGCTGAGCAGTGGTTTGAGCCATTGTTCTTTCTGCGCTTCGTTGGCGTAACGCACCAACACTTCCATATTGCCGGTATCGGGTGCGGCGCAGTTGAACGGCTCGGCACCGATCAACGAGCTGCCCATGATTTCCGCCAAGGGCGCGTATTCGGTGTTGGTCAGGCCGGCACCCAGTTCCGAGTCCGGCAAAAACAGGTTCCACAGGCCTTCGGCCTTGGCCTTGATTTTCAGTTCTTCCATGATCGCCGTCGGCTGCCAGCGGTCGCCCTCGTTGACCTGCTGCTCGAATACCGCCTCGGCGGGATAGACGTGGGTCTCCATAAACGCGGTGACGCGCTCACGCAGGTCCTGGACTTTAGGGGAGTAGGCGAAATCCATGATGGGCTACCTTCTGGCGGGTGTCTGGTGGTGTTTTCAATGTGATGACGATGCTAGATCAGGGTTCTGGATTTATCTAACCTATTTTCGTCGTGTATAAACATTCATCACCGATATATGATTCACTAATGCGGACAACCCTCGGAGCGCGCTTGGCATGAATCTCAACAAGGTCGACCTGAACCTCTTCATCGTTTTCGACGCCATCTACACCGAAGCCAATCTGACCCGCGCCGGACAGATTGTCGGTATCACCCAGCCGGCGGTTTCCAACGCCCTCGCCCGTCTGCGCGAAACCTTCAACGACCCCCTGTTCGTGCGCACCGCACAAGGTATGGTGCCGACGCCGATGGCGCAGAACATCATCGGCCCGGTGCGCAACGCCCTGCAGCAATTGCGCATCTCGGTGCAGGAAAGCCGCACCTTCACCCCCGCCCAGGCGAATAAAACCTACCGCATCAGCATGACCGACCTGACTGAGGCCGTGGTCCTGCCGCCGTTGTTCCAGCGTCTGCGCCGCCTGGCGCCGAACGTGACGATCGAGAGCATGCTCTCGCGGCGCCGCGACACCACCAAGGAACTGGCCGCCGGGCGTCTGGATTTCGCCGTCGACGCGCCGCTCAACACCGACCCCCAGGTGCGCCACGTCAAGCTGATGGAAGACCGTTACGTCTGCGCCATGCGCAAAGGCCATCCGTTGTCCAAGGACAAGATCAGCCTGGACGAATACCTGTCCCTGACCCATATCCATATTTCCAGCCGCCGCAGCGGCCTGGGTTATATCGACCTGTCGCTCGGCAAGATGGGCTTGCAACGCCGCGTGGCATTGCGCTCGCAGCACTACCTGATGGCATCCACGGTGATGCTCAATACCGACCTGGCGATGACCGTGCCGGAACGCTTCGCCCGGCGTAACGAGCTGCATTACGTGCAATTGCCGGTGAATGACGTGCCGGCCCTGGAAACCCACCTGTACTGGCATGAAAGCACCGACCAGGACCCGGCGAACCGCTGGATGCGCGAGCAGATCATCGAAATCTGCCAGCACGTCACGGCGCAGGAAAAGAAGATCGAAAAGGCGCCGGAATGAGGGCACCTAGCCAACTGCTCGGGGGGACGAAATAGGCTGGGCAAACTGGCGTGCGGAGCTTATCTTGCGCCTACGAGGAGCTGCTTGTTAGGTCGTGCCGGATGCGCCATTTGCTACTGCTTTGCCTTTTGTTCTGCGGCGCGACTCAGGCCCAGGAACTGCTGATTGTCGGCAACAACTATTCGGTACCGAAAATCTATGCCGAAGCCGATGAACCCCGAGGTATGTTGGTCGACATACTTCGGTATGCCGATGCCGCCATGCCCGCACATAGCTTTACCCTGCACCTCTACCCCTGGGCTCGCGCCTACTGGATGGCAGAGGACGCCCAGGCCGGCATCGTCGGCCTGAGCTGGACGGCCGAACGCCAGCAGATTTTCGACTACTCCGAACCGCTGTTCTATGACGAAGTGCTGATCGTGGTGCGTAACGGCGAGGCGTTCGACTTCAAGGATATCGACGACCTCAGGGGGCGTCGTGTGGGGATCGGGGCCGGCGGCAGTTTCGGCGAGGAGTTCGAGCAGGCCCGTCGGCATGGCCTGTTTCAGGTCGACGAGGATAACGGCCCGGTTTCGCGACTGAACAAATTGCTGGCCGGCCGCATCGACGTGGCCTTGATCAACCCGGGCCTGGTTGGTCTACAGCGGGCCATCGCCCAGGACCAGAAATTGCTGGCCCACGCCGGTGATATCCAGGCACTGCCCCGGCCACTCAAGCGCGACGCCAATTACCTCGGTTTCCATAAGCGGCTGGCCATGGGCGAATTTCTCAAGGCGTTCAACGAAGTGATTCGCCGCGGGTACGATAATGGCGACATCCCGCGCCTGTTGGAGCGCTACCAGCAACCCTAGCGGCGCTACGCGCTCTCGCGCAGCACCAGTTCGAAACCGACATCGATGCAATGCTGCGCCGGTTGCTCGCCACGCATCAGGGTCAACAACATTTCCCCCGCCAACTGGCCGATGCGCCCGCGAGTGGTGCGTACCGTGGTCAGGGCCGGCTGCAACCAGGCCGCCGCCGGCAGGTCGTTGAAACCGGCGATCGCCAGCCGTTGCGGCACCACGAGGCCGAGCTGGCGGGCGCGGAACAGCGCACCCATCGCCAGGTCGTCGTTGTTGAAGAACACCGCGTCGATTTGCGGATGCTGCGCCAGCAGGCGATCCAGCAGATTGGCGCCCAGACCGATCGAGGACAGCTCCGGGGTCAGCAATTCCAGGTTCGGGTCGTAACGCCCATGGCTGCGCATGGTCTGTCGATAGCCTTCGGCACGCTGCAAGGTGCGCGGGTCGAGTTGCGCGGCGGCAAAGGCGATATGCCGGTAACCGCGTTCGATCAGCGCCCGGGTCATGGCGGCGCCGGCCTCGAATTGAGAAAAACCGACGCAGTAATCGTCCTCGGCGTCGCTCAGCTCCATCATGGTGACCACTGGGCCACGGCAACCGCCGAGGATTTCCCGCGCCGTGTCACTGCGCTCGAAGCCGGTCACCAGCAAGCCCGCGGGCTGGTGCGCGAGGTATGAGCGCAGCAGACGTTCGTCCTCTTCCGGGCGGTAGTGGCTGACGCCGATCATCATCTCGAAGCCGGCCGGCATCAGCACCCGCTGGATGGCCTCGACGGTGTCGACGAACACCGAGTTGGACAGCGATGGAATCACCACCGCCACCAGGTTGGATTTCGAGCTGGCCAAGGCCCGTGCGGCTGGATTGGGCACATAGCCTAGCGCCCTCGCCGCCTGCATCACCTGCTCGCGCAGGGTGTCGGAGACCCTATCCGGCTGGGACAACGCGCGCGAGGCGGACATCAAGGAACAGTCGGCGGCCTTGGCCACATCGGACAGGGTGACGCGCTCGGCTGAACGGCGGCGGCGTTGGCTCATGGGGATTCCATTGATGGCGGGACGAGCGATTCTAGCAGGCCGCTAGCAGACTGGGAGCGGGCTCGCACCGCCCCGCTCCCCTGCGCTTTACTGCGGTGCCTTGGCCAGCTCGGCCTGAACGCTGTCGAACAGCGGCTGGCCGACGGTATCGATCACTTGCTGAATCGCCGGCTGAGCGGTCTCGCGCATGCGCTGCACTTCGTCCGGGCTGATTTCGTTGACCTGCATACCGTTGGCCTTGAGCTGCGCCAGTGCCTTGGCGGCTTCCTCGCGGGTGTCCAGGCGCTCGAAGTCGCGGGCTTTCTTCGCGGCTGCCATGAGGATGCCCTGCTCGGCCTGCGACAAGCCATCCCACCAGCGCTTGGAGGCGGTGACGATCCACGGGCTGTAGACGTGGTTGGTCACGGTCAGGTACTGCTGCACCTCGTAGAACTTCGACGAGAGGATGGTGTTGAAGGGGTTTTCCTGGCCGTCCACGGCCTTGGTTTCCAACGCGGTGAACAGCTCGGAGAACGGCAACGGCACGGCATTAGCGCCCATCAGCTTGAAGGTTTCGAGAAACACCGGGTTGGGCATCACGCGCAGTTTGATCCCGGAAAACTCTTCCAGCTTGGTGATCGGCCGCACGTTGTTGGTCATATTGCGGAAACCGTTTTCCCAATACACCAGGCCGACCAGGCCCTTCTCTTCGAGCTTGTTCATCACCTGTCGGCCGACCGGACCGTCGAGCACGGCATCGGCCTGCGCGGCGCTGCTGAACAGAAACGGTGTATCCCACACCGCCATCTCCTTGCTGATCCCAACCAGGGTCGCGGTGGAGCCGACCATCATTTCCTGAGCGCCACCGATCAACGCGCTTTGCATCTGGTCGTCCGAGCCCAGGCTGGCCGCGGCATAGGTGCGCATCTTCAGTTTGCCTTCGGAGGCCTTGGCCACCTCCTCGGCGAACAGCTTGGCCGCCCTGCCCTGGTTGCTGTTTTCATTGAGGCCGTAGCCGAAGCGGATCATTCGCGAACGGACTTCATCGGCATGGGCGCTCAGCGAGGCAAAGGGGCTGCATAGCAGGGCCGCAGCCAGAACGGTGATCAGTGGACGTCTCATGGTGGGTTACCTTTTTTGTTGTCGGACGGGTTGAGCTTTGCCAGGCAAAGCGGTTTGGATGGATCAGCGCAGCCAGGCCAGCGGCACCGTGATGATCGCCGGGAAGGCGATCAGCAGTGCGACTATGGCCAGGTAAATCAGAAAGAACGGCATCACCCCGCGCACCAAGATTTCCATGCGCAACTTGCCGATGCCGCCGACCACATTGAGCACCGTGCCCACCGGCGGGGTGATCAGGCCGATCGAGCCGATCAGCACGAACATCACGCCGAAGTACACCGGATCGATACCAGCCCTGACGGCGATCGGCGCCAGTACCGGGCCGAGGATCAGAATGGTCGGGGTCAGGTCGAGCACCATGCCCACCGCGACCATCAGCAGCATGATGGCGACCATCAGCAGGTACGGGTGATCCAGCAGCGGCCCGAGCATCACGCCGATTTCCTCGGGCAACTGCGCCAGGGTCACCATATAGGCCGAGACCGTGGCCGCCGCGCAGAGGAACATCACCGACGCGGTGGTGCGACTGGCGTGCGTCAGAGTCGCGTTCAGACTCGCCCAGCTCAGCTCGCGATAGAGCAGCGTCGAGACCGCCAAGGCATAGACCGCCGCGACCACCGCCGCTTCGGTCGGGGTGAAGATGCCGAAGCGCAGCCCGCCGACGATGATCACCGGCAGCATCAACGCGGCCGCGCCGTCCACCAGCACGCGGCGCCGCTCGGCTTTACTGGCCTTGGGCGGGCTCGGCTCGGTGAAGCCACGGGCGATCTGCACCCAGGCGAAAATCAAGCCGGCGCCCATGATCAACCCGGGCACCAGACCGGCCATAAATAGCTGACTGATCGAGGTATTGGTCACCACGCCGTAGATTACGAATGGCATCGACGGCGGAATGATCGGCGCGATGATGCCTCCGGCGGCGACCAGACCTGCCGAGGAATGCAGCGGATAACCGCGCTGGCGCATCATCGGCAGCAACAGGGTCGCCAGCGCCGCGGTGTCGGCCAGGGCCGAACCGGACATGCTGGCAAGCAGCACCGCCGCGGCAATCGCCACATAACCGAGACCGCCACGCAGATGGCCGAAATAGGCTTGGGCCATGGCGATGATGCGTTTGGAAATGCCGCCGGCATTCATCAGCTCGCCGGCGAGGATGAAGAACGGCACGGCGAGCAGCGGAAAGCTGTCGGCGCCGGCGAGCAGGTTCTGCGCCAGCAGTTGCACGTCCCAGAAATCCAGGTACCACATCAGCACCGCGCCGGTGAGAATCAAGGCGAAGGCGATGGGCATCCCGAGGGTCATAAAGCCCAGCAACGAGCCGAGAAAGACCACAACTGTCATGGCTGGCTCCTCGTCTGCAACGGCTTGTTAGAAAGCAGATCAGTCGGCTGTGACATTGGCGGACGCCGCTCCCTGGTTGGCTGGCCGGCGCCAGGTATTGATCAATTGCACCAGCGCCAACAACGCCAGCACGCCCATACACGCCATCACCGGCAGCATCGCCAGCCCTACCGGGTAACCGACCACGGTGCTGATATTGCCCCAGCCGTATCGCAGTTGGTTCCAGGCGCCCCAGGCGCAGAGCAGGCTGGCGCCGGCCACCAGCAGCCAGCTGCAGGAATCGAGCAGGCGCCGCCAGGTCTTGGCGAAACGATCGCGGATCATCGAAAAACGCATCAGCTCGCCGCGGCGCATGCTCGAGGCCACGCCGACGAACACCAGCCAGACGAAGGCCAGCCGCGACAGCTCCTCGGCCCCGGCCCAGCCAGTGCCGAAGGCGTAACGCAGCACCACGTTGCCGAATACCGCCACCACCATAAAGGTCATCAGCACCGCCATCAGGCCATCGGTAAGGCGATCGAACAGGCTCGCCAGGAAGCCGCCATAGATGGGCTCGCCTGTCAGCGACGGCGCATGGTTAGCGCTATCAAATTCTTTCGCAGAAAGATCGACCCGCTCTTCGATGGCCTCCTCCGCGGAGTCGCGCATGACCCACCGGCAGATTTCCGCGATCACCGCTTCACGGCTCTTGCTCGCATCGACCGCCACCACATGGAGCTCTCCCTCGGGCGACTGCAAGGTGGCGAACTGGCTGTCGACCAGCGAAGTCGGCATGAAATGCCCGGGCCGGGCACCAACACGCTGCAAGGCCGTGGCGCGATCGATTTTCAGATAGGCGAACTGCAAACCCGGCACCGCCTGGCGTAAACGCTCGCGGTAAGCGCGTTTGAGCGCCGAACAGGCCAGGACGAAACTCTGGCCCGCGGCCAAGGCGTGTTGCATTTCGACGATCAGCGCATCGAGCCACTGGATGCGGTCCTCATCGCTGAGGGCGATGCCGGCACGCATGCGCTCGATGTTCTCGCTGGGGTGAAAGCTGTCGGCTTCGATATGCCGCCAGCCCAGTTCGCGGGCGACGCCATGACTGATTTCGGTCTTGCCGGAACCGCTGACGCCCATCACCACCAAGGTGTGGCGAGCCGGTGTCGCGGCGGCAGAATAGGATATGTGCATGTGTTCTCCTGGGCGACCATCGATGTGGCGCCACGTATTGTGCTGGCGATGTTAGCGCTAACCAAACTATTCGACAAGCCCATGAGTCAATCGATTTGCATTGGATATGCCATTCACTCCCTGTGAGCGTCACTCGCGCAAGAACCCGCAAATAATGCATTGCCTGAATTCCACATCGGGAATAGTATCGACTTATAGTCCACATACGGAGAACGCTCATGTCCGTTGCCATGCAGCACAACGCCCCCGTTTTCGATCCCGACTCGGCCAAAGCCGGCCAGGTCGCCCTGAAGTTCTTTTTCAACCTGATGGAAAAATGGAATTGCACCCTGGAGCAGCAGATGGTCCTGCTGGGCTCCATCGGCCGCAGCACCCTGTACAAGTACCGGCAACTGCCCGAGGTGCGCTTGCCGCGCGACACCATGGAGCGGGTGTCGTACCTAATGGGTATTCACAAGTCCCTGCGCATCCTCTTCGGCGACAAGCCTTCGACCTATGAATGGGTCAAGAAAGCCAACAGCGAGGCGCCGTTCAACGGCAACAGCGCTTTGCAGCTGATGCTGGCCGGCGGCGTGGTGGACCTTGCCGACGTACGCCGCTACCTCGACGGGGTCAGGGGTTGAGCGCGCCGCCCACGCTGGTTCTACCCGGCTGGCGACGGGCTTATCGGCTGGTCTCCAGCGCCTTTCCACCGATTTCGGTGTTCGAGGATGTGCTCGACCCCGCGGATCTGGAGCTGGCCTATCTGATCGAAGGCCTGACCAACGATCGCCTGCGCGAGGAAGCGGGCCTGCTGTCCCATGTGGCCGCCGAAGACCGCGTCAGCGGCCCCGGCTCATCGCCATTGATGGCCGCGTTTACCCATGTCGGCGCGGTGAGCCGCTTTACCGCCGGGCAATACGGCGTTTACTACTGCGCCGACAGCCTGCAGGCCGCGGTGGCGGAAACTCGCTTCCATCGCGAGCGCTTTTTGCGCGCGACCGCCGAACCCAATCTGGAACTGACCCTGCGCACCTACGTGTGTCGCATCGTCAAGCCGCTGCACGATATCCGCAACAATTACGATCACCTTCACGATCCGGATTTGAGTGCTTATCCGGTCGCCCAACGTTTCGCCGCCGAATTGCGCAACCAGCGCTCCTGGGGCCTGCTCTACCGCAGCGTCAGGCATCCCGGCGGCGAGTGCGCCGCGCTGTTCCGTCCGCCCGCGGCGAGCATTCCGCAGCAAGGCGTGCATCTGCGTTACGTGTGGGACGGCAAGCTGCAGCAGATCGTCAATGTGTTCGAAATCAAGGAAATCGCCTAGTCGTTACTGTGCTTCAATGACTGTGACGGCCCTGCCTTTGAAACCGCTGGCGATAAGCTCAGGCGCCGCAGGAGGATCACCGCATGAATTCAATCAGGATTGTGGCAATCGCACTCATCGTCGCGGGCCTGCTGGGGCTGTTGTATGGCGGCTTCAGCTACACCAAGGACAGCACGGCAGTGAAGCTCGGCCCACTCGAACTGTCAGTACAGGAAAAGGAACGGGTCAATGTGCCGGTTTGGGCCGGCATAGGTGCCATACTTGCTGGCGGCCTACTGTTCGGCTTCGCTGGCAGAAAGCCCTGACCTGCGCTGCAACCGCTTAACCCCGTGCTGACACAGCCGATAGTGGAAAACTTTCTTGCCTCTCAAGCTGCTGTTTATCTGCGCCAAGAACCGCTTGCGCAGCCCTACCGCCGAACAGCTGTTCGCCGACTGGCCGGGCGTGGAAACCGCATCGGCCGGTGTCAATCATGACGCCGACACGCCGGTTTGCCCCGAGCTGCTGGCCTGGGCCGATTTGATTCTGGTGATGCAGCGGGTTCACCGCACCAAGCTGGCCGCCAAATTCCGCGCGCAGCTGGCCAATAAGCGCATCGTCTGCCTGGATATCCCCGACGACTATGAGTTTATGGACCCGGCCCTGATCGAGTTGCTGAACGCCCGGGTGCGCCGCTATCTACCGTCTAGTCGGCCCTGATCCTTATCCGGCTGACCCGCGCCGCCTTTGCAAGTCCTTAGCTGTTTTTTAACTAATATCGCTAATCATTTGATTTAAATTAAGTTTTACTAACCTATAAATCACATTAATTAAGCACTCGCTTGAGGCAGTTGACTAAATTTCGCCGCAAGCTTACGTTAACGTAAAGGTAAACGAGAGCGCCGTGAATATGTCCGCCATCACCTACTCCATTTCCGAACTGGCCCGCGAGCTGGATATCACCACCCGCGCCATTCGCTTTTATGAAGAGCAGCAGATGCTCAGCCCCGAGCGGCGCGGCCAGGAGCGCATCTACAGCGCCAAGGACAAGGTCACCCTCAAGTTGATTCTGCGCGGTAAGCGCATCGGCTTCTCCCTCGCCGAATGCAAGGAGCTGATCGAGCTGTACGACCCGGTGCATGGCAACCGCAAGCAGTTGCAGACCTTTATGCAAAAGATCACCGAACGCCGCGCGCAGTTGGAACAGCAGCTACTGGACATTCGACAAATGCAGCTGGAATTGGATACAGCCGAAGAACGCTGCTTAAAAGCGCTAGCAGAAACCGATAAAAAACAACCTATTACACAATAAACCTGATTTCGATTCAGATAGGTGGAACCATGAGCTATCCGTCCCTCAACTTCGCCCTCGGCGAGACCATCGACATGCTGCGCGAGCAGGTGCAGTCCTTTGTCGCCGCCGAGCTTGCGCCGCGCGCCGCCGAGATCGACAGCAGCAACCAGTTCCCCATGGACATGTGGAAGAAATTCGGCGAGATGGGCTTGCTCGGCGTCACCGTCGAAGAGGAATACGGCGGCTCAGGTTTGGGCTATATGGCCCATGTGATCACCATGGAGGAAATCAGCCGCGGCTCGGCCTCGGTCGCCCTCTCCTACGGCGCCCACTCCAACCTCTGCGTCAACCAGATCAAGCGCAACGGCTCGGCCGCCCAGAAAGCCAAGTACCTGCCCAAGCTGGTTTCCGGCGAACATGTCGGCGCCCTGGCGATGAGCGAGCCGAACGCCGGCTCCGACGTGGTGAGCATGAAACTGCGCGCCGACCGCAAGGGCGACCGCTACGTGCTCAACGGCAGCAAAACCTGGATCACCAACGGCCCGGATGCCAATACCTACGTGATCTACGCCAAAACCGACCTGGACAAGGGCCCTCACGGGATCACCGCCTTTATCGTCGAGCGCGACTGGAAAGGTTTCAGCCGCGGCAACAAGTTCGACAAGCTCGGCATGCGCGGCTCAAACACCTGCGAGCTGTTCTTCGATGACGTCGAAGTGCCGGAAGAAAACGTGCTGGGTCTGGAAAACGGCGGCGTACGCGTGTTGATGAGCGGCCTGGATTACGAGCGCGTGGTCCTCTCCGGCGGCCCGGTGGGCATCATGCAGGCCTGCATGGACGTGATCGTGCCCTATATCCACGACCGCAAGCAGTTCGGCCAGAGCATCGGCGAGTTCCAGCTGATCCAGGGCAAGGTCGCCGACATGTACACCCAACTCAACGCCAGCCGCGCCTACCTGTACGCCGTGGCCAACGCCTGCGACCGCGGCGAAACAACGCGCAAGGACGCCGCCGGGGTGATCCTCTACACCGCCGAGCGCGCGACGCAAATGGCCTTGGAGGCGATCCAGATCCTCGGCGGTAACGGCTATATCAACGAGTTTCCCACCGGCCGCCTTTTGCGTGACGCCAAGCTCTACGAGATCGGCGCCGGCACCAGCGAGATCCGCCGCATGCTGATAGGCCGCGAGTTGTTTAACGAGACCAAATAAGCCGCAAGAACCGTAGCCCGGATACGCCTTGGCGCAATCCGGGAGCGGTTGGTGCCGCGAGACAAAGACCCCGGATTGCATCCGGGCTAGCGATGGAGTGAGCCGCATGGCCATCCTGCATACCCAGATCAACACCCGCTCGCCGGAGTTCGCCGCCAATAGTGCGGCGATGCTCGCCCAGGTGGGCGACCTGCGCGCCCTGCTCGCGCGCATTCACGAAGGTGGCGGTGAAAAGGCCCAGCATCGCCATACTTCGCGCGGCAAGCTGCTGCCGCACGAACGGATCAACCGCCTGCTGGATCTCGGCTCGCCATTCCTCGAGATCGGCCAGTTGGCCGCTTACCAGGTATATGGCGAGGACGTGCCCGCTGCTGGCGTGGTCGCCGGGATCGGCCGGGTCGAAGGCGTCGAATGCATGATCGTGGCCAACGACGCCACGGTGAAGGGCGGCAGCTATTACCCGCTGACGGTGAAGAAGCACCTGCGCGCCCAGGCCATCGCCCAGCAGAACCGCCTGCCTTGCATTTACCTGGTCGACTCCGGCGGCGCCAACCTGCCGCGTCAGGATGAGGTGTTCCCCGACCGTGAACACTTCGGCCGAATCTTCTTCAACCAGGCCAACATGTCCGCCATGGGAATCCCGCAGATCGCTGTGGTCATGGGCTCCTGCACCGCCGGCGGCGCCTATGTGCCGGCGATGGCCGACGAGGCGATCATGGTGCGCGAACAGGCGACCATCTTCCTCGCCGGCCCGCCGCTGGTGAAGGCCGCCACCGGCGAAGTGGTCAGCGCCGAGGAGCTCGGCGGCGCCGATGTGCACTGCAAGACCTCGGGCGTGGCCGACCACTACGCCGACAACGACGAACACGCCCTGGCCCTGGCGCGGCGCAGCATCGCCAACCTCAATTGGCGCAAGCTCGGTGTGCTCAACAGCCGCGCGCCCATCGCCCCCTTGTTCGACGCCGCCGAGTTGTACGGGGTGATTCCCGCGGACGCCAAGCAGCCGTTCGACGTGCGAGAAGTGATCGCCCGCATTGTCGATGGCTCGCTGTTCGACGAATTCAAGGCGCTGTTCGGCGCCACCCTGGTCTGCGGTTTCGCGTATATCCAGGGCTATCCGGTGGCGATCCTCGCCAATAACGGCATCCTGTTCGCCGAATCGGCGCAAAAAGGCGCGCACTTTATCGAACTGGCCTGCCAGCGCGGCATACCGCTGCTGTTCCTGCAGAACATCACCGGCTTTATGGTCGGGCAAAAGTACGAGGCCGGCGGCATCGCCAAGCATGGCGCCAAGCTGGTCAATGCGGTGGCCTGCGCCAAGGTGCCGAAGTTCACCGTAATCATCGGCGGCAGCTTCGGTGCCGGCAACTACGGCATGTGCGGCCGCGCCTACGACCCGCGCTTTCTGTGGATGTGGCCGAACGCGCGGATCGGTGTGATGGGTGCCGAGCAGGCCGCCGGCGTGCTGGTGCAGGTCAAGCACGAACAGGCCGCCCGCGCCGGTCACGACTTCTCCGCCGAGGAGGAAGCCAAGCTCAAGCAGCCGATCCTCGAGCAGTACGAACGCCAGGGCCATCCTTACTATTCCAGCGCGCGGCTGTGGGACGACGGCGTGATTGACCCGGCGCAGACCCGTGAGGTGCTGGGTCTGGCGCTATCGGCCAGCCTCAATGCGCCGATCGAGCCGACTACCTTTGGTGTGTTCCGCATGTAAGGCCGGAATACCGTAGGGTGCGCTGCGCGCACCGCTTTTCAACGCAATGGTGCGCACAGCGCACCCTACGAAGATGACCATGACCGACTTCAGCACCATCCAGCTCGAAACAGACCCACGCGGCTTCGCCACCCTCTGGCTGAATCGCGCCGACAAGAACAACGCCTTCAACGCCGAGATGATCCGCGAGCTGATTCTCGCCCTCGACGCGGTGATGGCCGATAAGAGCCTGCGCTTTCTGCTGCTACGCGGTCGTGGCAAACATTTCTCCGCTGGTGCCGATCTGGCCTGGATGCAGCACGCCGCGACCCTGGACTACAACGCCAACCTGGCCGATTCGCGCGAGCTGGCCGAACTGATGCACAACCTGTATCAGTTGAAGATCCCGACCCTGGCCGTGGTGCAAGGCGCGGCCTTCGGCGGCGCTCTGGGCTTGATCAGTTGCTGCGATATGGCCATTGGCGCCGAAGACGCGCAGTTATGCCTGTCCGAAGTGCGCATCGGCCTGGCCCCGGCGGTGATCAGCCCTTTCGTTGTGCAGGCCATCGGCGAACGCGCGGCGCGACGTTTCGCCATCACAGCCGAACGTTTCAGCGGCGAGCGCGCCCGCGAGCTGGGCTTGTTCGCCGAATGCTACCCGGCGCACGAGCTGGATGGTGCGGTGCAGACCTGGGTCGACAACCTGCTGCTCAACAGCCCGCTGGCCATGCAAGCCAGCAAGGATTTGCTGCGCGAGGTCGGCAGCGGCGTGCTGACCCCTGCCCTGCGCCGCTATACCGAAAACGCCATCGCCCGCATTCGCGTCAGCGCCGAGGGCCAGGAAGGCCTGCGTGCCTTCCTCGATAAACGCAAACCGGCTTGGCAGGAACGAGCATGATGCCGGCAATGGAGTCGAAACGATGATCACAACCCTTTTGGTGGCCAACCGCGGGGAAATCGCCTGCCGGGTCATGCGCACCGCGAAAGCCATGGGCATCACCACCGTGGCCGTGCATAGCGCTATCGATGCCAATGCGCGGCACGTCCGCGAGGCGGATATCCGCGTCGACCTCGGCGGCGCCAAACCGGCGGAGAGCTACCTGCGTATCGACGCACTGATCGCCGCGGCCAAGGCCAGCGGCGCCCAGGCGATTCATCCGGGCTATGGCTTTCTTTCGGAGAATGCCGGCTTTGCCCACGCCATCGAGCAGGCCGGGCTGATTTTCCTCGGCCCGCCCGCCTCCGCCATCGAGACCATGGGCAGCAAATCCGCGGCCAAAGCCTTGATGGAACAGGCCGGGGTGCCGCTGGTGCCCGGTTACCACGGCGAAGCCCAGGATGTGGAAACCTTCCGCGCCGCCGCCGAGGTGATCGGCTACCCGGTGCTGCTCAAGGCCGCCGCTGGCGGTGGCGGCAAGGGCATGAAAGTGGTTGAACGGGAAAGCGAGCTGGCCGAAGCGCTGCTCAGCGCCCAGCGCGAAGCGCAATCGTCGTTCGGCGATGCGCGCATGCTGGTGGAAAAATACGTGCTCAAACCGCGCCATGTGGAGATCCAGGTGTTCGCCGACCAGCACGGCAACTGCCTGTACCTGAACGAACGCGACTGCTCGATCCAACGCCGCCACCAGAAAGTGGTCGAGGAAGCGCCGGCTCCGGGCCTGACCCCGCAACTGCGCCGCGCCATGGGCGAAGCCGCGGTTAAAGCCGCGCAAGCGATCGGCTATGTCGGCGCCGGTACCGTGGAGTTCCTGCTGGATGAGCGTGGTGATTTCTTCTTTATGGAGATGAACACCCGCCTGCAGGTCGAGCATCCGGTCACCGAAGCCATCACCGGGCTCGATCTGGTGGCCTGGCAGATTCGCGTGGCCCGTGGCGAGCCGTTGCCGATCACTCAGGATCAAGTGCCTCTGAACGGTCATGCCATTGAGGTACGCCTGTACGCCGAAGACCCGGACAACGATTTTCTGCCGGCCACCGGCACCCTGGCGCTGTACCGCGAAGCCCAGACCGGGCCGGGGCGTCGGGTCGACAGTGGGGTCTGCGAGGGTGACGAGATTTCACCGTTCTACGACCCGATGTTCGGCAAGTTGATCGCCTGGGGCGAGAACCGCGAAGAAGCCCGCCTGCGCTTGCTGGCGATGCTGGCGGAGACTTGCGTCGGCGGCGTCAGGGCCAATCTGGCGTTTCTGCAGCGCGTACTGGCCCACCCCGCCTTCGCCGCCTGCGAACTGGATACCGGCTTTATTCCGCGTTATCAGCAAGAACTGCTGCCGGGCGCCGCCGAGTTGCCCAGCGAATTCTGGCAACTGGCCGCCGAAGCCATGGCGCAGAGCGAGACTGCCTGCCAGCGCGACGACGATGCCCATTCGCCGTGGGCGACGGCCAAGGGCTTGCGTTTAGGCCTGCCCGCCGAGATCGACGTACAGTTGCTCTGCCAGGGCGAGCGACAGGTGGTTCGTCTGCGCCATGGCGCGCAGCCCCAGGTGCGCTTGCACGGCGAGCAGCTGCTGGTCGAGCGCGACGGCGTGCGCCGTCAGCACCTGGCGATCCGCCGCGGCGGCAGCCTCTACTTGCATTTTGCCGGCGAGCTGCGCAGCGTGCAGCGCGTCGACCCGATTGCCGAGGCGCAGGCCGGTCAGCACCAACATGGCGGCCTGAGCGCGCCGATGAACGGAAGTATCGTTCGCGTACTGGTCGCGGCCGGGCAAACCGTCGAAGCCGGCACCGCCCTGGTGGTACTGGAAGCGATGAAGATGGAGCACAGCATCCGTGCGGCCCATGCCGGGGTGGTCAAGGCGCTGTATTGCGCTGAGGGCGAAATGGTCGCCGAAGGCGCGGTACTGGTGGAGCTGGATGAGATTTGATCGCCTGTTGGGTTTCGTGCCTCAGCGCCAATCTACAACGCATAATGCTCGGCGCGAACGCATGTAGGTTGGCGCTGAGCCTGCGAAGCCCAACATTCGGATCACAAGGGTGATAACGAGGATGCAGATGAATTTACCGAAACAGGTGCGCCTGGTCGAAGTCGGCCCGCGCGACGGTTTGCAGAACGAGAAACAACCTATCAGCGTCGCCGACAAGGTGCGTCTGGTCGATGAACTGTCCGTCGCCGGCCTCGGCTATATCGAGGTGGGCAGCTTCGTTTCGCCCAAGTGGGTGCCGCAGATGGCCGGCAGCGCCGAGGTCTTCGCGCAGATCCGTCAGCTTCCGGACGTCACTTATGCGGCTTTGGCACCCAATCTGAGAGGCTTCGAAGCCGCCGTGCAGGCGGGCGTGAAAGAAGTCGCGGTATTCGCCGCAGCAAGCGAAGCCTTTTCGCAGAAAAACATCAATTGCTCGATCGCCGAGAGCCTCGAACGTTTCGTGCCAGTGATGGACGCCGCCAAACAACAGGGCATACGCGTACGCGGCTATGTTTCCTGCGTGCTCGGTTGCCCCTACGAGGGCGCGGTACCTGCCGAGCAAGTGGCCAGCGTGGCCCGCGAACTGTTCGCCATGGGCTGTTACGAGGTGTCCCTCGGCGACACCATCGGCACCGGCACGGCCGGTGAGACCCGCCGCCTGTTCGAGGTGGTCGGCCGCGATATCGCCCGCGATAAATTAGCCGGGCATTTCCACGACACCTACGGCCAGGCACTGGCCAATATCTACGCCAGCCTGCTGGAAGGCATCGGCGTATTCGACAGCTCGGTGGCGGGCCTGGGCGGCTGTCCTTACGCCAAGGGGGCCACCGGCAACGTGGCGACCGAGGATGTGCTGTATTTGCTTGAGGGCCTGGGGATCGACACCGGTATCGACATGGGCAAGCTGATCGCGGCCGGCCAGCGTATCTGCGCGGTACTGGACAAGCCCAACGGCTCGCGGGTAGCACGGGCGCGGCTGGCCAGCGCATAGCCCGGATGCAATCCGGGGGCTTTGGGTAGGGTTTCCCGGATTGCATCCGGGCTACGCCAGTCCCTGCTGTCAGGCTTTGTTTACGCGCTGTAAAGCAACGCAGTCAGGCTTGGCGCAGGCGCCCTGACATCGGCGCAAAGCCGCTACAACCAACCCCTAGGTCAGCAGCCGAACAATAAGGGTCGTTGCAGTTCAATACACCCAGCACCCAGTAGGCTAGCGTGCCATTGGCCAGACGCGACAACCCGGCACAACAAGAATCACGGCACCTGCCGAATGAGGAATCGACATGCAACAGCCCTTGTGGACACCTTCCAAGGAACGTATCGCCGCCACCCGGATGGATAGCTTCCGCAGCTTCATCAATCAGCGCCACAGCCTGCAACTGGCCGACTACCCGGCGTTGCATGCCTGGAGCGTGGCGCAGCGCGAAGCCTTCTGGCAGGCCATTGTCGATTTTTTCGAAGTCCGCTTTAGCGCCCAGCCCGAATCCGTGTTGCAGGAAGGCAGCGCCATGCCCAGCGCTCACTGGTTTCCCGGCGCCACCCTGAACTTCGCCGAACACCTATTGCGCCGCCGCGACGATCACCCGGCGCTGATCGCCATCGGCGAAGACGGCTCGCGCGAGCAACTGAGCTACGCCGACCTGGCCGCCCATGTCGCCGGTTTGCAGCGCAGCCTGGCCGCCGCCGGCGTCGGCAGCGGCGACCGGGTCGCGGCCTTTATGCCCAATACCTGGCAAACCCTGGTCGGCATGCTCGCAGCGACCAGTCTGGGCGCGACCTGGTCGAGCTGCTCGCCGGATTTCGGCACCCAGGGGGTGATCGACCGCTTCGGCCAGATAGAACCCAAGGTGCTGATCGCCGCGGCCGGTTACCGCTATGCCGGCAAAAATATCGACCTGACCGGCAAACTCAACGAAATTCTCGAACGCCTGCCATCGCTGCAACAGCTGATCGTCGTGCCCTACTCCAATGCCCAGGCCCAGGTCGAAGACTTCCACTCCGCGGCCCGGGTCGCACTCTGGCCGGACTTCTACCAGCCTGGCGGCACGCCTGCGTTCACCCCCGTCGCCTTCGACCATCCGCTGTATATCCTCTATTCCAGCGGCACCACCGGCGTGCCCAAGTGCATCGTCCACGGCACCGGTGGCGTGCTGCTGCAGCACGTCAAGGAGCTCGGCCTGCATACCGATCTGCATGCCGAGGACCACCTGTTCTACTACACCACCTGCGGCTGGATGATGTGGAACTGGCTGGTCTCCGGATTGGCGCTGGGTGCGACCCTGGTGCTGTTCGACGGATCGCCGTTCCATCCGGGGGCCGAGCGCCTGATCGACCTGATCGATGCGGAAAGCATCAGCGTCTTCGGCACCAGCGCCAAGTACCTGGCCGCGCTGGAGAAAGCCGGCGCCAAGCCCGGCAGCACGCACCGTTTAACGCATCTGAAAGCCATTCTGTCGACCGGCTCGCCGCTGTCCCATGAAAGCTTCGAATACGTCTACCGCGAGATCAAAACCGATCTGTGCCTGTCGTCGATTTCCGGCGGCACCGATATTGTCTCCTGCTTCGCCCTGGGCAACCCGGTACTGCCGGTATGGCACGGCGAATTGCAGTGCAAGGGCCTGGGCATGGACGTACAGGTCTGGAACGACGACGGCCAACCAGTGTTCGGCGAGAAAGGCGAGCTGGTCTGCACCCGGCACTTCCCGTCCATGCCGGTCGGTTTCTGGAACGATGCCGACGGCAGCAAATTCAAGGCCGCCTACTTCGAGACGTTCCCCGGCATCTGGGCCCATGGCGACTATGCCGAGGAAACCGCCCACGGCGGCCTGGTGATCCATGGCCGCTCCGACGCGGTGCTCAACCCCGGCGGCGTGCGCATCGGCACTGCTGAAATTTACCGCCAGGTGGAAAAAGTCGAAGAGGTGCTGGAAGCCATCGCCATCGGCCAGGAGTGGGACGACGATGTGCGCGTGGTGCTGTTCGTGCGTCTGCGTGACGGCGTGACATTGAACGACTCCTTGCAAGCGCAAATCCGCCAGACGATCCGCGCGAACACGACGCCGCGCCATGTGCCAGCGAAGATTATCGCCGTGAGCGATATTCCGCGTACCATCAGCGGCAAGATAGTCGAGCTGGCGGTACGCAATGTGGTGCACGGCGAACCGGTGAAGAACACCGATGCCCTGGCCAATCCACAAGCGTTGACGTTGTTCCGCGATTTGCCCGAGCTGCGGGATTGATCCGCGGCGTGACATAAAAGGCAGGGGGCTTTCAATGAGCGAGCAAGGCAAAAAAGACGACGATAAGCCGCTGACTCTTTGGGAAATGCTGCAAAGTATTTTAGCGGCGGCTATCGGCGTGCAGAGCGGCAAGAACCGCAGCAGGGATTTCAGCCGCGGCAAACCCAGTCATTTCATTATTCTGGGCGTGGCATTCACCCTGGTTTTCGTCCTGATGATCATTGCCGTGGTCAAGCTGGTGCTGCACCTCGCGGGCGTCTGAACGACAGACGCTCCACACGCCCTCTCCCCTCGGGGAGAGGGGCGGAAGGCTACTGGTTACTCACCCAAAACACTGCGGTAACCACCGCGAGCAGGATCAGCGCGAAGATCGCCCACGCATCGACAACGCTGTCTCTTTCGTTGGGTTCGGAGTGCTCGTTCATGGCATCGTCCTTAGTCATGGTAATGAAGAGATTGCTCAGCCAGTTAAGACCACAAAAACCATCCGCTCAAGCAGTTGCGTACTAACGGCAATGTTTTCTTAGTGCCTTTGGTTAAGTACATATACGCAAACATCACTTTTGCCCTCCCGCTCGAACTGGTATCTTCCCCCGCCTCCGCCGGGAGTGCGCAGCCGTGTGTGCAGAAAGCCTAAACGGCCCTTGTAGAGGCCGCGAGTGTTTTACCTCGCGCCATCATTGCAACGGCCTGTTAGCTGTCTAAATAAAAGCAGTAGCCTGAACTCACAGGATATATATGTACGTATACGACGAGTACGATCAACGGATCGTTGAGGAACGCGTCAAGCAGTTCCGCGATCAGACCCGCCGCTATCTGGCCGGCGAACTCTCAGGTGAGGAGTTCCGCCCTCTGCGCTTGCAGAACGGCCTGTACATTCAGCGGTATGCGCCCATGCTGCGCGTGGCGGTGCCCTATGGCCTGCTGTCGTCCACCCAGGTGCGCATGCTGGCCAAGATCGCTCGCGACTATGACAAGGGCTACGCCCATATCAGCACCCGTCAGAACGTGCAGTTCAACTGGCCCGATCTGGAAGACGTGCCGGATATTCTCGCCGAACTGGCCACCGTGCAGATGCATGCGATCCAGACCAGCGGCAACTGCATCCGCAACACCACCACCGACCAGTTCGCCGGCGTGGCCAAGGACGAGATCATCGATCCACGCCCCTGGTGCGAAATCATCCGTCAGTGGTCGACCTTCCACCCCGAATTCACCCACCTGCCGCGCAAGTTCAAGATTGCCGTCAACGGCGCCGTGAGCGACCGTGCCGCGATCGAAGTGCACGATATCGGCCTGGAAGCGGTGAACAACGAAGCCGGCGAATTGGGCTTCCGCGTTTCCGTCGGCGGTGGCCTGGGCCGTACCCCGGTGGTTGGCAGCTTCATCAACGAGTTCCTGCCCTGGCAGCACCTGATCAGTTACCTCGACGCCATCCTGCGTGTGTACAACCGCTATGGCCGCCGCGATAACAAGTACAAGGCGCGTATCAAGATTCTGGTCAAAGCACTGACCGCCGAGGTGTTCGCCGAGCGCGTCAATGCCGAATGGGCGCATTTGAAAGACGGCCCGACCACCCTCACCGAAGCCGAAGTACAGCGCATCGCCGCGCATTTCGTCGATCCGGCTTACCGCCAATTGCCGGACCAGGACGCCGAGCTGGCGCAGTTGGATACCGAGCACCCGGGTTTCGCCCGCTGGCGTCAACGCAACACCTTCGCCCACAAGCGCCCCGGCTACGTGGCCGTGACCCTGTCGCTGAAGCCGACCGGCGTGGCCCCTGGCGATGTCACCGACAAGCAGCTCGATGCGATCGCCGATCTGGCCGAGCGTTACAGCTTCAGCGAAGTGCGCAACAGCCATAACCAGAACATCATCCTCGCCGACGTCGAGCAGGCCAAGCTGTTCGC
The DNA here is from genome assembly GCF_946886105.1 of uncultured Pseudomonas sp. The sequence goes on along the minus strand of NZ_CAMPHV010000001.1, from coordinate 155,379 downwards.
CCTCTGGGGCGAGTTGCGCGAGTTGGGCTTCGCCACGCCGAACGTCGGGCTGTTGACCGACATAATCTGCTGCCCGGGCGGCGACTTCTGCTCCCTGGCGAACGCCAAGTCGATCCCGGTCGCCGAGTCCATTCAGCGCCGCTTCGATGATCTCGATTACCTGTTCGACATCGGCGATATCGAGCTGAACATCTCCGGCTGCATGAACGCCTGCGGCCACCACCACGTCGGCCATATCGGCATTCTCGGCGTGGACAAAAAGGGTCAGGAGTTCTATCAGGTGTCCATCGGCGGCAGCTCCGGCCGCGAAGCCAGCCTGTCGCAGATCCTCGGTCCATCCTTCGCCCAGGACGACATGCCGGATGTGATCGACAAGATCATCAAGGTCTACGTCGAGCAGCGCACCGATGAAGAGAGTTTCCTCGACACCTTCCGCCGTATCGGCGTCGCCCCATTCAAGGAGCGTGTATATGCAGCGAATCATTAAGAACGGCCAGATCGTCGACGAAACCTGGCGCCTGCTGCCCAAAGACACCACCATGGACGGCCTGAGCAACTGCGACGACCTGATCGTGCCGCTGGCCCTATGGGTCGAACACGCCCATGCGCTGAAAGCCCGCGACGGCGGCCTGGGCGTGTGGCTGGATGCCGGCGAGGAAATCGAGGAAATCGCCGAACAGCTGAGCAACTTCCAGGTGATCGCCCTGAACTTCCCCTCGTTCACCGACGGTCGGCATTGCTCCACGGCCTACCTGCTGCGTACGCGTTATGGCTACAAGGGCGAAGTACGGGCGATCGGCGACGTGCTGCGCGATCAACTGTTCGCCCTCAAGCGCTGCGGCTTCGACGCCTTCGCCCTGCGCGAGGACAAGGACCCCGAGGATGCGCTCAAAGCATTCGCGGATTTCTCCGAGGTGTACCAGGCCTCGAGCGACCAGCCGCAACCGCTGTTCCGCCGCCGCGCCTGATTATCCCGCTTCGCGAAAAAGCCCTGAAATTTCAGGGCTTTTTCGTTTTCGCATCCGGTAGACCAGCCCCCGGATTGCGCTGACGCTTATTCGGGCTACACATTTACGCCCGCACGCTGTCCCAGGCCGCATTCGCCAGCAATTCGCGGCAGTCGGCCAGTTCGGTACGGGTACGGCCGGCCAGCCAGTTGCGCGCAAAGTCATGGGTGGGCCCGATGATCAGCGAAGCGAAGCAATCGCTCGGCATTTCCTTGAACACACCCTGCTCGCGGTAACCGGCAAGAGCCTGATGAATACGGGCGAAATGCTCCTGATTGGCTTCGCGTAGCTGCTCGCCCAACTCGCTGGCCTCTACCCGGCCGCGGCTGTGCAGGATAAAACGTGCCCATTCCGGGTTGGCCACCACCCAGTCTATATAGCTGGTGACCAATAACCTGACGCACGCCTCGGCGCTCTCGGCCTTGGCGAAGCCCTGTTCGAGCAATCCTGCGTATTGGCCGGTGCCGAGCAGATAGAGCGCAGCGATGATCCGCTCCTTGTTGCCGAAATGGTGATACAGGCTGCCAATACTGGCCCCGGAGCGATCGCGGATCATCTCGATGGTGGTGGCATCCACCCCCACTTCGCTGAAGCAGGCCAGCGCGGCCTGCAGAATTTCGTCTTTGCGGGTACGGCGGCCCATGGCGGTCCTTAGAACATTGAGCGAAATAGAACATTATTTTGGTCGGCTATGCTGCCCCGATGCGCGCCCATGTTCAATGCCCAAGTGGCGGCCCGCTTCGAACACCTGCCAAAACAAAACGGCCCGGACGATGCCGGGCCGCTGCTCGCTAACGCCAGAACGTCAATCCACGCGCACCAATATCCGCCCATGAGACCTGCCTGCGAGCATCTGAGCGATGGCCTCGGGCAGTTGCTCCAGGCCGATTTCGTGGGTCAAACGATCCAGCGCCGGCAGCTTCCACTGCACTGACAGCTTGTCCCACATGGACGCCTTGACCACCAACGGCAACTCGACCGAATCGACGCCGAGCAGATTGACCCCGCGCAAGATGAACGGCAGCACGTTGCCATTGAAGCCCACGCCAGCGGTCAAACCGCAGCAGGCGGCGCTGCCGCCATAACGCAGCGCCTTGACCACGTTGAACAGGATATCGCCGCCCACGGTATCGACGGCGCCCGCCCACTGCTCTTTGAGCAAGGGCCTCTCGCCACCCTCTTGCAGCGCGCTACGCGGGACGATCTGAGTTGCCCCCAGACGCTGCAGCCATTCGCCCTGCTCGGCCTTGCCGGTAGACGCCGCCACGCTGAAGCCAAGCTTGGCCAGCAGGGCCACGGCCACGCAACCGACGCCACCGGTCGCTCCGGTCACCAGAATCGGGCCGGCATCGGCCGCCACACCGGCCTGCTCCAGCTTGTCGACGCACAACGCGGCGGTCAGCCCCGCGGTGCCCAGCACCATCGCCTCGCGCAGCGACAAACCCTTCGGCCGCTTGATCGCCCAACTGGCCGGCACGCGAATATATTGCGCGAAGCCGCCCGCGGTGTTCATGCCCAGGTCGTAGCCGGTGACGATGACCTCGTCGCCGACGCTGAACTCGGCCACGCTGGAGCTTTCCACCACGCCGGCAGCATCGATGCCCGGGGTGTGCGGGAACTGCTTGGTTACGCCGCGGTTGCCGCTGGCGGACAAGGCATCCTTGTAGTTCAGCGAGGAATATTTAACCCGAATCAACAGTTCGCCCGCCGGCAAGTCGGCGATATCACGCTCGACGATCACCTGTTCGAACGTGCCGCTCGCGTTTTCACGGGCCTGCAATGCGCTAAACATGCTCATATCAATCCCCTTCAGGGTAATGCGATTACCAGAAACGCTGCTGATTGAGGCGACTCAGCCAGGTCAGGGCGAAGCGATCCAACGCCACGCTGGCAGCCAGGCCGATACGCTCCTGCAAGCTTTTCTTCTCGGCGTAATGCAGGTGAAAGAGCTCGGCCGTCTTGGCTCGTTCGGCGAGGTATTCATCGCTGGTTTTAAGCTCGTCCACCAACTGTTTTTCCAAGGCGCTCATGCCCAGCCAGACTTCGCCGGTGGCGATTTCATCGATAGCCAACTGCGGGCGATAGCGCGCAACGAAGTTTTTGAACAGCTCATGGGTGATTTCCAAATCCTCCTGAAACTTCTGCCGGCCCTTTTCGGTGTTCTCGCCGAAAATCGTCAGGGTGCGCTTGTACTCGCCGGCGGTCAGCACTTCGAAGTCGATATCGTGCTTTTTCAATAACCGGTGCAGGTTGGGCAACTGCGCGACCACACCGATCGAACCGAGGACGGCAAAAGGCGCGGAGATAATTTTCTCGCCGATACACGCCATCATGTAACCGCCGCTGGCCGCGACCTTATCGATGCACACGGTCAGCGGCACGCCAGCTTGGCGAATGCGCGCCAATTGCGACGAGGCCAGGCCATAACTGTGGACCATGCCGCCACCACTTTCCAGGCGCAGCACCACTTCGTCCTGGGCCGTGGCCATGCTCAGCACGGCGGTGATTTCATGGCGCAAATTATCGGTGGCCGAGGCTTTGATATCCCCATCGAAATCCAGCACATAGACCCGCGGTTTATGCACCGCGGCCTTTTTCTCCAACTTGGCGGCTTTGGCTGCTTCCTTGACCACACTCTTGAGCTGGTCCTTGCTGAGTACCGAGTGCTCCAAACGGTCGTGCAGTTGCTTATAGAAGTCGTTGAGTTTGGACACCTGCAGCTGTCCCGAGCTGCGCCGGCCGCGGCCACGCAGGACGGCCAACGCTACCAGCACGACCAGAATGGCGACCACCAGTGTCACGGTCTTAGCCAAAAAGCTCGCGTATTCAGCAAAAAACTCCACACCTATCCCCTCGTCCGATTAGCCGCACGCAGCGCTGAGCCACGCACCAGTCGAGCAAGCATACCGACGCCATGGAACGACGACCAGCGCATGAGCCTGCGTGTGACAATCGAACGAGGATTCAAACAAGCGTATGTTTTTTCGTTGACAGCTCTCAACGATCCTCTATACCCTCGCGAAACTTCAACGACCGGAACTGTGCGGACGTGGGCAGCATTTATCTGATTAGACATGGCCAGGCCTCTTTCGGCGCCGACGACTACGATGTGCTATCGCCCATCGGTATTCGCCAGGCCGAAATACTGGGGGCACATCTGGCACAGCTCGGCGTACGCCTCGACCGCAGCCTGAGTGGCGACTTGCGCCGCCAGCAGCACACCGCCCGCGCGGCCTTGAGCCAATTCGGCGATGCCGGCACGCCTGTCCCCGAGTTGGAAATCGATTCGGCATTCAACGAGTTCGACGCCGATGCGGTCATCCGCAATCTGCTCCCCGAGCTGTTGCCCGACGAGCCCCAAGCCCTGCACATCCTGCGCAATGCCACGCAAAACCGCGCCGAATTCCAACGTCTGTTCGCCCTGATTATCGGCCGCTGGATTTCCGGCGAATACGACAAGCCGAATTTACAGAGCTGGCCGGACTACGTTGCACAAGTTCAGGCCGGCTTGGCGCGCTTGCTCGAACAAGCCGAGAGCAAACAAAACATCGCGGTCTTCACCTCCGGCGGCACTATCACCGCTCTGCTCCATCTAATCACCGGCGTACCGCCGGCCAAAGCCTTCGAGCTGAACTGGCAAATCGTCAATACCTCGCTAAGCTGCCTGAAATTCCGTGGCAGCCAAGTGAGCCTGGCTTCCTTCAACAGCCATCTGCATTTACAGCTGCTGAAGGCGCCGGAACTCATCACTTACCGCTGAGTACCGGCCTATTGCGCCCAATCGGGCGTGCGAAAAACCTGAAACCAAAGGAAGAAACCATGAGCGTTGCAGACATCGTCAAAACCATGCAGTCCAAGTTCAACGCCGGTGCCGCTGCGGGCCTGGACCTGGTATTCCAATTCAATATCGAAGACGGCGAGAACCACTATCTGGTGGTCAAAGACGGCACCTGCGACGTTAAGCAAGGCGACAGCCCGGATGCCAACGTGACCCTGATCATGGACAGCGAAACCCTGAAAGGCATCACCACCGGCGAAACCGATGGCATGCAAGCATTCATGGGCGGCAAGCTGCGCGCCGAAGGCGACATGATGCTGGCGATGAAGCTGGGCGAACTGTTCCCGGTATAAGCGCTACGCTTGACCATCGAAACCGGAGTCGTGGACTCCGGTTTTTTTTCGTCCGCAGTCCGGACGATGGAAAGAATCATGCAGTTTGATTGTGCTGCAACACGCCCGCCTATAAAGCTGGGTAGCGCTTGTGACGGTGCGAATGCAGCATTAGATTAGCCAATAATATTGGGCCCCCATCATAAGCAGAAGGGATTAAGCATGGCGCTTACCGACCAGTCCACCCGCATCCGCGAAGGCGAAGAACTCGACGCCGCCATCATCGACCCGTATCTCAAGGCGCATATTCCTGGTTTGACCGGCGAGCCGCGTATCAGTCAGTTCCCCGGCGGCGCATCGAATCTCACCTATCTGCTCGAATACCCGGAGAAGGAATTCGTGCTGCGTCGCCCGCCGTTCGGCCACAAAGCCAAATCGGCCCACGACATGGGCCGCGAATACCGCATTCTCAACCAGCTCAATGCCGGCTTCCCCTATTGCCCGAAGGCCTATGTGCACTGTACCGACGAGTCGGTGATCGGCGCCGAGTTCTATGTCATGGAACGGGTCAACGGCATCATCCTGCGTTCGGACATGCCGGCCGAGCTGAATTTCAGCGCCGAACAGACCCGCGCGCTGTGCAAAAGCTTTATCGATAAGTTCGTCGAACTGCACCGCGTCGACTACCAGGCTTGCGGCTTGGGCGATCTGGGCAAACCTGAAGGCTATGTGCAGCGGCAGATCGGCGGCTGGAGCGATCGCTACGACAACGCCCTGACCCCCGACGCACCGACCTGGGAGCCGGTCAAAGCCTGGCTCAGGGACAAGATGCCGGCCGATCACCATACCCCGGGCATCGTGCACAACGATTACCGCTTCGATAACGTGATCCTCGACCCGAACAACCCGATGCAGATCATCGGCATCCTCGACTGGGAGCTGACCACCATCGGCGACCCGCTGATGGACTTGGGCAACACCCTCGCCTACTGGATCGAGGGCGCCGACCCAGCGCCGGTGCAATTGATGCGCCGCCAACCGAGCAATGCGCCCGGCATGCTCACGCGTCGCGAATTCGTCGACTACTACGCCGAGCGCTCGGGCATCCAGATCGATAACTTCGACTTCTATTACACCTACGGCCTGTTCCGCCTGGCCGGCATCGTGCAACAGATCTATTACCGCTTCTTCCACGGCCAGACCCAGGACAAACGCTTCGCCCAGTTCGTTCAGATGAACAAACTGCTGGAGCAGATGAGCCTGCAGGTCATCGATAAATCCACGCTCTAATCCGGCTCAATCAAGGTAGCGCACTTATGTCCAAGACCACTCTGTTCGACCTCGACGGCAAGATTGCTTTCGTTTCCGGCGCCAGCCGCGGTATCGGCGAAGCCATCGCTAAACTGCTGGCCCAGCAAGGCGCGCATGTCATCGTTTCCAGCCGCAAGATCGAGGGCTGCCAGGGCGTGGCCGACGCGATCATCGCGGAAGGCGGCAAAGCCACCGCGATCGCCTGCCATATCGGTGAAATGGAGCAGATCAGCAACGTCTTCGCCCAGATCCGCGAGCAGTTCGGCCGCCTGGATATCCTGGTCAACAATGCCGCCACCAACCCGCAGTTCGGCAACGTGCTGGAAACCGACCTGAGCGCTTTCCAGAAGACCGTCGACGTGAACATCCGCGGCTACTATTTCATGTCGATCGAAGGCGGCAAGCTGATGAAGCAGAACGGCGGCGGCAGCATCATCAACGTCGCCTCGATCAATGGCGTCAGCCCGGGCGAGATGCAGGGCATCTACTCGGTGACCAAGGCCGCGGTGATCAGCATGACCAAGGTCTTCGCCAAGGAATGCGCGCAGTTTGGCATCCGCTGCAACGCCCTGCTGCCAGGCCTGACCGACACCAAGTTCGCCTCGGCCCTGACCAAAAACGACGCCATTCTGAATGTCGCTCTGCAGCGCATTCCACTCAAGCGTGTGGCCGACCCGAGCGAAATGGCCGGCGCCGTGCTGTACCTAGCCAGCGACGCTTCCAGCTACACCACTGGCGTTTCGCTGAATGTGGATGGCGGTTTCCTTTCCTGATACTCGGGAAATAGCAGGCATAAAAAAAGGAACCTTTGGGTTCCTTTTTTTATGATCCGGATCTTTAGCTCTGGCGGCCTCAGCGAATGCGTGACGCCTCGCCGGATAAGCCTTGGCGCACTACTGCCAATCCTGCAACGCCTGCTTGGCCGCCTGGTTCACCGGTTGGGCCAGCAACCCGGTGGGCGTCATGCTGACGCTGAAGACTGCATCGTCAGCCATCGGCAGATAGGTCACTCGGTACGCCTGCGGGTCGAACATCAACAAGTCATGCTGGCCCAACCGTAGCCAACGCCAGAGATCGATGCCATAGGGGCTCGTCGCCAGGGCGACACCCGCTTGTTGGGCCAAGGCTTGCTGCTCGATGGCGAGGAAACGCCCCGACAGTCGTTCCAGGCGATAGCCCGGTTCCAGGCCGATCAAAGCGGCCAGGCCCTTCCATTGCAACACCCGCGCATCCAATTGCCAGAGGTCGCCTTCGAGGGTCACAGTGCGTTCGTGCCCGCCTTCCAAGATGCTGACCCGATAACGAGTGCCATCCCCCTGAAAGCTCAAAGTCGCGAGCGGTTTGTCTTCCGGCAAGGGCGCATAGCTGTAGAGGTCGTACGCCACCAGGCCGATCAGCCCGGCGAGCGCGAGGAACGCAATGCCACAGGTACCGCGCAACCAACCGAGAAACCAATGGCTGTTGAGCAGAATGCGCGCCGCGATAAAGATCGCCAACACCGCCAGCAGCGCGATGACCCAGGCCAGACCGTCGTATTGCATCGACTCAATTCCTTCTGCGTGAAAATCCCGGCATTATGCGCAGCTGCCTCGCTGGCGAATAGCGAGATCACCGCACAATTAGACGCAGGACGTGTTTTTTTCATGCCTTTTCCCTTCGAGCTCGCCGTCGATCCCTCGACGCTGGCGATTCTTGCCCTGGTCGCATTTGCCGCGGGCTTTATCGATGCCATTGCCGGCGGCGGCGGTTTGCTGACCATCCCTGCGCTGCTGACTGCCGGTTTGCCACCGCACCTGGTGCTGGGCACCAATAAGCTGTGCGCCACTTTCGGCGCCGCGGTGGCCAGCCATACCTTCTACCGACGCAAATTATTCGTGCCGCGCCAGTGGCGAAACGCCTTGCTCGCCACCGCCATCGGCGCATTGCTCGGCGCGGCACTGGCGCAGTGGATGCCGGCGGCCTGGCTCAACCGGATGTTACCGGCCGTGGTGTTCGCTTGCGGACTGTACTTGTTGTTCGGCCGCACCCCGCAAGCGCCTGCCGAGGTCGAACCGTCGATTCCAACGGGTCGGCAGTGGCCGCAAGGGCTGGGTCTGGGCTTCTACGATGGAGTGGCCGGCCCCGGCACCGGGGCGTTCTGGACCGTCAGCAGCCTGCTGCTTTACCCCTTGGATCTGCTGCGCGCCAGCGGCGTTGCGCGAACCATGAATTTCGTCAGCAACGCCTGTGCGCTAGCGGTGTTTATCGTCAACGGCAATGTCGCCTGGCTGCTCGGTATCTGCATGGGCATCGCCCTGATGGCGGGCGCCTTTATCGGCGCACGCACGGCGATCAAGGGTGGCTCGAAGTTCATCCGCCCGGTATTCATTCTGGTCGTGCTGGCGTTGACCGCGCGTTTAGCTTGGCAACACTGGTTCGGGCTGGCCTAAACGCTGCGCGACATAGACGTCGATCAGGTAGCGGGCGATCGAGCGGGCTGCGGGCAGCGGCGGCAATTGATACACGTTGAACCACTGGGCGTCTTCGATCTCGTCGGCCTGCATGACGATCTCTCCTGCGGCGTATTCGGCATGGAAACCGAGCATCAACGAATGCGGGAATGGCCAGCCTTGGCTGCCGAGATAGCGCAGGTTGCGGATCTCGACGCCAACCTCTTCGCGTACTTCCCGAGCCACGCAATGCTCCACCGACTCCCCCGCCTCGACGAAACCGGCCAGGGTGCTGTAAACGCCGGGGACGAAACGCGGTGAGCGCGCCAGGAGGATTTCATCACCGCGGGTCACTAGCACGATCATGCTCGGCGACAACCGCGGGTAATGGTGCAGCTCGCAGCGCGGACAATGCATGGCGCGCTCGCCGGCGATATGCCGCATGGGTTCGCCGCAACTGCCGCAAAAGCGGTGGTGCGCGGCCCAGGTGCCGATCTGCGTGGCATAGCTGAGGAGTTTGAAGGTGTCGGCATCGCCCTGCAGCATGAACTGCCGCAGGCTTTGCCAGGCGCAGCCCGGCAGGTCGATGGGTTGCGACAGCTCGAGCAGATAGATCGCATCGCCATCAAAATGGCCGATGCCATGTTCGGCGAGAATCGGCAAATCCTGCTTCTTCAGCCACTCGCGGGGAAACAGCGCGCCATTGTCATCGGCCAGAAAGTGCTGCTTGCAGTGCGCCAGCACCCAGCCGCCGGGCTGTTCGATATCCAATAGAGCGGGATGCCAACGTTGAGTCATTGTGTGGTTACCGGTACACCGAGCACGCGTACGCTCTCTTCCGCCAAATCGAGCACACTGGGTTTGGTTTCTGGTCGCAGCACGGCACCGGCCTCCAAATAGTATTCCAAGCTGCTCAAGGCGTCGGCAAGGGTCTCCAGCATCTGCTCGGAGGGCATTTGCGGGGCTTCGAGCATTTGCTTCTCGATATAGTCGGCGCACGCACCGACCAGCATGGCCGCGCGCTCCTGACCGAGGAACCACAAGCCGCCGCGTACCGCCTGCAAGCTGAAGGGCACGTTGGACAGGTGCATGCGGTCGCCGTTCGACTCGAGGTAAGCGGTGATCGCCCGCTTGGCCAACCCCAAGCCGCCCTGGGCTTCATCGATCACGACGATCCGCGCCTCGTTGAGCTGGTGCTGGGCGAAAGACTCGGCCTCCTCCCCTGGCTTGGCCACAGCTGGGCGGGCTTCCTGACGATCGCCGCGCTCCAGGCTGGCGACCATACCCTCGACATAGAGTACGGCGTCCGCCAACTTGAGCAATTCGTCGCTCGGTGGTGGGCTCGCCTCGGTCCATGCGGCGACGGTCTGCAACTGCGCATTCAGCGAGTTGCCGGCCGAGCTGAGGCCGACCATTCCGAGCGTCTTGCTCAATTTACCGAGCAATGCATGCAAACTGCTGAGGTGATCCGCCTGCAGGGTGCCGCGCTCGATCAGATCGAGCATGTCCTTGAGGCTGGCCAGCTCTTCGCGAATGGCCGAGCCCAAAGAGCGCATCACCGCCTGGCCGGGACCGGCCAAACGGCGCGACTCTTCTTCCAGCAGGTGATCGGTAAAGGGTAAGGAGGTCAGCCCGAATATATTGCGCAGTGGCGTAACCAGTGGGCCGCGGCTATCGGCCAAGGTGACCAGGTAGAGCAATTCCTTGAGCAAATTGCGCGGTGGTTCGTACTGCGCATTACCGAGCATTTGCTTGAGTTCGCGGTCCATTCGCGAAAACAACTGCTTGCGCGATTTGCGCAGCAGCAACTGACCGTCGATCTGGGCTTCCAGGGCTGCGGCACCGATCCAGCACAGACGCCCGCGTGGCTCGTTGGCGAACAGGCTATCCAAACGGCTCATGGCCCGCCCCATCAGCTTCAAGCTGGCCTGGGGATTTTGCTCGCGAATGAAGCCGAGCAAGCCGACCTGGTACATGTGACGTAAGCGCCGTGCCTCGCTGTCCCTGGCCGCTGCATCCACGCTGGGCGGCGCGCTGCGTGGGCGCGGCTGGTCGAGCCGCACGCTGAAAAAGAAACTTTCCGGCAATGCCGGTTGGCCGCCGGCCTGGCGCAAGGCATTGATGGCCGGCAGCAGCAGTTCGGGCATTTCCTGACGGTGCGCGTCGACATTTTCCAGGTACTGGCGCAACACATGGAGGGCATTGCTCAATGCCGAAAGCTGAACGTTGCGCTCTTCGCCAGCGCCCACCGGAATATCGGTGGCCTGCTCGAGGACTTCCTGCGCCAACAGTTCGGCACCCGCCTGTTCGATCAGGTTAAGGGTGCCGCGCACTTGCTGGAGGCTTTCCACCGCTTGTTGCAATAGGCTGCCGTTGTGCCGCTCGGCGATGAATTGCTCGAGACTGGACTCGGCTTCCTCCATGGTGGCGAACAGTTCGTTACGTACCAAACTAAGGGACGTGGCTCCTGAAACCATGAGCTAGTGCGCCTCCCGCGCTGGTAGAAGAAACAGATGCAGGCACTGCATCAGTCGGCGAACTCCGGCTTCTGCTTGCTCATTTGAGCCGTCATCGCCACGCGCAAATCGGCGGATTGCAGCATGGCTGCGTTCCAGGTGGCGATATATTCGAGGCCGTCGTCGACACGGTGGTCGCGCATATATCGAATCATTTCCTTGGTGCCCCGCACCGCAACCGGCGATTTCGCGGCGATGTCGCGGGCAATCGCCATTACCCCATCCAGCAGTTCGTTGGCGTCCGCATAGGTGCGGTTGACCAGACCGATGCTGCGCGCCTCTTCGCCGTCGATGGTGCGACCGGTGAACGCCAGCTCGCGCATCATACCGTCGCCGATAATCCGTGGCAGACGCTGGAGGGTGCCGACATCGGCGGCCATGCCGAGATCGATTTCCTTGATCGAGAACTGCGCATCGCGCGTTGCATAGCGCATGTCGCAGGTGGTGATGAGGTCGATCGCGCCGCCCAGGCAATAGCCCTGAATCGCCGCCAATACGGGCTTGCGGCAATTGTCCACGGCGTTGAACGAAGCCTGCAATTGCAGGATTTTGCGCCGCAGTGCCTCGGCATTGCGGCCGACATCCTTGCCTAACTGACTGCCGACCTGCGCCAGCATCATCAAATCGATGCCCGAGGAGAAGTGCTTACCGGCCCCCGAGAGCACAACCACGCGTACTTCATCGGTGTCGTCGATCCAGCGGAAGATCTCGACGATTTCCGACCAGAACTCAGCGCCCATGGCGTTGACTTTCTCCGGTCGATTGATCGTCACATGGGCAATCTTATCCGCCAATTCGACACGAAAGGCTTGGTATTGGGGCACGGCAATCATCCTCGGCAGCAGGCACTGCTAGAACCTATAGTCATATGCTTATGGTAAAGCTGCCCAACTATAACAAGAGCGACATAAATGTCGATGCCGGTATCTGTGATGTAGCCCACGTCATCGGAGTTAAGCCGTATTCTGAATATCGTTCTTAAGCTCTTGATCTACTGAAGCTTACGCTCTTGATCCACTGAAGATAGTCCATGCCTGCAAATGCTGCCTGTAGGCAGTACGGGTTTATTCGCGCGGTTTGATGCAATCGACCGTATAGATGTCCCCCTGCGGACCTTCATGGCGTTGCAAGCCATGCACATCCGCATCGAAGCCGGGAAAACTGAGATCGAAGGCACGGGCGAATGCCAGGTAATCGATGATCGAACGGGTCGCCGCGGTGAAGCGCTCGCCCGGCATGATCAACGGAATTCCGGGCGGGTACGGCACCAGCATCACTGCGGCGACACGCCCCTCCAACTGCTCGATCGGCACGGCCTCGACCTCGCCGCGGACCAATTGGTCGTAGGCATCGGCGGGCTTCAGGGCGATTTCCGGTAGCGTCGTATACATGCGCTTCATCGCCTTGGCGGTGGCGTTGTCGCCGTAACAGCGGTGCAAGGCATCGCAAAGGTCGCGCAGGCCCATGCCCTGGTATTGCGCCCCGCCGGCTTGGGCGACCGTGGGCAAGGCATCGATCAGCGGCAAGTTGGCATCATAGCTGCGCTTGAACTCCAGCAATTCGGTCAGCAGCGTGCTCCACTTGCCCTTGGTGATGCCCATGGAGAACAGCACCAGGAAGGAATACAGGCCGGTCTTCTCCACCACCAGGCCGCGCTCCCAGAGGAACTTGCCGACCACCGCGGCGGGAATCCCGCGCCGGTCCAACTTGCCGTCGGCGGTCAGCCCGGGGGTGACCAGGGTGACCTTGATCGGGTCGAGCAGCACGTAATCCGCGGCGATATCGCCGAAGCCGTGCCAATCGGCCTGGGGCCGCAACAGCCATTGCGTGGTCGCCACATCGTCGGCGCCCTCGGCCTGGGGCGGCTGCCAGATGCTGAACCACCAATCCTCGGCATCGAGGTTCTGCCGCAAATTGGCCAGGGCGCGGCGAAAGCTCAGGGCCTCGTCGAAGGTTTCCTGGATCAACGAGCGCCCGGCCGGCCCTTCCATCATCGCCGAGGCCACATCCAGCGAGGCGATGATGCCGTACTGCGGCGAGGTCGAGATGTGCATCATGAAGGCTTCGTTGAAGCGATCGCGATCGAGCTGGCGCACGCCGCCGTCCTGCACATGGATCATCGAGGCCTGGCTGAACGCCGCCAGCAGCTTATGGGTGGAGTGGGTGCTGAACACCAGCGGCGCCTTGTCCCCGCGCACGGTGCCCATGCCATAGCGTCCGGCGTAGAACTCATGAAACGCCGCATAGGCGTACCAGGCTTCGTCGAAGTGCAGCACTTCGACGCTGTCGCCCAGGGTCTGCTTGATCAGTTCGGCGTTATAGCAGAGCCCGTCGTAGGTCGAGTTGGTCACCACTACCAGCTTGACCATGGCCCCGCTGCTGCTCGGCGCCCGGTTACGCGACTCACGGTTACAAGCAAGGGGGCTGGCGTCGATCTTGGCCTGAATCGATTCGCGGCTGAACTCGCTCAGGGGAATCGGCCCGATGATGCCCAGCTCGTTACGCTCGGGGCTCAGATACAGCGGAATGGCGCCGGTCATGATGATCGAATGGAGAATCGACTTGTGGCAGTTGCGATCGACCAGCACCAGGTCGTCGCGGCCGACCATGGAATGCCAGACGATCTTGTTCGCCGTCGAGGTGCCGTTGATCACGAAGTAGGTGTGGTCGGCACCGAAGTTGCGCGCCGCGCGGGCCTCTGCTTCGGCCAAAGGGCCGGTGTGATCGAGCAACGAGCCGAGTTCCGGCACCGACACCGAGAGGTCGGAGCGCAGCGTGTTCTCGCCGAAGAACTGATGGAAGGCTTGACCCACCGGGCTTTTGCGGTAAGCCACGCCGCCACCGTGGCCGGGCGTGTGCCAGGAATAGTTGGATTGTGCGGTGTGCTGCACCAGGGCTCTGAAGAACGGCGGCAGCAAACCATCCAAGTAATTGCGCGCGGCGCGGGCCACTTGCCGGGCGAGGAAGGGCACGGTGTCTTCGAACAGATAGAGAATACCGCGCAGTTGATTGAGATCGGCCATGGCCTCGGCCGGCGCATTCTCGATGGTCACCTGCTCGCCAAGGGCGAATATCGGCAACTGCGGCGCCCGCCGACGCGCGATGCGGATCAACTCGACCATGTCCTGCAACAAGCGCTTGTTCTCCCCCGCCCCTTCGGCGGCCACCAGGATGCAGGCCAAGCCGTGGTGAGTGGAGGCGACGATACGCCCCTCGGCCGAACTGGCGGTGGACAGTATGGTGAAGCCGTCCTGCTCCAATTCCTGGGCGATGGCGCGTACCCGATCGCCAGCCACGGTATCGGCTTTGATGTCGCGGTGCACGATAAGCACGGGAAACTTCAGGTCTTTGTACATGGCTGGGTTCCGGCGATCGCAACTGTCTTGAGTAAACACCATGCCAGGCGAAGACGCACCGTACGTCATGGGCGGAATACTGCAAATCGCATCACCCAATCGTCATAACGCAGCAATCTATCATCAATTTGCTACTTTTCACGTCTTATTGTCGGATAAACCGCTCTCTAGACTGGCTGCGACTTCACCCACTCCGGAGAGAACAATAATGAACGTACTCCTGCTCGGCGCTGGCCATATCGGCTTCACCATTGCGCAATTGCTGCATAACAGTGGCGACTACCGGGTTGTGGTGGCCGACCGCGACGCTGCTTCCCTCAGCGCTATCGCCGCCCTGGGGATCGCCACCCTCGAACTCGACTCCGCCGATGGCGCCGCCCTGGAAGCGGCCATGGCCGACCAGGACGCGGTGCTCAACGCCCTGCCTTACCATATGGCCATCGGCGTGGCCAAAGCGGCGAAGAACAGTCACACCCACTACTTCGACCTGACCGAAGACGTGCATGCGACCAAAACCATCATGGAGTTGGCCAAGGACGCCCAGGTCGCGTTTATGCCGCAGTGCGGCCTGGCTCCCGGGTTTATCGGCATCGCCGCGCATTCCCTGGCCAGTCGCTTCGACAAGGTGCGCGAAGTGAAGATGCGCGTCGGCGCCCTGCCGGAATTCCCCACCAATTCGCTGAAGTACAACCTGACCTGGAGCGTCGACGGCCTGGTCAACGAGTACTGCCACCCGTGCGAGGCGATCCGCAACGGCCGCCTGCAACTGGTACAACCGCTCGAAGGCCTGGAGCACTTCTCCCTCGATGGCGTCGAGTACGAAGCCTTCAACACTTCAGGCGGCCTCGGCACCCTCTGTGAAACCCTCAAGGATCAGGTCGAAACCCTGGATTACAAGACCGTGCGCTACCCGGGCCATCGCGACCTGATGAAGTTCCTGCTGGAAGACCTGCGTCTGTCCGACAATCAGGACAAGCTCAAGGACATCCTGCGCGGCGCCGTGCCGAGCACCATGCAGGACGTGGTGCTGGTGTTCGTCACTGTCAGCGGGCTGAAGGACGGCAAGCTGGTGCAACAGGTGTTCAGCCGCAAGATTTTCGCCGACGTGCGCAACGGCCGGGTTACCAGCGCCATCCAGATCACCACCGCCGCCGGCATCTGCGCCGCGCTGGATCTGTTCCGCGCCAAGCAATTACCGCAATCGGGCTTTATCAGTCAGGAGCAGGTGTCGCTCGACGACTTCCTCGCCAACCGCTTTGGTAAAGCCTACGAGGAAAACGCCGTGCAGGATCTGGAAGCCGCATAGAACGGACGAAACAACCTGCCCGCCCCGGCGGGCAGATGTTTGCGCTCAGCATCTAGCCCGGATGCAATCAGGGGATTCTCTTATGGCCGGCACCGCCGCCCCGGATTGCATCCGGGCTACAAAAGCCGCTTGCCTGATTCGCCCCTACAAGCGCCCGCCGCGATCGATCTTGCACGACAGGATGATCGAGGTCGTGGTCTTCTCCACGCCGTCCACCGCACCTATCTCGTCGAGCAACTGATCCAGCCGTTCCGGCGTATCGGCGCGCAGCCAGGCGACGAAGTCGAATTCGCCGCTGACCGTACACAGCTGCTGCACCTCGGGCATATTGCTCAGCCGCCGCAACACCTCCTTACCCGACCGCGGCTGCAGAGTGATGCCGACATAGGCCTGCAACCCACCCTCGGTCACGCTCTGCCCCAAGCGCACGCCATAGCCGGTGATGACCTTGCTTTTCTCCAGGCGGGCGATGCGCGAAATCACCGTGGTGCGCGCGATACCGAGCTTGCGTGCGAGCATGGCGACGCTCTCGCGGGCGTCGAGCTGCAAGGCGGCAATCAACTGGCGGTCGATCTCATCGAGACGAATGGCGGAAAGCTCGGGCATCGAGGGCTACCAAGGCTGGGACGGGAAAAAGCGCGGCATCTTAACAAGAGCGCCGACAGGGCGAGCCGGGGCGTTGACTGTCGATAATCAGCGACCCGGCCAAGCAGGACGACTACCCCTCCTGCTGTTCCAGTTGCGCCCATAGCGACGGCGCGCCCGCGGATTTTTCGATGATCGCCAAACGCGCGAGGTGCGCACTCAGTTCATCGGTATTGGCGCGGATCACCCGGGTCAACGCGCGGTCGGCGGCCA
Organism: uncultured Pseudomonas sp.; assembly: GCF_946886105.1. The sequence goes on along the minus strand of NZ_CAMPHV010000001.1, from coordinate 138,486 downwards.
GGCGGCGAATCGGGCTGGCTTGCTGGCGACCGTTGCCATCGCCTTCGGAACCTTCGCCGGCCAGCGACAGATTGGTCTGCCCGCCGGTCATGGTCAGGTAGACGTCGGCAAGGATCTCGGCGTCGAGCAAGGCGCCGTGCAGGTCGCGACCGGAGTTATCGACGCCATAACGTTTGCACAGCGCGTCGAGGTTGTTGCGCTGCCCCGGATGGCGCTCGCGAGCCATCAGCAGGGTGTCGAGAATCGAGCAATGCTCGCTGAGATCGGCGCGCTCGTTCTGCTTGATCAGGGCGAATTCGTTGTTGATGAAGCCGACGTCGAACGCCGCGTTGTGGATGATCAGCTGCGCGCCCTTGATGAACTCGAAGAACTCGTCGGCGATTTCCTTGAAGCGCGGCTTGTCCTGCACGAACTCGTTGGTGATGCCGTGAACGGCGATGGCGCCTTCGTCGATTTCGCGATCCGGCTGCAGGTAGACGTGGAAATGACGCCCGGTCAACCGCCGGCCGATCAGCTCGACACAGCCGATTTCGATGATCCGGTGGCCATCGGCCACCGGCATGCCCGTGGTTTCGGTATCGAGTACGACACTACGCATGTTTCAAGCCTCTCATTTCATCGACGCCGCGGTTGGCCAGCAGGTCGGCACGTTCGTTACCGGGATGGCCGTTATGGCCGCGCACCCACTGCCAGGTCACGCTATGGCGGTTGACTTGCTCATCGAGCTGCTGCCAGAGATCTGCGTTCTTCACCGGTTGCTTGGTCGCGGTTTTCCAGCCGCGCTTCTTCCAGTTGGGCATCCAATCCTGAATCCCCTGCATGACGTACTGCGAGTCGGTCACCAGACGCACGTCGCAGCTGCGCTTGAGCTCGGCCAGGGCGCGGATCGCCGCGGTCAGCTCCATGCGGTTGTTGGTGGTTTGCGCCTCACCACCCCAGAGCTCTTTTTCCACGCCCTTGAAAATCAGCAGCGCACCCCACCCGCCAACGCCGGGATTGCCCTTGCAGGCGCCGTCGGTGTAAATCTCGACCTGTTCACTCATAGTTCGTCTTAATGCTCGGAATTGCGCCGGCTGACCTTGGCCACCGGCAGCGGCAACAGCTTGCCCATGGGCTCGCGGCGCGATTGGCGCAACGGGCGCAAACCCACCACCAATTTGCGCGCCACCAGAATATAAAAGCCGCCGCCCGGCAATTGCCAAGCGTCCCCCCAGGCTTCCAAACCGGCCAGGCGTTCCCGCCAGCCCACGGAAGAAAGCGGCGGACGATAGCATCCGAAGCGGCGTTTCTCCAGCGCAAAACCCAACAGGTGCAGCCAGTCGCTGACGCGGCTCGGGGCAATACAGCGCGCTTGTCTCAAGGCGTCCTGGGTATATAGATGGCGCACGCCCCAGGCGCTCAGCGGATTGATCCCGAGGATCAATAAGTGGCCGCCGGGCCTGACGCTACGCGCGGCTTCACGTAACAAGCCGTGGGGCGACAGGCTGAAGTCCAAGCCATGTTGCAGCACCACGACATCGGCGGCGTGCTCGGTCAGTGGCCAGGCCTGCTCCTCGCAGACGATATCCACACCGCGGAAAGGCGCGCCCAGACGTACGCTGCGTTGAATCTGCGCCGCGCTCGCGGTTTCTTCCGCGGCGGGGCCGTAATGCACCAGGTAGCTGCCGAAAAACCGTGCCAGTTCTTCCTCCAGCAGACGCTGCTCCTCCTCCAGCAGCAACTGCCCGTGGGGGCCGTTGAACCAGCCGCGGGCGGCACCGATCAGACTCAGCCAATCGGCGTCGGCTTGGGCGAAGGGATGATCAGACATAGGTATCACCTGCGTAGCCGTGACTTTCAATGCAGCCTAAGATGCACCTTTGTAGCCCGCATAGCGACCCGTGTCATGATTAAAATCGACGCTCTACCGGCTTTCTCCGACAACTATATCTGGCTGCTGCAAGACAGCGGACAACAGCGCTGCGCCGTGGTCGATCCGGGGGACGCCGCCCCCGTGCTGGCATGGCTGAACGCCCACCCCGGCTGGCAACTCAGCGATATCTTGGTCACCCACCACCACCACGACCATGTCGGTGGCATCGCCCAGCTCAAGGCCGCGACCGGCGCCCGGGTGCTCGGCCCCGCCCGGGAAACCATCCCCGAACGCGATAGCGCACTCAAGGACGGCGACTGCGTCGAAGTGCTCGGCCATACGTTGAACGTCATCGAGGTGCCGGGCCACACCCTCGGACATATCGCGTATTACCAGGCCGAGCAGCACTGGTTATTCTGTGGCGACACCCTGTTCGCCGCAGGCTGTGGCCGACTGTTCGAAGGCAGCCCCGCACAAATGCACACGTCGCTGCAGCGCCTGGCCGCCCTACCCGAGCGCACCCTGGTGTACTGCACCCATGAATACACCCTGAGCAATTTACGCTTTGCCCAAGCGGTCGAGCCCGACAATGCGCAGATCGCCGAACGCCTGCGGCAGGTCGCCGCCTGGCTCCAGGCAGGGCAAATAAGCCTGCCTTCGACCTTGGCGCTTGAGCGCGCTACCAATCCTTTTTTGCGTTGCGCCGAGCCGGCCGTAATCGAAACCCTCAACTGTCGCGAGGGGGCGGAAAATCGCTCCAGCGCCCAGGTATTCACCCGCTTGCGGGCATGGAAAGATAATTTCTAAAAGCGCGACCACTCGGCAAAAAGCTGGTTAAAACTTGACCAGTCGAGCATCGATTCCTAGAATCGCCCGATTCTCGGTACAACAAGAACTCTTCAGCCAATGCTCTTACCATCATGCAAACTATTGAATTTAAAAGCATTGGCACATAGCACTCAGGCGCTCGCGGTGGTTTTTTGCGTCGTCCTGAGCGGCTGTCAAAGCACCTCGTCCTCCCTTGATCGGAGTCGCGATACCGATACAGCAGTGGGCATGGAGCGAGAGCCGGAATGGCTTACCACCACGCTGCAAGTGCCGGAACCTGAAGACATCTGGGAGCGCGTACGCAACGGCTATCAATTGCAGGACGCGATAGGTATCAACCCGCGGATCGAACAACAGCGGTTGTGGTTCGTCAGCAATCCGTCTTTCGTGGAAAAAGTCGGCGAACGTAGCAACCCTTATATCTACTACATCGTCGAGCGTCTGGAAGAGCGCAATATGCCGATGGAGTTGGCGCTGCTGCCGATGATCGAAAGCGCTTATAACCCCCTCGCCTATTCCCACGCCGATGCCGTTGGGCTCTGGCAGTTCATCCCCTCCACCGGTCGCAGTTTCAATCTGCGCCAGACCAGCTGGTATGACGGCCGCCGCGATGTCATGGCCTCGACCAATGCAGCGATGAATTACCTGTCGCGCCTGCATGAGATGTTCGGTGGCGATTGGCTGCTCGCGCTGGCCGCCTATAACGCCGGCGAAGGCCGGGTCGCCCGCGCTATCGAACGCAACCGCAAGCTGGGCTTGCCGACCGACTACTGGAACTTGTCGCTGCCGAGCGAAACCCAGAACTATGTGCCCAAACTACTGGCTTTATCCCAAGTGGTGATGAGCCCGGAAGCCTACGGCGTCAGCCTGGAGCCGATCGCCAACGAGCCTTACTTCGAGAAGGTCGAACTCAAGCAGCGCATGGACCTATCCCGTATCGCCGCCCTGGCGGACCTGGACGAAGACGAGCTGTATCTGCTCAACCCTGCATTCAAACGGCGGATCACCCTCGATGGCCCTCAGCACTTGCTGGTGCCGGCGAGTAAAGCCGAGCTCCTGACCGCCAACCTGCTGCTGATGAAGCCGGAAGAGCTGGTCGATTGGCAGCAATACCGGGTGCGTTCGGGCGACAGCCTGCACGGCATCGCCACCCGCTATCGGCTAACGGTCAACACCCTTAAAGATATCAATCGGCTGACCAGCAACCACTTGAGCGTCGGTCAGATCCTCAGTATTCCGGCCGAACCCGGCGTCTCGCCAAACGAGCCGCTGTTTCAGAGCTCGACCAGCACCAGCAGTACAGCCGCCGCCTCGCGCACCTACCGGGTTAAGAATGGCGACAACCTCTGGCTGGTGGCCAGGGCGCACAAGGTTTCGGTCGCCGATGTGAAGCGCTGGAATAACCTCAGGGGCAACAACCTGCGCGTCGGCCAGGTGCTCAATTTCAAGGACGGCAGCGCGCCTGTGCACCTTGCCTCCAGCACTTCAGCACGCAAAGCCGCGACTTATTACAGGGTGCGCAGCGGTGATTCGCTGTACCTGATCGCCAAGCGATTCAAGGTACGCATGCAGCATCTGCAAAACTGGAATCCCAAAGCCGGCAAAGCGCTCAAGCCGGGACAGACACTCACCCTGTATCTGCCCAACTGATTTCAGGAACGCTTGCTCAGCGCATCCAGGCAACGTCCGGTCAACTGGGAAAAGCGCTGAAAAGCGACGAACTGTTCATGCTTCAAAGCCCGCCCCGAGACCCGGTTGTCGGCATACACCACACCGATCTCGCGGGTGCCCGCGAGCAATGGGGCGATAAAGAACATGCCCTGGCCGAGGGATTTGCGAATCGGTTGGGTGACCAATTCGGCGAGGTTGTAACTGGCCGGCACCCCCATCCACAACGCCTCTCTATTGCGCAGCACATAGCTGAATATGTGCTGCTGCTCGGGTTGGTCGACCGGCAATACGAAATCGCTCAGCCAGCCCTGGCTGCCTTCGCCAACCACCCGCTTGGTGCGAAAGCAGCTGTGCCCGTCGGCCAGCACCACCAACATGACCCGCTCCAGCCCGGCGCCTTGGTGCAAGCCCTTGAGCAAGGTGTCGATGATCTGCGCGACATCGCCGCGCTTGCTGGCCATCATGCCGAGGTCTTGCAGCGCCTGTTGCAGGGTCAACAGATTGGGTTGCAGCAAACGGGCTCGACGTAGCTCCTGCTGCTCGCGGATCTGCTCAGGGTCGGTATTGGGAATAAGCTTGCACAACTTGCTGGCACCGAAGGTGGTCGCCACCTTGACCGCCTCTTCGGCACTGGCGAACACCTGCTGCAAAGCTTCCTCAGGGGTGACACCGATAAAATTCGCCATTTCCTCGATCAAGCTTTCCATCGCCGCCGAGTCCCAGCCCTCCAGCGCCGCCTGACTGATCCGGGCGCCGAGGTTGACCGAAAATACCGTTGGGTCGTTGCGGTTGGCGGTGTTGTGTGCCTGGCTGACGATGTCGCCCAGGTTCCAACTCTTGACCAAGCCCTGGGTCAGTTGACGAAAGCTGGTGCCCAGCACCTGTTGCACCGCCTCGTCCACATCCACTCCCGGCTGCGCCAAGGCGCTCGCCAGTTCGTCAGCCTGGTCGCCGCCGCAGCCCCAGAACGCCAGTTCGCCCAAGTGAAACAGCAAGGCGGCGATAAACACCTCTTCCTGATGCTTGGCCAATACGTAGCCGGCGATATTGCGCGCCTGCACCGCTGCATGGAACGAACGCGCGAGCAACTCCTGCAGTTGCTCGCGCGGCGCGCGGACCAGCAAGCCATCGATCAGCGCAACGGACATGCCGATCAAGCGCACGTTGTCGAAGCCGATCATCACGATGGCCCGCGAGATGGTCTTGATCGCTTCCTGAGAGGGGTTGTAGTAGACGCTGTTGCCGATGCGCAGCACTTTCGAGGTCAGCGAAGCATCTCGCAGCAACACGTCGGCCAACTGCTGCACCGAGGATTTATCCTGTTGCGCCAGGCGATGCAGGTCCTGCACCACGGCCGCTAGAGCGGGCAACTCGGCTTGATTCAAGCGGTCGATCCAAGATTGCAAGCCGTGGCTATGGGTACCCAAATTCAAGCCCTCTTTGTGATTTCTTCGAGTGTAGCAAGATGTTGCTTGGCATCGCCGCCGGGCCAGGCCGTGTGAAAACGTAGCGCGCGAAGGTTAGGCGGGGCCGCCCAGGCAAGGCAAAAACAGGCGAGGAAGCGGTCTGGGCCCGCACGCGAGTTTACCGGTTCTGAGCATTACTCGCTTCGCTCGCCCTTCAGGCCGCGCTGAAGCGCGTTAGCCGCAAGCGGCTTGCCGAGCCAACGTGTCCCGGCCTGTTTTTAACGCCGCATAACCGAGCGCAGTAGTTTTCACACAGTCTGAGATACGGTCTTTTTCCTGCCTATACAAGCTGTTACTGTACCGAGCCTATAGCCTACAAGACGCCACGGACTGGATTTTTCACTTGATGCGTCTCCTCTTTGCACTATTCCTCAGTTTGGTTATCGGCGCTCCCGCTTCGGCAAGCCTTCGCGAAAGCCACGGCTATGCGCAATTCGGGGCGCTCAAGTACCCCGCGAGCTTTACCCATTTCGACTGGGTAAACCCCGACGCGCCCAAAGCCGGCACCGTCCGCATCATGGCGTCGGGCTCCTTCGATACCCTCAACCCTTACACCTTCAAGGGCAGCAGCCCGATCAGCACGGCGAACTTCCAGCAATACGGCGTCACCGAGCTGAACGCAACCTTGATGGCCGGCACCGGCGCCTACGATCCCTCGGGCGACGAACCCGCCTCCAGCTACGGCCTGATCGCCAAGTCGATCGAGTTCAGCGACGACCGCAGCTGGGTGGTGTTCAACCTGCGACCCGAAGCGCGCTTCCATGACGGCGTGCCCATCTCGGCTTACGATGTGGCGTTCTCCTACCGCCTGCTGCTCAAGGATGGCCACCCGCAGTACCGCACCAATCTGCAGGAAGTAAAGCGCGTCGACATCCTCAACCGTCACCGTATCCGCTTCGTCTTCAAACGCTCCGGCAACCCCTTGTTGATCATGCGCCTGGGCGAACTGCCGGTGCTGCCGCAGCATTACTGGAAAGACCGCGACTTCAAGGCCACCACTTTCGAACCGCCGCTGGGCAGCGGTCCTTACCGCATCACCCAGGTGAGGCCGGGGCGCAGCCTCACGTTCAGCCGGGTGAAGGATTGGTGGGGCGAGCAATTGCCGGTCAATCGCGGCAAGTACAATTTCGATCGGCTCGAAGTGGAGTTCTACCGCGACAGCCATGTTGCCTTCGAAGCCTTCAAGGCCGGCGAATTCGACTTTTATATCGAGCAACAGGCGAAGAATTGGGCCAATGGCTACAACTTCCCCGCGGTGGACCGCGGCGAGATCATCAAAGCGGAAATCCCCCACAGTATTCCGACCCAGACCCAAGCGCTGTTCATGAACTCCCGGCGCGCGGTCTTCGCCGATCGCAAGGTGCGTGAAGCCCTGGCGATGATGTTCGATTTCGAGTGGACCAACCGCGCGCTGTTCAGCGACTCGTACATCCGCGCCAGCAGCTACTACCCCAACAGTGAATTTTCCGCGACCGGCAAACCCGAAGGGGCCGAATGGCTGTTGCTTTCGCCCCACCGCAAGCTACTGCCGGCCCGGCTGTTCACCGAACCTTTCCAGATTCCGCAAACCGACGGCCGCGGCATTCCCAGGGAAACCCTGCGCCGCGCTCTCGGGCTGCTGGCCGAAGCGGGCTGGAAGCCTTCCGGCGAGCGCTTGGTCAACAGCAAAGGCGAAGTCCTGCGCTTCGAGATCCTATTGGTCAACCCGGGGCTCGAGCGGATTTACCAACCCTATATCCAGAACCTCTCGCGTCTTGGTATCGAGGCCGGCATCCGTAGCGTCGACCGGGCGCAATACAAGCAACGGCTGGATCAATTCGACTTCGACGCCATCTCCCTGACCCTCGGGCAAACCCTGAGCCCTGGCCTGGAGCAATGGCTGTATTTCCACTCCAGCCAGGCGAAGATCAAAGGCGGTAAAAACTATGCCGGGATCGATCACCCTGTAGTCGATGCCTTGCTGGAAAAGCTGCTTTCGGCGAAAACCCGCGATCAACAGATTGCCGCAACCCGTGCTCTGGACCGGGTTTTGCTTTGGCAGCATTACACCATCCCCAATTGGTACATCAATTATCACCGCCTGGCTTACCGCGACCGGTTCGCCTTCGTCACCGTGCCGCCCTATACCCTGGGCCTGCGTAGCTGGTGGCTGAAACCCACGGAGAAAGACCGATGACGCGTTCTCTGCGCACCGCACTCCTGCATGGCAGTGGCATTCTGCTGCTTGGCCTGGCCAGCCTGACCCAGGCCGCCCCCAAACATGCACTGACGCTGTACGACGAACCGCCCAAGTACCCCGCCGATTATCAGCACTTCGACTACGTCAACCCGGACGCGCCCAAGGGCGGCACCTTGCGCCAAGCCGGTTTCGGCAGTTTCGACAGCCTCAACCCCTTTATCAACAAAGGGGTTTCCGCCGACGATATCGGCCTGATTTACGACACCCTGACCCGCCATAGCCTGGACGAGCCCTTTACCGAGTACGGCCTACTGGCCGGAAAGATCGAGAAGGCTACGGATAACACCTGGGTACGCTTCTATCTACGCCCCGAAGCACGCTTCCACGACGGCCAGCCGGTCACCGCCGATGACGTCAAGTTCACCTTCGAAACCTTGATGAGCAAAGGCTCGCCCATGTACCGCGGCTATTACGCCGATGTCGAGCGGGTCGAGGTGGAAAGCCCCAACAAGGTGCGCTTCGTCTTCAAGCATGCCGGCAACCGCGAACTACCGCTGATTCTCGGACAACTGCCGGTGCTGCCGAAGCACTCGTGGACCGAGCTGGACGAGAGCGACACGTCGCAGCAGCCGCAATTGGGCGACGACAACATTGTCGATATCGTCGAAGCGCCGGATAAAGCCAGTATCACCCTGCGTATCCATGAAGACGCCCGCCTCGCCAACGGCAAGAAACTCAACGCCGAGCTTTTGCAATTGAACCTGCAAAAAGCGGCCGATTCGACAAACGAAGCGCTCAAGCCCTTGGCGGCGATCACCGGTTACAGCAGCGCAGACAAACAAAGCTTGCGTATCGACGTGAAAAAGGGCGGCACCGAGCAGTTGCTGCCCGCGCTCGAACAACTGCGGGTATTGCCCAGCAAGCGCGACTTCAGCAAGAGCAGCCTGGAAATCCCCCTGGGCAGCGGCCCCTATAAAGTCGCCGAAGTCCAGGCCGGGCGCTCGATTCGCTATGAGCGGGTCAAGGACTGGTGGGGGCAGGATCTGTCGGTCAATCGCGGCTTCTATAACTTCGACGACATGCGCATCGACTACTACCGCGATAACACTGTCGCCCTGGAGGCGATGAAAGCAGGCCAATTCGACTATTGGTTGGAGACCAGTGCGAAGAACTGGGCCACCGCCTACGACACCCCCGCCGTCGCCGATGGGCGCCTGATCAAGGAAGAAATCCAGAATCACAACCCCACTGGCATGCAGGGCTTTATCTTCAATACCCGCCGCCCGCTGTTCCAGGATCGCCGGGTACGCGAAGCCCTGGGCTTGCTGTTCGACTTCGAGTGGGCCAACCGCCAACTGTTCAATGGCGCCTACACCCGCACCCGTAGCTATTTCGACAATTCCGAGCTGGCTTCCAGCGGCTTGCCCGGTGCCGAGGAATTGAAGATTCTCGAGCCGTTACGCGAGCAGATTCCGCCGCAGGTGTTCACCGACGAATTCAGCGTGCCGGTCACCGACGGCAGCGGCATCATCCGCGATCAGCAACGTCGCGCTTACCAACTGTTCCAAGAGGCCGGCTGGCGTATCGAAGAGGATCAGATGCTCGACGCCGAGGGCAAGCCGGTGAACCTCGAGTTTCTCCTCGCGCAACCCGAGTTCGAACGGGTATTGCTGCCGTTCAAGCGCAACCTCGCGGACCTGGGTATCGAGCTGGTGATTCGCCGGGTCGATGTCTCGCAATACATCAATCGCCTGCGCTCGCGGGACTTCGACATGATCGTCAGCGGCTTTGGCCAGTCCAACTCGCCGGGTAACGAACAGCGCGAATATTGGCACTCCAGCAGCGCCGACGATCCCGGTAGCCGCAACTTCATCGGTCTGAAAGATCCGGCGATCGACCTGCTGGTCGAAGGGCTGATCGGCGCCGACTCCCGACAAAGCCTGATCGCCCATACCCGTGCCCTCGACCGGGTGCTGCTGTGGGGCCACTATGTGATCCCCAACTGGCATATCAAGACCTGGCGCGTGGCCTATTGGGACCGCCTCGAACACCCGAAAACCACCCCGCTATTCGATATCGGCCTGCATACCTGGTGGGTTCGGGCGCAAGCCGAACCTGCGCCGGTAATACCTGAAGCCGAGTTACCGGCGAGCACGGAGCAATAAGATGCTGGCGTATATTGTTCGTCGTCTATTGCTGATCATTCCGACGCTGTTCGGCATTCTGCTGATCAACTTCGCCATCATTCAAGCCGCACCCGGCGGCCCGGTGGAACAGATGATCGCCAAGCTGGAAGGCTTCGAGGGCGCCACCAGCCGTATCGCCGGCGGCGGCGCCGAAGTCTCGGTGGCCGGTTCCAATTACCGCGGCGCCCAGGGCCTGGATCCCGACTTGATCGCCGAGATAGAGAAAATGTACGGCTTCGATAAATCGGCGCCCGAACGGTTCTGGATCATGTTGAAGAGCTATGCCCAGCTCGACTTCGGCGATAGTTTTTTCCGCGATGCCAAGGTCATCGACCTGATCATCGAAAAGATGCCCGTGTCGATTTCCCTGGGCTTATGGAGCACCCTGATCATGTATCTGGTCTCCATTCCCCTGGGCATCGCCAAGGCCACCCGCCACGGCAGCGCCTTCGATGTCTGGACCAGTTCGGCGATCATCATCGGTTATGCGATTCCGGCGTTTCTGTTCGCCATTCTGCTCATCGTGCTGTTTGCCGGCGGCAGCTATTGGGACTGGTTTCCACTGCGCGGGCTGACCTCGAACAACTTCGACGAACTCAGCCTGGGCGGAAAAATTCTCGACTATTTCTGGCACCTGGCCCTGCCCATCACGGCCTTGGTGATCGGCAACTTCGCCACCCTCACGCTGCTGACCAAAAACAGTTTTCTCGACGAGATCGGCAAACAGTACGTGACCACCGCCCGCGCCAAGGGTTTGAGCAACAACCGCGTGCTCTATGGCCATGTGTTCCGCAACGCCATGCTGATCATCATCGCCGGCTTCCCTTCGGCCTTCATCGGCATCTTCTTCACCGGTTCCTTGCTGATCGAGGTGATCTTCTCTCTCGACGGCCTCGGGCTGATGAGTTTCGAGGCGGCGATCAATCGCGACTATCCCTTGGTGTTCGGCACCCTGTTTATCTTCACGCTTCTGGGCTTGGTGGTGAAATTGATCGGCGACATTACCTACACCCTGGTCGACCCACGTATCGACTTCGAAAGCCGGGAGGCTTGAGATGGCGCTCTCCCCACTTAATCAGCGACGCTTCGATAGATTCAAGGCGCACAAACGCGGCTGGTGGTCGTTGTGGCTATTCCTCGCGTTGTTCGTTCTCAGCCTCGGCGCCGAGCTGATCGCCAACGACAAGCCGCTGGTGGTGCGCTATGACGGCGAGTGGTTCTTCCCGGTGTTCAAGCGCTATCCGGAAACCGTGTTCGGTGGCGAATTCCCATTGCAGGCCAACTACAAGAGCCCCTATATCCAGGAGCTGATCGCCGAGAAGGATGGCTGGATGGTCTGGCCACCGATTCCGTTCAGCTACTCCAGCATCAACTACGACCTGCAGGTTCCAGCCCCTGCTCCGCCTTCGAGCGACAACTGGCTGGGTACCGACGATCAGGGCCGCGACGTCATGGCGCGGGTGATTTACGGCTTCCGCATCTCGGTGCTATTCGCGCTGGTTCTGACCATTTGCAGCTCGATCATCGGCGTGTTCGCCGGCGCGCTGCAGGGCTTCTATGGTGGCTGGGTCGATCTGATCGGCCAGCGTTTTCTGGAGATATGGTCGGGATTGCCGGTGCTCTACCTGCTGATCATTCTCGCCAGCTTCGTGCAGCCGAATTTCTGGTGGCTGCTGGGCATCATGCTGCTGTTTTCCTGGATGAGCCTGGTCGACGTGGTGCGCGCCGAGTTCCTCCGCGGACGCAATCTGGAATACGTGCGCGCCGCCCGTGCCCTGGGCATGGAGAATGGCGCAATCATGTTCCGCCATATCCTGCCCAATGCCATGGTTTCGACCATGACCTTTATGCCCTTCATCCTCACGGGCGCCATCGGCACCTTGACCGCACTGGACTTCCTCGGTTTCGGCCTGCCGCCTGGCGCGCCGTCCCTGGGTGAGCTGGTGGCCCAGGGCAAATCCAACCTGCAAGCGCCATGGCTCGGCATCAGCGCCTTCGCCGTACTGGCGTTGATGCTCAGCCTGCTGGTGTTTATTGGCGAGGCGGCGCGTGATGCCTTCGACCCGAGGAAGTGATATGAGCGAGTCCGATACCCTCATCGAGGTGCGCGACCTGGCGGTCGAGTTCGTCACCGGCGAACTGAAGCAGCGCGTGGTCGAGAACGTCAGTTTTTCCATCAAGCGTGGCGAAACCGTGGCGCTGGTCGGCGAAAGCGGCTCCGGCAAATCGGTCACCGCCCACTCGATCCTGCGCCTGCTGCCCTACCCGCTGGCCCGGCACCCGAGTGGCAGCATCCATTACGCGGGACAGGACCTGCTCAAGCTGGACGAAAACAAGCTGCGTAATATTCGCGGCAACCGTATCGCCATGGTCTTCCAGGAGCCCATGACCTCGCTCAATCCGCTGCACAGCATCGGCAAGCAGATCAACGAGGTGCTCGCCCTGCATAAGGGCCTGACCGGCAAAGCCGCGACTACGCGTACTCTGGAGCTATTGGAGCTAGTGGGCATCCCCCAGCCGCACAAGCGGCTCAAGGCCTACCCCCATGAATTGTCGGGCGGGCAACGCCAGCGCGTGATGATCGCCATGGCCCTGGCCAACGAACCCGAACTGCTGATCGCCGACGAACCGACTACCGCGCTGGACGTCACCGTGCAGCTGAAAATTCTCGAACTGCTCAAGGAATTGCAGGCGCGCCTGGGCATGTCGATGCTGTTGATCAGCCACGACCTCAATCTGGTTCGGCGAATTGCCCATCAAGTATGTGTCATGCAGCGCGGACAGATCGTCGAACAAGCGTCTTGCGAGCAACTGTTCAAGGCACCGCAGCATCCCTATACCCAGGAATTGCTCGGCGCCGAGCCCAGTGGCAAGCCGGTGGATGTCCCAGCAGGCGAGCCGTTGCTGGAAGTGGACGATCTACGCGTGTGGTTCCCGATCAAAAAGGGGCTGCTGCGCCGCACCGTCGACTATGTAAAAGCGGTGGACGGTATCGATTTCCGCCTGCCCCGGGGTCAAACCCTGGGCATCGTCGGCGAGAGCGGTTCCGGCAAGTCCACCCTGGGCCTGGCCATCCTGCGGTTGTTGGGTAGCCAGGGCGCCATTCGCTTCCAGGGCCAGGCTCTGGAGGGGTTGTCGCAACACGAAGTACGGCCATTGCGCCGACAGATGCAAGTGGTGTTTCAGGACCCCTTCGGCAGCCTGAGCCCGCGCATGACGGTCGGCATGATCGTCGGCGAAGGGCTGCGGATTCACCGGATGGGGACAGAAGCGGAGCAGGAACAAGCGATCGTCGATGCATTGCTGGAGGTGGGCCTGGATCCGGAAACCCGGCATCGCTACCCCCATGAGTTTTCCGGCGGGCAGCGCCAACGTATCGCCATTGCCCGTGCGTTGGTTTTGAAACCGGCGTTGATACTGTTGGATGAGCCGACTTCGGCGCTCGACCGCACAGTGCAACGCCAAGTGGTGGAGTTGTTACGTACTTTGCAGGCCAAGTACAACCTGACCTACCTGTTCATCAGCCATGACTTGGCTGTGGTTCGGGCGCTTAGCCACCATCTGATAGTGGTCAAGGAGGGACAGGTCGTCGAACAAGGGCCGGCGGATGCGATCTTCGCCGCACCGCAACATATTTATACGCAGCAGTTGCTGGAAGCCGCCTTTATGGCGCCAGCCGCTGCTGCTAATCCTTGAAAGCAGGAAGAGGAAGAACACATATGGGTTTTCTAAGCGGTAAGCGCGTACTGATCGTTGGCGTAGCCAGCAAACTGTCTATCGCCTCGGGTATCGCCGCGGCCATGCACCGTGAAGGCGCGCAGCTGGCCTTCACCTACCAGAACGAAAAACTCAAGGGCCGGGTCGAGGAATTCGCCGCCGGTTGGGGCTCCAGTCCCGAATTGTGCTTCCCTTGCGATGTGGCCAACGACGAGGAAATCGCCGCGGTCTTCGAGGCCCTGAGCAAGCAATGGGACGGCCTCGATTGCATCGTTCACTCCGTCGGCTTCGCGCCGGGCGATCAGCTCGATGGCGACTTCACCGCAGTGACCACCCGTGAAGGCTTCCGCATTGCCCACGACATCAGCGCCTACAGCTTCGTCGCCCTCGCCAAAGCCGGTCGCGAGATGATGAAAGGCCGCAACGGCAGCCTGCTCACCCTCTCCTACCTGGGCGCCGAGCGCACCATGCCCAACTACAACGTCATGGGCATGGCCAAAGCCAGCCTGGAAGCCGGCGTACGCTACCTGGCCGGCAGCCTCGGCCCAGAGGGCACCCGGGTAAACGCGATCTCGGCAGGCCCCATCCGCACCCTCGCCGCCTCGGGCATCAAGAGCTTCCGCAAGATGCTCGCCGCCAATGAGAAGCAGACCCCGCTGCGCCGCAACGTGACCATCGAAGAAGTCGGCAACGCCGGCGCCTTCCTCTGCTCCGACCTGGCCTCGGGCGTCAGCGGCGAAATCATGTACGTCGACGGTGGCTTCAACACCACCGCCATGGGTGCCATGGACGAAGAGTGATCTTTTGCTCGACGCGAGCAAGCCGATAAAAACGCCCGATGCAATGCATCGGGCGTTTTTATTTTCGGGCTTGTTTGATCCGGCGCCCGGCCGGGCGGATCAGCCGCGGCGCGGGGTTCGTAAGAGCCGCACCCCGCGGTAGATGCGGCTTGCGAGCACCGCCGAGGCCGAGCCTCCGTCAATGCTATGGAGGCCGTTCGGGCCAACGACGTTGCCGTGAGATAGAACACCCCAGCCGGGCATCAATCACTGGCATATGCCTTGCTTAGGCAAACCCAGCAAAGCCTTTCCACCCTGGAATCGGCTTGATAAACAACGGGCTTCGCCCCCATCTGCCATTTATTACGCGCGGTGGTGTGATGCCTCTTGTATCGATCTGGGATACACGCAATGAGCGAGCATGAAATCAGCCGTAACGACACACACATCCGGGTTGCCGGCAACGACAGCCCGGAAAAACGCGTACTGAATATCGGCTTCATGGCCTTGACCGACGCGGCCTCGGTGATTGTCACGGCGACCCAGGGCTTCGCCGAAAAATATGGCTTGACCCTCAATTTGCAGCGCCAGGCCTCCTGGGCCACCTTGCGCGACAAGCTGTTAAGCGGCGAACTGGATGCCGCTCATAGCCTGTATGGTTTGATTTACGGCGCGCAATTCGGCCTTGGCGGTGCATCCGCCACCGACATGGCGATATTGATGGGCCTGAACCAGAACGGCCAGAGCATCAACCTGTCCCATGGGCTGAAATTCGCAGGTGTGACCACTAGCGATGCACTCAACATGCGCGCGCACCAAAAAGGCGCAAAACTCACCTTCGCCCAGACATTCCCCACCGGCACCCATGCCATGTGGCTCTATTATTGGCTCGCCAGCCAAGGTATCCATCCACTCGACGATGTCGACAGCGTCGTGGTCCCGCCGCCACAGATGGTGCCCCACCTCAAGGCACGGCGTATCGATGGTTTCTGTGTCGGCGAGCCCTGGTGTGCGCAGGCGGTCGAGGAGAATCTCGGCTTCACCCTGGCCACCAGCCAGTCGATCTGGCCGAATCATCCGGAAAAGGTACTCGGTTGCACCCGCACCTTCGTCGAGCACAACCCGAATACTGCGCGCGCCCTGATCATGGCGATCCTCGAGGCCAGCCGTTTCATCGATGAAAACGAGGAGAACAAACGCAGCACTGCACAATTGCTGAGCGGCGGCGAATACGTGGATGCACCATTGAACGTCATCCAGCCGCGCTTTCTCGGCCAGTATCAGGATGGCCTCGGGCACGCCTGGCTGGACGCCCATCCGCTACGCTTTCATGCAGAAGGCGCAGTGAATATGCCTTACCTCTCGGACGGCATGTGGTTCATGACCCAATTCCGCCGCTGGGGGCTATTGCGTGACGACCCCGATTACCTGGCTGTGGCGCAGCAGGTTCACCAACTCGGGCTATATCGCCAGGCCGCAGAAAGCCTGGGCATCGCTGTACCCGAGGTGATGCGCAGCAGCCAACTGCTCGACGGCCAGGTCTGGGATGGTAGCGATCCGGTCGGCTATGCTCGCAGCTTCAGTCTCAACGCCCTGGCCGACAGCACCGCTGTCGGCCTGTAACGAACAGGAGAGCCCTTCATGCTGCGTATCCTGTTGATCAACGACACGCCGAAAAAGGTCGGTCGTCTACAAGCCGCACTGATCGAGGCGGGTTTCGAGGTAATCGACGAATCCGGTTTGACCATCGACCTGCCCGAACGGGTCGAGGCCGTGCGGCCCGACGTCATCCTGATCGATACCGAATCGCCCAGCCGCGACGTGATGGAACAAGTGGTGCTGGTCTCGCGCGACCAGCCACGGCCGATCGTCATGTTCACCGACGAGCACGACCCCGGCGTGATGCGCCAGGCCATCCAGTCGGGCGTCAGCGCCTATATCGTCGAAGGCATTCACGCCCAGCGCCTGCAACCGATCCTCGACGTGGCCATGGCGCGCTTCGAAAGCGACCAGGCGTTGCGCGCCCAGCTGCAAGCCCGTGACGCCCAGCTCGCGGAGCGCAAGCGCATCGAATTGGCCAAGGGCCTGCTGATGAAGATGAAGAGCTGCAACGAGGAAGAGGCCTACACCCTGATGCGCCGCCAGGCCATGAGCCGCCAACAGAAGTTGGTGCAGGTCGCCGAGCAGATCATCGCCATGCACGACATGCTGGGCAATTGAGTCTTACGGGGCGGCCATCGACGGCCGCCCCTTTTATCGCCCTCTCCTGACCCCGCCTGCGGCCGACTGTACTGCTCGGCGGCCGACTGTTCCCATCCCGCTGCTGTTCCAGGCACAACTGTACGGCCATCTCCACCGAACTGTGTGGCTGCTGCGCCACTCCCGGGCCGACTAGGATGCCCATACAGTTTCCGCCGACAGTGAGCCCCCTATGCCCAGTCTCAACGAAGAACATCAGCTCCTGGCCGAGGCTGATCGTCGTGCCCTGCAATACCTTGATGGCATCGCCAACCGCCCGGTGTTTCCGCCGCCTGCCGCAATTGCGGGTTTGCGGGCCTTCGACGAGGCACTGCCCGAGCAAGGCTGCCCACCCAGCCAGGTCCTGCAGCGTCTGGATGAGATTGGTTCGGCCGCGACTGTCGCCTCCAACGGACCGCGCTATTTCGGCTTCGTCATTGGCGCCACCCTGCCGGCCGCCGCGGCAGCGGAGCGTCTGGTGCTGGCCTGGGACCAGTGCGCCTCGTCGTTCGACAACTCACCGGTCGCCGACACCCTGGAACGCATTGCCGGGCGCTGGATCGTCGAGCTGCTCGGCTTACCGTCGTCGAGCGCGGTGGGGTTCGGCACCAGTGCCACCGCCTCGACCCTGGCCTGCCTCTCGGCCGCACGGCGCACCTTGCTCGCGCGCAAGGGCTGGGATTTCGACGGCGACGGCTTGATCGGTGCACCGGAAGTGCGCGTGGTGGTCTCCGCCAGCTGCCATATAACGGTGCTGAAAGCCCTGCGCATTCTCGGTTTTGGCATCAATCGCCTGCTAGTCGCACCGATTGATAGCCATGGTCGGATCGATCCCGCACAACTTCCTGAACTCGATGAGTTGAGCATCCTTTGCCTGCAGGCCGGCGAGGTGAATAGCGGCGAGTTCGATCCCTTCGCCGAACTGATCCCCCGGGCCAAGGCCGCCGGCGCCTGGGTGCATGTCGACGGCGCCTTCGGTTTGTGGGCGCGCGCTTCGTCTTCTGCTGCGCTCGCCACAGGCGTCGAGCTGGCCGACAGCTGGACCACCGACGGACACAAATGGTTGAACACCCCTTATGACGGCGCCATGGCCATCTGCCGCGATGCCGACGCCCTGGCCAGTGCGATGAACAGCGATGCGGTCTACGCCAGCGCCTCCAAGGATGCGCAAAAGAACCTGACCCTGGAGTTTTCCCGCCGTGCGCGTGGCGTGCCGATCTGGGCCGCGCTGTCCGCCCTCGGCCGTGCCGGCCTGCGTGAAATGATCGACCGGCATATCCGTCAGGCCAATCACCTCGCGACACAGCTGCGCGCAGCCGGTTATCAGGTGCTCAACCGGGTCGTGCTGAATCAGGTATTGGTGCGCGCCGATAGCGACCAGCAGACAGTAGCGATCCGTGTCGCCGCACAGTGTTCGGGCCAGGTCTGGTTCGGCCCGACCGTCTGGCAGGGGCGCCCGGCCTTTCGCCTCAGCGTCTCGTCCTGGCGCACCAGCGACGCCGATATCGAGACGCTGATCGAGCTGTTGTGCGCACTCAAACGCACCACGCCGACATGAACCACCGCGCCGGCGCGGTACGGCGATAATCCGCTCGACAAGCGCCGGGCGCTGCGTTTATCGTCGCCACCTGGTCACCGCAGTGGCCAACGTCGCTCGGACGGTTCCGGGCGCTTACGTTTCCGAGGAAAGCATGGCTGATTCAGCTTCGCGCCGCTTTGCGCGCATTGATCGTCTCCCCCCCTACGTGTTCAACATCACCGCCGAGCTGAAGATGGCCGCCCGTCGTCGCGGCGAGGACATCATCGACTTCAGCATGGGCAACCCGGACGGCGCCACACCGCCGCATATCGTCGAGAAGCTGGTGCAGGTCGCCCAGCGCGAAGACACCCATGGCTACTCCACTTCCCGCGGTATCCCACGCCTGCGCCGGGCGATCTCGCGTTGGTACCAGGACCGTTATGAGGTGGAGATCGATCCGGACAGCGAGGCCATCGTCACCATCGGTTCCAAGGAAGGCCTGGCGCACCTGATGCTCGCCACCCTCGACCATGGCGACACCGTATTGGTGCCCAACCCCAGTTACCCGATTCACATCTACGGCGCGGTAATCGCCGGCGCGCAGGTGCGCTCGGTGCCGCTGGTGCCCGGCGTGGACTT
Source organism: uncultured Pseudomonas sp. (assembly GCF_946886105.1). The sequence goes on along the minus strand of NZ_CAMPHV010000001.1, from coordinate 119,412 downwards.
CTTCGCCGAGCTGGAACGGGCGATTCGCGAAAGCATTCCCAAGCCGAAGATGATGATCCTCGGCTTCCCGTCCAACCCCACCGCCCAGTGCGTGGAGCTGGACTTCTTCGAGCGCGTGGTGGCCCTGGCCAAGCAATACGACGTGTTGGTGATCCACGACCTGGCTTACGCCGATATCGTCTACGACGGCTGGAAGGCGCCGTCGATCATGCAGGTGCCCGGGGCCAAGGACATCGCCGTGGAGTTCTTCACCCTGTCCAAGAGCTACAACATGGCCGGCTGGCGCATCGGCTTCATGGTCGGCAACAAGGAACTGGTCAGCGCCCTGGCACGGATCAAGAGCTACCACGACTACGGCACCTTCACCCCGCTGCAAGTCGCGGCTATCGCCGCGCTGGAGGGCGATCAGCAATGCGTGCTCGACATTGCCGAGCAATACCGCCAACGCCGCAACCTGCTGGTCAAAGGGCTGCATGAAATCGGCTGGATGGTGGTGAACCCGAAAGCCTCGATGTACGTCTGGGCTAAGATCCCCGAGCAATACGCCGGACTCGGTTCACTGGAGTTCGCCAAGAAGCTGCTGCTGGAAGCCAAGGTCTGCGTGTCGCCGGGCATCGGCTTCGGCGACTACGGCGACGACCACGTGCGCTTCGCCCTGATCGAGAACCAGGATCGTATCCGCCAAGCCCTGCGTGGCATCAAGGCTATGTTCCGCGCCGACGGCCTGCTGCCCGCCGGCAAAACCGGTAAAAACATCGGCGAAAAATAGTCGCCGCAGCCCACTCAGGCGCCAAGCCTGGGTGGGCGTTACTTATTACTTCTGCAACAGCCGCCCCCTACCAAATACCGCCGCCGATCGCCGGATCGCCGCCGACAATGCCGACGCAACATCCGCCTGGTACTTGCTGCGCCTCGCCCCAATCCAGAGCCTCTAGCCCGCCCAATAGGCGACAAACGGCGTTGATTGGCTAACCAGCGGTAAGACTGCCGTGAAACTTTTGCAGTCAAAACATCGGCAGTTCTACCGCCGGCTTTTGTGAGCATTTCCGACGAGCCACGATCGGCATTTGACCGTTGCAGGATCGCAGCCAGGAGCGCGCCAACAACCTATCGCCATCTGTATTCAGGACGATTAAAGATGACTAGCTATCGCTCTTTTCTATCTGCCAGCAAAACACTCCTGCCCGCCGCCTTCTTGAGTCTCACGATCAGCCAGAGCCATGCCGAACTGGCCCCCGATCTTTCACCTGGCGGCAACTTCGCCTTGGAAAATTGGCGATTGGATATGCCGGTCGCAAATCCAACCACCGGCTTCCCGCTCAGCATCGCGCCCATGCATCTCCGCGGCCCGAATGGTTTCACCCTTGCACCCTGGTTTCACACCGACACGGATGGCGCCATGACCCTATGGACCCCGGTTAACGGCGTTACGATCGGCGGTTCCCGACATCCGCGCAACGAATTGCGCGAAATGCTCGATTCCAGTAACCACACGGTGACATGGAATAGCCAAGGCAATGCCATTCTCGAAGCGAAGCTGCGCGTCATGCAGGTACCGCGGGATGGCATTCTGATCGTAGGCCAAGTGCATGGCTTCGATGCGGCGCCGCTGGTGCTGGTCTACTACCGCTATGATTTCGCCAAGCAAACCGGCAGGGTGATAACCAAGCTGCAAGGTACACCGGTGCTGGGCCCGCCCTATACCCAGCATGTGATCGCCAACAACGTCAAACTCGGCGATGCGTTCAGTTACCTGATCAAGGTGGAACGCCAGCCAGGTGGACCGGCAGTCGCCTCGGTGTCGGCCAATAACGGCATCCCGGCGACCATGGTGATGGACCCGTCCTGGGATGGTATCGGCATGTACTTCAAGGCCGGTTCCTACCTGCACACCTATGGCACCAGCGGTACCGAAGGCGGGCTAGCGAAATTCTACTTATTGGCCACCAGCCATCCGGCCAATGGCCTATCAATTACCTCAGGCGAGACCCTGCCCCAGGCCGGGGTAAATATTCCCTATAGCCTTCAGCTGTTGTCCCGCGGTGGTGTGGGCGGTGGCACCTGGACGTTGGTCAGCGGCTTTCCGCCAGCGGGCCTGACGTTGCAGCTCAACGGAGTGATCGAGGGAACGCCGCTGCCCGGTGCCGCATCGCCGATCGCCAACGAGTTCATGGTGCGGGTACGGGATGCCAACGGCAGCACCTACTCGAAGAAGCTCTCGATCCTGGTCAATCCCTGACTCCCCCGGCTGAGTGGCGTGCCATGTTCGCTGCTCAGCCGCACCGGAGCCGCTTGCCGGCTCTCAGCCGGAATAATCCAGTACCGTCCAGACCCGGCTGAGCGCTGCGCCGATCACGCAGCCTGCGTTATCCAGTTGTTGGTTGTTATGCAACGACATCAGCGTGGTCACGCCGTCCGCGGCGTCGCGGCGTTCGGTCAACCACTGCACCCGGCCGCAATTAGGGGTTTCGATGACGTAGCTGGCAGCAACCGCCGACTCTTGGCTGGGCAGCTTGATCACATCCACCACCGTGCCCCGCTCTTCCACCCGCTTGCCGTCTGACACCAACACCGCCCAGGCCTGACTGTTTTCGATCACCAGGTAAGTGCCGTTGACCTTGGGTTGCTCCGCTTGGGGTTTAGGCTGAACGCAGCCACTCAATAGGCCCAGTAGCACAATTGTCATCACTATTTGTTGCATTGTTATTTGCTCCTCTGCAGCCCCTCCGGTGGTTCGATTCGTATCTGGCCAGAGGCGATGGGTGAGTGATGGCTGAAGTCGTAGGCTTACTATTATCGAATACTGTTTATTTGTACAGTATTTTTAGATTACCCTGTCGACAGGATCAACCCGAGCGAAATGCAACGCCAGATGCGGGAACGGGCGTACCGCCACGACCACCTAAAGCACGCCCAGCTAAACAAAATGGTGCAGCCCCGGCCGAATCTGGTCCATCCAGGACGCCCCCCAGGAGAACAAACCATGCTCGACGTACTGCAGCTAAAAAACAGCGTGAATTGCATGCCACTGGAAAAAGTTCGTGCAACGGTCGCCGAACTGCACCTTGAAGGCATCGTGACCGAAGGACGCAGTCCCTTTAACCGCGTGCATTTCAATACCTGCTTCGCGGAAATCGAAGCGTTGTTGCAACGCGCCGGATATCACAAGCAGTTGGATGTGGTCGGTTACCAGGGGCTGGCTTATGCCATGTTCGATCCGGCGCGCTGGGACGCCGTCGATGTACTGAAATGGCTCAAGGAGTTCGTCGAAGAGAAGCAATTGCGCCCGCTCGCCCAGCAGCAGAGCTTGACCGTATGACCCGTCGAGCGCGCCCTGCATCCGGTATTCATGGGCTCGCCATGGAAATCGAACCAAAAACGCTCAGGCCACCGCGATCGTGCACTGCAACGGTCGCGGCAATGGTTGTAGCAATACCGCGCACCGCCAATCCACAGTAGCCGAACCGCTAATAATCAAGATCAATTAACACGGCTAAATAGCTGATAAATAAGCACTATAAAGATCATATCCCGCCGTTAGACTCGTCTTGCCCACGCCGACACCTCAGGCCTTTCAGGCAACTTGGCAAGCCCCTTGCTTATACCCCCTCAAGACACCAACACACGTCTTAGGATCGCCAACGGCGGTGATCGGGACGAATAGACAAAGACGTCAAAGACTCCTCGCCTCAATCGGCCGAGCGGTCCGCGACGTTTTTTTTTCGTTTCTGATAATTGAGGAACCGTTATGCGTAACTCCACTGTTCGTCGCTCCTTACTGAAAAGCACCCTGACCGGCCTCGGCTGCGCCGCCGCTATGTTGCTCTCGCCCATGAGCCTGCAACTCGCCCAGGCCGCCAGCCCGGAGAAAGAAGAACTCAAGCTCGGCTTTATCAAGCTGACCGATATGGCGCCGCTGGCTATCGCCTACGAAAAGGGCTTTTTCGAAGACGAAGGCCTGTACGTCACCCTGGAAGCCCAGGCGAACTGGAAAGTGCTGTTGGACCGGGTGATCACCGGCGAACTGGACGGTGCGCACATGCTCGCCGGCCAGCCTTTGGGCGCGACCATCGGTTTCGGCACCAAGGCCGATGTGGTCACCGCTTTCTCCATGGACCTCAACGGCAACGGCATCACCATGTCCAATGCGGTCTGGGAAGAAATGAAAAAGCACGTGCCGATGGAAAACGGCAAACCGGTGCACCCGATCAAGGCCGATGCACTCAAACCGGTCATCGAGCAGTACAAGGCCAAGGGCAAGCCGTTCAACCTGGGCATGGTCTTCCCGGTTTCCACCCACAACTATGAATTGCGCTACTGGCTGGCCGCTGGCGGTATCAGCCCGGGCTACTACGCGCCGGCCAAGGGCGACATCACCGGCACCCTCAACGCCGACGCCCTGCTCTCGGTCACTCCGCCGCCGCAAATGCCCGCCACCCTCGAGGCCGGCACCATCAGCGGTTACAGCGTGGGCGAACCCTGGAACCAGGCCGCGGTGTTCAAGGGCATCGGCGTACCGGTGATCACCGACTACGAAATCTGGAAGAACAACCCGGAGAAAGTCCTCGGTGTCTCCAAAGCCTGGGCCGACGCCAACCCGGAAACCCACAAACGCATGGTCAAAGCGCTGATCCGCGCAGGCATGTGGCTGGACGAGAACAACAACGCCAATCGCGAGGAAGCCGTGGAAATCCTCTCGCGTCCCGAGTATGTCGGCGCCGACGCCAAGGTGATCGCCAACTCGATGACCGGCACCTTCGAGTACGAGAAAGGCGATAAGCGCGACGTACCCGATTTCAACGTGTTCTTCCGCCATAACGCGACCTACCCCTACTACTCCGACGCGATCTGGTACCTGACCCAAATGCGCCGCTGGGGCCAGATCGGCGAAGTCAAACCCGACAGCTGGTACTTCGATATCGCCAAGCAGGTGTACCTGCCCGCGGTGTACCGCAGCGCGGCAGACGAGCTGATCGCGGAAGGCAAGGCCAAAGCAGAAGACTTCCCCGCTGCCAGCGAAGAAGGCTTCCGCGCGCCGACCAACGAGTTCATCGATGGCGTGACTTACGACGGGCGCAAGCCGAACGAGTACATCAATCAATTCAAGATTGGCCTGAAGGCCGACTCGGTTCTGTAACGCATCAACTGCCCCGGGAGCCGGACACTCCGGCTCCCCTCTGCTTCGAGGACAAGACGATGAGCAACCCAGCCGTCGCCCAGCCCATTCAAGACGCCCTGAAATCCGCCCGTAGCGCGGCCCTGAAACGCTGGTTACCCAGCGTATTGATGCCTGCGATCGGCGTTTTGGTTTTCCTTCTGTTCTGGCAAATGGTTGCCGGCAGCATCGACACCAGCCTCGGTAAATTCCCTGGCCCGACCCAGGTGGCCAGCCAGTTCGGCGCCCTGGTCAACGAACACCTGCGCGAGCAGAAAAAGGCCGAGGCCTTCTTCGAACGCCAGGAACAACGCAACGCCGAGAAGCTGGCGAAGGACCCCGAGGCGACTATCACCATCCGTCCTTACACCGGCAAACCGACTTTTTTCAAACAGATACTTACCAGTCTCTATACGGTCATGACCGGCTTTCTCATCGCTTCGCTGGTGGCCATCCCCCTGGGCATCGTCTGCGGCCTGAGCAAGCCCATCTATAACGCGATCAATCCGTTGATCCAGATTTTCAAGCCGGTTTCGCCGCTGGCCTGGCTGCCGCTGGTGACCATGGTGGTCAGCGCCGTCTACACCAGCAGCGACCCGCTGTTCGCCAAATCCTTCGTCACCTCGGCGGTTACGGTGGCGCTGTGCTGCTTGTGGCCGACGGTGATCAACACCACGGTCGGGGTGGCCAACCTGGACAAGGACCTGCAGAACGTCAGCCGCGTGCTCAGCCTGTCGCCGCTGCGCCATGTGCGGCAGATCGTTCTGCCGGCGGCGATCCCGATGATTTTCACCGGCCTGCGCCTGTCGCTGGCAACCGGCTGGATGGTGCTGATCGCCGCGGAAATGCTCGCGCAGAACCCCGGGCTGGGTAAATTCATCTGGGACGAGTTCCAGAACGGTAGCTCCAACTCGCTCGGCCGGATCATGGTCGCGGTGGTCGTCATCGGCCTGATCGGCTTCGTCCTCGACCGCCTCATGCTTATGCTCCAGCGCCGTGTCAGCTGGGATAAGAACGCCGATTTACGTTAAGAATCAGGAGCTCGCCATGAACAATCACCATCTCGAACTGACCGGCGTCGGCATCAGCTTTCCCACCGACCACGGCCTGTACTGCGCGCTGCAGAACGTCAACCTGAAAATCGACAAGGGCGAATTCGTCTCCTTGATCGGCCACTCCGGCTGCGGTAAATCGACCGTGCTGAACATCGTCGCCGGGCTCTATCAGGCGACCACTGGCGGGGTGATTCTCGACAGCCGCGAAGTCAACTCCCCCGGCCCCGAGCGCGCCGTGGTGTTCCAGAATCACAGCCTGCTGCCCTGGCTGACCTGCTACCAGAACGTCGAACTGGCCGTGCGTCAGGTGTTTCGCGGCAGCAAGTCGCGCAGCGAAATGCGCGAATGGATCGAACACAACCTGGAGCTGGTGCACATGATGCACGCCAAGGACAAACGCCCCAGCGAAATATCCGGCGGCATGAAGCAGCGCATCGGCATCGCCCGCGCCCTGGCCATGCAGCCCAAGGTGTTGCTGATGGACGAGCCGTTCGGCGCTCTCGATGCCTTGACCCGCGCCCACCTGCAGGATTCGCTGATGGAGATCCATGCCGACCTCGGCAACACGGTGATCATGATCACCCACGATGTCGACGAGGCGGTGCTGCTGTCCGACCGTATCGTGATGATGAGCAACGGCCCGGCGGCCAGTGTCGGCGAGATCCTGCAGATCGATCTGGAGCGCCCGCGCGACCGTATCGCTCTGGCCCATAGTGCGCACTACCACGAATACCGCGCAGCGGTTTTGGAATTTCTCTACCAGAAGCAGCAGCGCCCAGCCGCTTGAGTGACTCCATGGTCATACGATGAAACCCGCATAACGCGGGTTTCATTGTTTATCGCCATACCATTGATCAGGTCGATTGAACTTCATCCCACACAGGTCGCCGAACGGGGGCTCTCGACCTAGCGGGAGCGCAAAAGCCTAGACGTCATAAGGATTTACCGTGCTCGATCTGACCACCTGGAACCTCTCCGTCCCCACCGACAGCGGCCCCACCACCATCGAAACAGCACAGCTGAACAACAACTACGAGAGTCGCTACTTTCGCCGCCATGCGGACGGCAGCGTCACCCTCTGGGTACCGGTCGACGGTTCACACACCGCGGATGCCCGTTACCCACGCAGCGAACTGCGCGAAACGCAGACCGATGGCACCCTCAGTTTCTGGCATCACGCCAGCGCGGATAATTATTTGAGCGCCGTACTGGCGGTCAACCAAGTGCCGAGCAGAAACAAAATCATCATTGGTCAGATTCATAGCAAAGACCAACAGGGCAGCGAAAACGACCCCTTGCTCAAACTGCAATATCACTACTTGCGCGGCGTCGGTCGCCTCGAACTGTTATTGCGCAGGCGCCCCGGCGACACCGAGGTGGAAAATATCCTGCTGGCGGAGAACGTTCAGCTCGGCGAGCGCTTCGGTTATCACTTGCGTGTCACCCCGAGTGGAAAGCTCGGAGTTGCCGTCAGCAGCAGCGACGGCGACAAGGGCGGGCACTACCGACAGCTCAGCGGCTACTGGAACCCACAGTTGCTGTATTTCAAAGCCGGCGCCTATATCCAGGACAATTACGGGCCCAGCGACGAAGGCGGTCGGGTGCGGTTTTTCTGGCTCAATAGCCTGCATCGCTGAAACCGCGGCATACCATGGTTTTGAAGCAGCGCTGCCGCACTGCTTCACCTCACGTACAATCGCCGCCATATAACCCGCATGAGTGTCGTCGATGGCCCGCCTGAAGCTCGATTTTCCCGAAGACCAGTTCTGCTACAGCACCCAGCTGACCGTACGGGTCACCGATATCAATGCGGCCAATCACTTGGGTAACGACTCGATGATTTCGATGATTTCAGAGGCGCGAGCGCGCTTTCTGTTCGAGTTCGGCATCGAAGAAACCCGCGAGGACGGTACCGGCATCATAGTGACCGACCTGGCGACCACTTACCGCGCAGAGGCCCACGCCCGTGACCGGCTGCTGTTCGAGGTCGGGGTGATGGATTTCAATAAATACGGCGGCGATATCATCTTTCGAATCAGCCGCCCGGAGGACGACAAGGCAATCGCCATGGCGAAATCCGGGTTCGTCTTCTTCAACTACCGACACGCGCAGGTCGTGGAAATGCCAGCGGCATTCAGCGCCAAGTTCCCGAAGGTCAATTGGCTGGAGTAGCCCTTGCCGAAAACCGGCCAAGCAACGCCCAGGGGCTGGTCGGCGAGGCCGTTCCCTCGAACCTGGGCGAGGCAAAAGCGACTTGCTAGATAGCGCGCCTGAAGCGGTTGAACCGCTGCAGCAAATTCACCGCCATGCTCGGCGCCGCTGAGTCGACCCCGGCGACGATCAGCCTGGGATGACGCCTGACCGCTTGCTCCAGTCGAGTCTCCTGCTCGGGCTCCACATCCACGAAGAACACATGCTTGCCCTCTTCGAGCCGTTGCTTGAAACGCCTGAACTGGCTGTTCTGCACCTGGATACCGAAAAAACCGCCTTCCCACATGCAAAAGCCCATGATCACGATGGCCAGGAAACCCACAGGCGCCCAGCCCGCAGGAGAGTTGGTCCAACCGAGCAGGTAGGCACCACCGAGAACCAGCAGCGCCAACAGCACACCGACGACCATGCCGACTATCCCGGAATGCACGATGTCCTGCTTCATCAAGGACGCCACGTCGTTCAAGCGATGTTGCTGCACATCGGCATCCCGCTCGCTGAGCACGTGAATCTGTTCGGTACTGATACCGTCGGTCTCTAACTCATCTTCGAGGACTTCGAGCTCGTCGAGGTCATCGCTAATGTAATAATGTCGTTTCACCGCACACCTCCATCTCGCTTGCCGGCGCCCCGGCAAGCGCTGCCAGGCCCTGAATGAGTGAAGAAGGCAGCGCAACTTATCGCCGCCATTAAAAACGCTTACTCCACAAAAACAAAAGCGTCAACCATAAAGCGAGCGCCCTATGCAACCGAACATCCGGCGCCTGCGGTTGTCCTCCAAAGGGCCTGGGTTTCGTACAGCGGCTAGTCCGCTGGTCGCCATGTAGTCGGGATAGGCACCACTCATGCTCGATTACGCCCCATGCGGCATGACAGTGCGCAATTCATCTGCTACGTCTTAGGTCACAACAAGAACGGAGGGAATCGTCATGGCAGTTTTGCGCAGCCATACCCGACACGCCGGCCTTCTGGCCAGCCTGATCGCTTTACCCTTACTGGTTATGCCGCAACCGACGCACGCTGCCGAGCGCCTGATGGCGCAAGCACCGGCGAGCATGTTTACAAGCGCCAGCGTCTGCACGGTAAACAGCACCAATGTGCGCCCTGTTTAGGTGCAGCTGTAATCGTATCGCTCCCTTTTGCATCACGCGCCGAGCACCTAAATCGTCCAACCCCCTGAAAAACCGCCCTGTTCTGGTGTTGGCTTGGCTTTTGCTTAGACATGAGCAAAGGCGGCCAACGGTGGCAGCTCGATAAACGACAAAGACGTCGCATGAACCACACCTCAGGGTGAACGGTTCATGCGGCGTTTTTCGTTTCACGCTCCAGCGTTTGGAGCAGGTATGGCGCTGCGATCCGGCGTTCATGCTCGCAACTCTCTCAACCCAGCTGCGGCTTCGGCCTCAGGATGTCGCACCACAAGTGCGGCATCTCCCCGGTGGGTTGTGGCCGCCGTGTCCACGACCACGGCGCGCCGCACCCGACCGGGATCCTATTTTGCTGATGAGGTTTTCGATGAATACGAGTTTCTGGAAATCCGGCCACACCCCGACCTTGTTCGCCGCGTTTCTCTATTTCGATTTGAGCTTCATGGTCTGGTACCTGCTCGGCCCATTGGCTGTGCAAATCGCCACCGATCTCGACCTGACCGCGCAACAGCGCGGCCTGATGGTCGCCACGCCGATCCTCGCCGGTGCCGTGCTGCGCCTGCTGATGGGTTTTCTGGCCGATCGCCTGTCGCCGAAAACGGCGGGCCTGATTGGCCAAGTCGTGGTCATAGTGGCGCTGTTCTGTGCCTGGCAGATCGGCATTCAAAGCTATGAGCACGCCTTGTTGTTCGGCCTGTTTCTCGGCTTTGCCGGTGCCGCTTTCGCCGTGGCACTGCCGCTGGCGTCGCAATGGTACCCGCCGCAGCACCAAGGCAAGGCCATGGGCATCGCCGGTGCGGGCAACTCCGGCACCGTGTTCGCGGCGCTGTTCGCTCCCGGCCTGGCCGCCCTGTTCGGCTGGCAGAACGTGTTCGGCTGGGCGCTGATCCCGCTGCTGATCACCGTGGTGCTGTTCGCCCTGCTGGCGAAGAACGCCCCCGAGCGGCCGAAACCGAAAGCCGCGGCCGATTACCTGCGCGCCCTGGGCGACCGCGACAGCTGGTGGTTCATGTTTTTCTACAGCGTGACCTTCGGCGGCTTTATCGGCCTGGCGAGCGCCCTGCCCGGCTACTTCAGCGATCAATACGGCCTCAACCCGGTAACCGCCGGCTACTACACCGCCGCCTGCGTCTTTGCCGGCAGCCTGTTGCGGCCGCTCGGCGGCGCCCTGGCCGACCGTATCGGCGGCATCCGTTCGCTGCTGATGATGTACACCCTGGCTTCGCTGAGCATTGCCGCCGTCGGCTTCAACCTGCCCAGTTCGGCCGCCGCGCTGAGCCTGTTCGTCATCGCCATGCTCGGCCTCGGTGCCGGCAACGGCGCGGTGTTCCAGCTGGTGCCACAGCGCTTCCGTAAGGAGATCGGTGTGATGACCGGCCTGATCGGCATGGCCGGCGGTGTCGGCGGCTTCCTATTAGCCGCGGGCCTGGGCGCGATCAAACAGCAGACCGGCGACTACCAGCTGGGTCTGTGGCTGTTCGCCAGCCTCGGCGTGCTCGCCTGGTTCGGCCTGTACGGGGTCAAGAAGCGCTGGCGCACCACCTGGGGCAGCGCTGCGGTCACCGCGGCACGGGTGTAAGTTAAGCGCCACAAACTGAACGTAGGGCGGGACAATCTGGCAGAGCCCAGCGAGCATGGCGGGTTTCTCCCGCCCTACGGATTGAAATAACGGAGGGTTGAGGCAAAGGCGGGGCTGACCGGCACAGCTGCATCGCACTGGTCAGGAAAGGCGGGAGAAGTCGGCGACGATCTATCCCGCAGCCGTGCCCCAGCCTCGCCTTTGCCTCAACCCTCCAGCACGCTACTTTTGTCATTTATCCAATGAGAAGCCCGATGGCCCTGCAATTGACCTTCGGCGAAGCCAGCGCCATCGGCCCCAGAGCCGAGAATCAGGACGCCATCCGCGTGGTGACGCCCGCACCGGCCTTGGCCGCCAGCAAGGGCTATCTGTTCGCCCTGGCCGATGGCGTCAGCCAGTGCGCCGACGGCGGCCTCGCCGCACGCGCGACGCTGCAAGCGCTGGCATTGGATTATTACGCCACCCCCGAAACCTGGGCGGTGACCCAATCCCTCGACCGTCTGCTCGTCGCCCATAACCGCTGGCTGCAAGCCAATGGCGGCGGCCAGCCCCTGCTCACCACCCTCACCGCCCTGGTGCTGCGCGGCCGGCGTTTCACCCTGGCGCATGTCGGCGATTGCCGCGCCTACCGCTGGCACCAGGGTCAGCTCGAACGCATCAGCGAAGACCATGTGTGGGAACAAGCGGGCATGCAACACGTGCTCAAACGGGCAATGGGACTCGACCAGCACCTGGTGGTGGATTACCTGGACGGCGAACTGCGCGCCGGCGAATGCTTCGCCTTGGTCAGCGATGGGGTATGGGCTACGCTCGGTGATCAAGGCATCCAGCGCATCCTGCATGACGAACAGGATCTCGATGCCGCAGCCCGGGCCCTGGTCAATGCCGCGCACCTGGCGGGCAGCCAGGACAACGCCAGCGCCCTGCTGCTGCGCGTTGAATCGCTGCCAGAAAGCGTGCTGGCCGATACCCTCGCGCAACTCGAGCACTGGCCGCTGCCGCCCAAGCTGCGCGAAGGCCAGACGTTCGAGGGCTGGCGGATCGACAGCCTGCTGGCCGAATCGCGCCAATCGCTGATCTATCGGGTGCGCGACACCCAGGAGCGACGCTGGCTGCTGAAAACCCTGCCGAGCAGTCGCACCGACGAGGCGCAAGCCGGGCCGGCACTGCTGCTCGAAGAATGGTTCCTGCGCCGCGTCGCCGGGCGCTTCTTCGCCGAAGTGCATCCCCTGCCGCAGCGTCAGCACCTGTATTACGTCCAGCGCGAGTACGCCGGGCAAACCCTCGCCGAGCGCCAACGCGCAGCTGGCCCGCTCGGTTTGCCCGAATGGCTGGATATTGCCCCGCGCCTGATCAAGGCCCTGGGCATGCTGCATCGGCGCAATATCCTGCACCGCGATATCAAGCCGGAAAACCTGCTGTGGTGCGACGACGGTGAGCTGCGCGTGCTGGATTTCGGCCTGGCGTACTGTCCCGGATTATCGCGCGACGAGGCCCATGAGCTGCCCGGTACGCCCAGCTATATCGCCCCGGAGGCCTTTGCCGGCAGCCCCCCAAGCCCGCAACAGGACCTCTACAGCGCCGGCGTGACGCTTTATCACCTGCTGACCGGGCACTACCCCTACGGAGAAATCGAAGCCTTTCAGCATCCGCGCTTCGGCACCCCTACACCCGCCAGCCGCTATCGCCCGGACTTGCCCAGCTGGATCGACGACAGCCTCAGCCGCGCCCTGAGCGTCGAGCCGAAAACGCGCTACGAGACCGCCGAGGAATGGCTGCTGGCTCTGGAACAGGGCGAGCGCAAATCCCTGAGCAGCAGACCACGGCCGCTGCTCGAGCGTGAGCCGCTGCTGGTATGGCGCGGCCTGGCGCTGTTCTCGCTGCTGCTCAACCTGATTCTGCTGGTGCTGCTATTGAAGTAGGCCGGCAGCGACGAATCGCACCAAAGCAGCGCAACACGCCTTCAAAAGGTGCAAATCCACACTCGACCCGGCACCGCAAGTGCCTGAAAAGCCTTGAAAAACGCAATATAGCCAAGTTGGCACAAGCCCTGCATTGGCTCTGACACATATATAAAGCGCAGCCTTCAACGTTGAAGGGCGTGCTTCCCGAGAGAACGGGACTGGACAAAGGCGTCCTGCTAGTTGACTAGCAGGGCGCCTTTTTTGTTTTACGGCCAGCCATTCCTGGTGGCCACTCTTAGAGCCGTCGCGGAGCCACGTAAAAATTGCTCGCGACACTTTTTCCGCGCTTTATTCAGGAGATGGCGGCATGAAAAAACTCAAGTTGGTGATGATCGGCAACGGCATGGCCGGTGTCCGCACCCTCGAAGAGCTGATCAAGCTCGCCCCCGACCTCTATGACATCACGGTGTTCGGTGCCGAACCGCACCCGAACTACAACCGTATCCTGCTTTCTCCGGTATTGGCCGGCGAACAGACCTTCGAAGAGATCGTGCTCAACGACCTCAACTGGTACGCCGAGAACGGCATCAAGCTGCTGCTCGGCCGCAAGGTGGTGAAGATCGACCGCAAGGCCCGCGTGGTGGTCGCCGATGACGGCAGCGAAGCCGAATACGATCGCCTGCTCATCGCCACCGGCTCCAACCCATTCATCCTGCCAATTCCCGGCAAGGACCTGGAAGGCGTCATCGGTTATCGCGATATCGCCGATACCCAGATGATGATGGATACCGCCAAGACCCATAAGCATGCGGTGGTCATCGGCGGCGGCCTGCTCGGCCTGGAAGCGGCCAACGGCCTCAAGCTGCGCGGTATGGACGTCACCGTAGTGCATTTGGGCGATTGGCTGCTGGAGCGCCAACTCGATGCCACCGCCGGTCGCCTGCTGCAAAAATCCCTCGAAGACCGCGGCCTGAAGTTCCTCCTGCCCAAGCAAACCGCCGAGCTGCTGGACAACGGCGAAGGCCGGGTCTGCGCGGTGAAGTTCAAAGATGGCGAGGTAGTGCCCGCCGACCTGGTGGTGATGGCCGCCGGTATCCGCCCCAACAGCGAGCTGGCGGAGCAATCCGGCATCGCCTGCAACCGCGGCATCCTGGTCAACGACACCATGCAAACCTACGATCCGCGGATCTATGCGATCGGCGAATGCGCCAGCCACCGCGGTATCGCCTACGGCCTGGTGGCGCCGTTGTTCGAGCAGGCCAAAGTCTGCGCCAACCACCTGGCTCAGCTCGGTTTCGCCCGTTATCAGGGCTCGGTGACCTCGACCAAACTGAAGGTCACCGGCATCGATCTGTTCTCCGCCGGCGAATTCATGGGCGCCGAAGGCACCGAAACCATCACCCTGTCCGACCCGATCGGCGGCGTGTACAAGAAGCTGGTGATCAAGGACGACGTGCTGGTCGGCGCCTGTCTGTACGGCGACACCGCCGACGGCGGCTGGTACTTCCGGCAGATCCGCGAAAACCACAATGTCAGCGAAATCCGCGATCACCTGATGTTCGGCGAAAACGCCATCGGCGATGCCGGCCATCAGGGCCAGAGCAGCGCCGCTAATATGCCGGACGACATGGAAGTGTGCGGCTGCAACGGCGTATGCAAGGGCACCATCGTCAAGGCGATTCAGGAAAACGGCCTGTTCAGCGTCGACGACGTGAAGAAACACACCAAAGCCGCCAGCTCCTGCGGCTCCTGCGCCGGCCTGGTCGAGCAGATTCTGATCAACACCGTGGGCGGCGCGGCGGACGTCAAGCCGAAGAGCGAAAAAGCCATCTGCGCTTGCAGCGACCTCAACCATGGGCAAGTGCGCAAGGCGATTCGCGATCATCACCTGACCAGCATCGCCGACGCCATGGCCTTTATGGAGTGGAGCACGCCGAACGGCTGTGCCACTTGCCGCCCGGCGTTGAACTACTACCTGATCTCCACCTGGCCGGGCGAAGCCAAGGACGATCCGCAGTCGCGCTTCATCAACGAGCGCGCCCACGCCAATATCCAGAAGGACGGCACCTATTCGGTGGTGCCGCGCATGTGGGGCGGCGTTACCAATGCCGCCGAGCTGCGCCGTATCGCCGATGTTGCCGACAAGTACCAGGTGCCCATGGTCAAGGTCACCGGCGGTCAGCGCATCGACCTGCTGGGCATCAAGAAGGACGACCTGCCGGGCGTATGGAAAGACCTCGACATGCCGTCCGGGCACGCCTACGGCAAATCCATCCGCACCGTGAAGACCTGCGTTGGCAGCGAATTCTGCCGCTTCGGCACGCAGAACTCGACGCAGATGGGCATCGATCTGGAACATGCGCTGTTCAATATGTGGTCGCCGCACAAGGTCAAGCTGGCGGTCTCCGGCTGCCCGCGCAACTGCGCCGAGTCCGGCATCAAGGACGTCGGCATCATCGGCGTCGACTCCGGTTGGGAGCTGTATATCGGCGGCAACGGCGGGATCAAGACCGAGGCCGGCGAGTTCTTCGTCAAGCTCAAGACCGCCGAAGAAGTCATGGAATACAGCCTGGCGTTCCTTCAGCTCTACCGCGAGGAAGCCTTCTACCTCGAACGCACCGTGCACTACATGCAGCGCGTCGGTATGGAGCACATCAAAAAAGCCGTGCTGGAAGATGCCGAAAGACGCAAGGCGCTGCACGCCCGCTTGCTGTTCTCGCTGTCGTTCGAACAGGACCCATGGAAAGAACAGCTGGCCAAACCGCAACTGAAGAAAGAATTCGAGCGCATCGCCCTGCGCGACCTGGAGGTGCAAGCATGAGTTGGCTGGATATCTGCGCCCTGGAAGAAATCAACCCACTGGGCTCGCGAATCGTCGCCGGTCCCAAAGGCGATATCGCGATCTTCCGCACCTCGAACGATGAAGTGTTCGCCCTCGACGACCGCTGCCCGCACAAGGGCGGTCCGCTGTCCCAGGGCCTGGTCTACGGCAAGCGCGTGGCCTGCCCGCTGCATAACTGGCAGATCGAGTTGGAATCCGGCGAAGCCGTGGCACCGGACGTCGGTTGCGCGCACCGGCACGCAGCGAAAATCGAGAACGGCCGCGTGCTGCTAACCCTGAACACCGCCACCGAATGTGCCTGATAGGCATCGACCAGCCGGCCGCGCCCGGCTTATCGATGACCGCAGAGAGATGACGCCATGACCCATTCCCCTCGGATCACCGCCTCCACCTGCTGCTATTGCGGCGTGGGCTGCGGCGTGCTGATCGAACACGACGACGAGAAGATCCTCGGCGTTCAGGGCGATCCCGAGCACCCGGCCAATTTCGGCAAGCTGTGCAGCAAGGGCTCGACCCTGCACCTGACCGGCGATCTCGACGCCCGTGCGCTCTACCCCGAGCTGCGCCTGGGCAAAAGCCTGGCGCGTTCGCGCACGGACTGGGACAGCGCCCTGGAGCATGCCGCCAATGTCTTCGCCGAAACCATCCGCGAGCATGGCCCGGACAGCGTCGCCTTCTATATTTCCGGGCAACTGCTGACCGAGGACTATTACGCCTTCAACAAACTGGCACGGGCGCTGGTCGGCACCAACAATATCGACAGCAATTCACGCCTGTGCATGTCCTCGGCCGTGGTCGGCTATAAACGTAGCCTTGGCGCCGACGCGCCACCGTGCAATTACGAGGACATCGAACAGAGCGATTGCCTACTGATCGCCGGCAGCAACATGGCCTTCGCCCACCCGGTGCTGTTCCGCCGCCTGGAAGAAGCCAAGGCCAAGCGCCCAGACATGCAGATCATCGTCGTCGACCCGCGGCGCACCGACACCTGCGACCTGGCCGACCTGCACCTGCCGATTCTGCCGGGCAGCGACGTCGCGCTGTTCCACGGCATTCTGCATATCCTCATGTGGGAAGGCTGGATCGACCGCGCCTATATCGACGCCCACACCGAAGGCTTCGATGCGCTGAAAACCTTGGTGCGCGATTACAGCCCACAGATGGTCAGCGAGTTGTGCGGCATCAGCCAGGAAAGCCTGCAGCAATGCGCGCGGATGATCGGCAGCGCGCCGAGCTTCCTGTCGCTCTGGTGCATGGGCCTCAACCAGTCGAGCAGCGGCAGCGCGAAGAACAGCGCGCTGATCAACCTGCACCTGGCCACCGGGCAGATCGGCAAACCCGGTGCCGGCCCCTTCTCCCTGACCGGCCAACCGAATGCCATGGGCGGCCGCGAAACCGGCAGCCTGTCCAACCTGCTGCCAGGGCATCGCGATGCCGCCAATGCCGAACACCGCGCCGAAGTCGCCGACTACTGGGGCGTCGACGCGCTACCGCAAAACACCGGCCTGAGCGCCATCGAGCTGTTCGACGCGGTGCGGGCCGGCAAGGTCAAGGCCCTGTGGATCGCCTGCACCAACCCGGCGCAATCGCTGCCCGACCAGAACAAGATTCATGAAGCGCTGGCCGCCTGCCCGTTCGTGGTGGTGCAGGAAGCGTTCTTCACCACCGAAACCTGCCACTACGCCGACCTGCTCCTACCCGCCGCCAGTTGGGGCGAGAAGGAAGGCACGGTGACCAACTCCGAGCGCCGCGTCAGCCATGTGCGCCGCGCCGTACCCGCACCCGCAGAGGCGCGGCCGGATTGGGCGATCACCACGGACTTCGCCCGCCGTTTGGAAAAACTGTTACGCCCCGGCCTGCCAAGCCTGTTCGACTTCGACAGCCCGCAAGGGCTGTTCGAAGAGTACAAACACCTGACCGCCAAACGCGACCTCGATCTATCGGGGCTCAGCTACGCGGTTCTGGATGACCAAGGTCCCCAGCAATGGCCGTTCCCGGCCGGCGCTATCCGCGGTACCGCACGCCTGTATGGCGACGGTCGCTTCCCTACCGCCAATGCACGTGCGCAGTTCCATGCCGACCCGTACCGCGCGCCCAAGGAAAAGCGCGAGACGCGCTATTCGCTGACGCTCAACACCGGTCGCCTGCGCGATCAGTGGCACGGCATGAGCCGCACCGGCACCGCCGCGCGCCTGTTCGGCCACGTCGAAGACGCCGTGCTCAGCCTGCATCCGGACGAGTTGCGTCGTCGTCGTTTGCAAAGCGGCGATCTGATCAAGGTGCGCAGCCGCCGCGGCAGCCTTATCGTGCCGGTACAGGCCGACGACTCGGTGCGTTCCGGGCAAGCCTATTTGCCGATGCATTGGGGCAATCGTTTTCTCAAAGGCCTGGGCACCAATGTGCTGACCCAGCCGGCGTTCGACCCGCTGTCGAAACAGCCTGAGCTCAAGCACGCCGGCATCGAGGTGGAAAAGGTCGAACTGCCCTGGACGTTTTTCGCCCTGGTCGAAGGCGAGGTGCAAACGCGCTTCCAGGCCCTGCGTCCGTTATTCGAAGGCTTCGCCTACGCCAACCTGACGCTGACCGGACGCGAGCGCCCCGCCCTGCTGATCCGCGCCGCCTGCGCCGTAGCGCCCGAGCCTGAACTGCTGGCGCAGATCGATCGTTTGCTCGACCTGCACGAAGGCCCGGTATTGGCCTATGACGACCCCCGCAAAGCGGTCGGCAAGCGCGTGCGCATCGAGGATGGACGTATCGTCAGCCTGCGTCTGGCCGGGGAAACCATTGCCCGCGACTGGCTGAAAAGTCTGTGGGGGGAAGGCCAGGCGGATGCCGACCTGCGTCGCTGGTTGCTGGCGCCACTGTCCACCCCACCGGGCGCCGCCAGCGGCAAGAAGGCCGGCAAAACCCTGTGCAACTGCCTGAACGTCAGCGAAGCAGCGGTCTGCGCCGGCATCGCCCGTGGCCTCGACCTCGCTGGGCTGAAACAGGAACTGCAATGCGGCACCAGTTGCGGCTCCTGCGTACCCGAGATCAAACGCCTGCTGGCCACCCAGCCGGCAGTAGTGAACGCATAACCGAGGAATTCGATATGAGCGCAAAAGTCTGGCTGGTCGGTGCAGGCCCGGGTGATCCGGAGCTGTTGACCCTCAAAGCGGTACGTGCGCTGAACCAGGCCGAAGTCGTGATGATCGACGACCTGGTCAACCCCGCCGTATTGGAACACTGCGCCAGCGCGCGGGTGCTGCAGGTGGGCAAGCGCGGCGGTTGTCGCTCCACGCCCCAGGCGTTTATCCATCGCCTGATGCTGCGTTACGCGCGTCAGGGCAAATGCGTGGTGCGCCTGAAAGGTGGCGACCCATGCATCTTCGGCCGTGGCAGCGAAGAAGCCGATTGGCTGATCGCCCATGGCATCGAGGTGGAAATGGTCAATGGCATCACCGCGGGGCTGGCCGGCGCCACCAACTGCGGTATCCCCCTGACCCTGCGCGGCGTGGCCCGCGGCGTGACCCTGGTCACCGCCCATACCCAGGACGACAGCACGCTGAACTGGCAGGCCCTGGCCCAAGGCGGCACCACCCTGGTGGTCTATATGGGCGTCGCCAAACTGCCGGAAATCCGCGCAAGCCTGCTGGCCGGCGGTATGCGCGCCGATATGCCGGTGGCGCTGATCGAAAACGCCTCCCTGCCCCAGCAACGCGAATGCCGCAGCTCGCTTGCCTCGATGCAACAAGATGCCCTCGACTTCCAACTGAAAAGCCCGGCCATCCTGGTTATCGGCGAAGTCGCCGCGCAGCAGCAGATACTGGCTGCTGCCATGAGTGCCTAACCGCTTCGCGCTCCTGCGGAGTTGTTCTTAGCCCGGCGAAAGCCGGGCTTTTTTTATGTCGCTTTTCTGCAGGCAAAGAAAACCCGGCCGGAGCCGGGTTTTCTATAAAGCCGGATCTATTACTGCTTGATCTGAGCTTCTACTTCGGCTTCGACGCGACGGTTGATCGCACGGCCGGAATCGGTAGCGTTATCGGCAACCGGACGCGCCTCGCCATAGCCAACGGTATTGACGCGCTCGGCGTCCACACCGTACTGGTTGACCAGTACGTCGCGAACGGCATTGGCACGACGCTCGGACAGCTGCTGGTTGTATTCATCGGTGCCAACGGCGTCGGTGTGACCTTCGACCGTGGTGCTGGTCTGCGGGTACTGGTTCATGAAGTCGGCGAGATTCTGAATGTCGCTGTAGCTTTCTTCCTTAACCCGCGCCTTGTCGAAATCGAACTTGACGTCCAGCTCGACGCGAACGGTTTCCAGCGGTTCTTCGGCAACGACCGGTTCAGCGATCGGCTCCGGAGCGGCCTCGACCACCTGAGGTGCAGGCTGGCTGCTACCGCCGAAGTTCAGACCGACGCCTACGCCAGCTTGCCACTCGGTGTTTTCGGTATCCAGGCTGTGCAGCACGTCGACACCGGCCTTGGCGAAGAACATTTCGTTGAAGTAGTACTTGGCGCCGGCGCCGACCATGGCGAAGGTGCTTTTGTCATTGCCGCGAGTGAAGGTGTTGTCCAGTTCCTGATGGCCGAAACCGGCAGAAACGTAAGGACGCAGGCTTTGTGCAGCCGGCGTACCGAAGTGATATTGAGCTTCCAAGGTGCTCAGATGGCCGTCGATTTGCTCACGGCCATGGGTGGAGCCAGGCAGAGTATCTTTGGACCGAATGCTGCGATAGGTACCGTGGGACAGATTCAGAGAAACGTCATCGTTCAAATAATAGCCAATGCTACCGCCGAATAAGTTGCCATCAGTTACGTCACGATTGCTTTCGGTGAAAGAGCGCTTGCCAAAAGCTTCCACTTCAACCGCGCCTTGACCCTGAGCCAGCACGCTGAGAGACGAGGTAGCCAGCAGTGAGCCAATGACAACGCCAAAAGTGTTCTTCGATTTCATTTGTGAATCCCTATCTTGGTGGTCAGTAAGTTATCTGGCGCACGCGCAAGACAACTCAGCCGGCAATCCTCATAAGGATTAACCGGAAAGTTTGACGCAGTTGGTTTAGTTAAGTTCAGGCGTGTCGGAGAATCTTTCACGGAGCCGATCGAGGGCTCGCTTATAGCGCATTTTGGTAGCGCTCAGGCCCATGTGCATGATATCCGCAATTTCTTGAAACTCCAGCTCGGCAACGAAGCGCAGCACTAAAATTTCTCTGTCGATGGGGTTGACATGTACCAACCAACGGTCAAGTCCGCCACGATCTTCAATCTTCGGTGCTTTTTCCTCGACCGCCTCTTCCAGCGGATCCAGACTCAAAGCATCCATCAAGCGGCGCTTGCGCCGCTCTTTGCGATACTGGGTAATGCATTCGTTATAGGTAATGCTATATAGCCAGGTTTTAAACTTCGACTTGCCCTCGAAGTTTTTCAAGCCATAAAGAACTTTAAGCATTACCTCCTGGCACACATCGTCGGCATCACGGTCATTACCCAAATAGCGTGCGCAGACATTGAACAGCGTACGTTGATAACGACGCATCAACTCTTCGTATGCCCGGGTGATATGGAACAATTCGTCGTGGGCGCGCGCGACCAGCTCTTCGTCCGAAAGCTCGCGAGGGTCATAGCGCACAGGTAGCGTTTGGGCTTTATTCAAAACGAGTTGGGCCAACAGTCGGGACAGAAGCCGCCAATGCCAGAAATCGGCTGGCCGGCGGCATACATTAGCAGGGATTGCATGAACAGGGAGATGCCTTACTGGCTGTTCACCCGCTGTTCGAGCAAAGTCCGATTGGCGATGGACACCAGTTCGCCCGCCTCGGTTAACAGAATAGTCTTGGCCGTGCCAATTTCTTCGATCTGCCCTTCTATATCACCCACTTGCACCTGCTGCCCCACTTGGTACAGCTCCCGCACATAGATGCCGGCGAGAATCTGTCCGACGATCTCCCGGCTGCCCAATCCCAACGCCAACGCGACGGCCAGGCCCACGGACGTCAGCACGATGGCGATCACGGTATTGAGCAGGTCGGTCTTGACCTCCAATTGGCCGATGGCCACCGAGATGCTGATGATGACCACGAAGCCTTGAGCGATGCGGGCCAGGCCATGGGCGTAATCCAAACCCACCCCTTCGGCTGCGCCGCGCACCAAGCCGCTGACCAATTGCGCCAGCAGCACGCCGGCCACCAGCACCAGCGCCGCGCCGAACACCTTGGGCAGGTACGAGGCGAGCACATCGAGCGTCGCCGAGACCCGTTCCAGACCGAGCGACTCCGCCGCCGAGACGAGGAAGATCAGCAGCACGAACCAGTAGATGATCTTGCCGATCAAGGTCGATACAGGTGCCTGAATGCCGGCGCGGCTGAGCAGCTTGGTCAGCCCGGTGCCCGCCATCAAACGATCCAGACCGATCTTGCCGAGCAATTTCGACAACAAGGTATCGAGTAGCTTGGCCACGACGAAGCCGAGCAATACCAAAATCAGCGCCACGAACAGGTTCGGGATGAACACAGCGACTTTGGTCCAGAGCGCGGTCATCGCGGCTACCAGGCTTTGAGTCCAGGGATCGAGTTCCATTTCAGTCAGCCTTATCAGTAGAACGAGCGGAAGTAGGACGGCGGGAGACCGGTGCGATATGCGCGGAGCCGTTGTTCAGGGCGATCATCAAGGCGCCGAGCCAATGCCCCACCACCGCGAATAGATCGCCGGCACCGACTTGGCGGTTGGCGGTCTTCAACACGCGATGCAGGCAGGCGTCGTCGTCGTGTGGCGACGTTGGCGATTTGAGCAAATCACGTAGGGATTCTTCGAAAGGATCGTGCATGGCGCGCCTCACAGGATGTGTCGGCTAGACGAATTCAAGGGTAGGCAAGTCACATCAGGCCCAGCGCAGACGGCGCAGCAACCACCACTGCCCCAGGGCGACCGTCACCATCAACAGACAGACCAAGGCGAAACCGTATGGGCTGTCCGCCCCAGGGATACCGCCGACGTTGATCCCCAATAGACCGGTTAGAAAGGTCATGGGCAGAAACACCCCGGCGATGATGCCGAAACGGTACAGGGTACGGTTCATGCGCTGATCCATCCGCCGACTCTCCGCTTCCAGAACCAGGCTGACCCGCTCGCGGCTCAACTCCAGCTCTTCCAGATAACGGGTCAGGCGGTTGTTCAGTTCATTCCAGTAATCCGTATCGTCGGCGACGAACCAGGGCAGCTGATTACGCGTCAACTGCGCATAGATATCGCGCTGAGGCGCGAGAAACCGCCGCAGGCTGGCCGCACGGCGGCGCAGCTGCAACAGCTTGGCATGGTCGGGAACCAAACGCTCCTCGGCATCGACCAGCTCTTCCTGCTCGTCGACCTGCTCGGACAACTCGGTCACCAGGTTCTCGATCTTGTCGGTCAGGTAGTGCGCCAGGCTCAGCATCAACTCGGACGCGGATGTCGGCCCTTTGCCGGCAGCCAATTCGGCGATCAGCTCTTCGGTGGCGCGCAAGGGACGTAAACGCAGGGAAATCACCCGGCGAGCGCTGGCGAAGATCCGCACCGAGACCATGTCTTCGGGCTCAGCCCCCGGATTGAGGTTGACGCCACGCAGAAACAGCAGCATTTCATGCTCGGGCAACGGCAGCAGCCGCGGGCGCGTATTCTCTTCGAGCAACAGATCGCAGGCGAATTCGCTCAGCCCGCTGTCATGACGCAGCCAGGACTGGGTCTGCGGATGGCCGCGATCCCAATGCAGCCAGAGGCTCTCCCGCTCGCCCAGCTCAAGGCCCGCCAGCTGCGTCTGCGCGATGGCTCTGGCGCCGCCTCGTCCATCCAGGACAAACGCATGCACCAGTCCCCAGTTGGCGTTTTCTTGCTCGTACATCTGCGCGCTCGGCACCTATTCAGGCATCTTCAACGCACTGGGCGATACGATGATGCCGTTGTTGTCGGCGTATACGTATTCGCCCGGACGGAAGGTGACGCCGCCGAAGGTGACCGCGACATTGAGATCGCCGATGCCGCGCTTGTCGGTTTTCATCGGGTGGCTGGCCAGCGCCTGAATCCCCAGATTGGTCTGAGCGAGTACATCGACATCACGGACGCAGCCGTAAACCACGATGCCTTCCCAGCCATTCTTCGCGGCTTTCTCCGCCAGCATGTCGCCGAGCAATGCACGGCGCAGGGAGGCACCACCATCGACCACCATCACCTTGCCCTGCCCCGGTTGTTCGACCTGCTCCTTGACCAGGGAGTTGTCCTCGAAACATTTGACGGTGACGATCTCGCCACCGAAGGAATCGCGGCCGCCGAAATTGCTGAACATCGGCTCGACCACCTGCACCAACTCCGGATAGGCGTCGCACAAATCAGGGGTGATGTAATGCATGAGAGAAACTCCTTGTTAACCGTGAACCTGGGACTCGCCGCGCAATAACGACGCCATTGCCTTCAAATACTTATCGCCGCATCTTAGCCGGATGCCGGCTCTGGCGAAATGCTGGCCGTGCTCTCGACTTGGGCGGCGACCAGCGGACTCTTGCGTAGCCACTGTTCGATCAGTGGCCAGACTTCGCGTTGCGCCTCTTTGCTGACCAGCATTTCCACATGGCCGAAATCGCCGCTGAAGCCGTTCTTCTTGCCCAAGCACAAGAACTCCGACACCGTCGAACCGAACTGCTCGAAGAGTTTGCGACAGGCCCACGCCGGGTCTTGTGTATCGCCCACCGCCGCGACCGCCATCACCGGCACCTTGACCTCGGCGAGCCCCGCCCACCAGTCGCGCTCGGCATCGCCAAAACGCCCGAACAGGCCATGCCAGCGCAGACTTTCCAGCGCCAAACCAATCGGCTCGTCTTCCGGGCCGCGCTTGAATTTGGGCCCCGAAATCAGCGAGAAGCGCTTGAGCAACAAACGGCTGCCCCACTCCAGCGGCGGAAACTTCAGCGGCCAATAGACGCGGCTGATCTGAGCGCCGCAGAGGCTGACGGAAGCGATGCGCTGCTGCTCAAGATAGCCGCCACCCAATGCCCCGGCCAGGGTGATGCCACCCAGCGAATGGCCCAGCCAATGGGCTTTCTGTGGGTTCTGCTCGAAGACGAAGTCGGCGATTGCCGGTAGGTCGTAACGCACATAGTCGCTGACCTTGTTGTGCTTGTAGTCGCGATTGCGCGGCGACAAGCCATGCCCACGCATCTCGGCGATCCACACGTCGTAGCCGGCCCGCGCGAGAAAGGCGCCCAGGCCGATGCCTTTGGGCGAATACCAGAAACGTCGATTGGAAAAACTGCCGGGTATCAGGATCACCGGCACACCGCGCTGGGTTTCATGATCGGCGCGACCGAGGCGAGTCAGCGCCAACTCGACGCTGGCATCGGGGCTATTGCCGGGCTTGAGGCGATAAACGTCCTCACTCAGGTCGCCACGAATTTCCGCGCTGATCAAAGCGACGGGGAATAACTCGCTGCTGCTTTGCATTTTCTCTCTGGCACAAAAAAGGGCGGAGCCGTAACCCCACCCTGCAAGTAGATTAAGGGGAAATCAGGCGTTCTGGCCTTCCGAGAGGAAGAACCAGGTATCGAGCACCGAATCCGGGTTCAGCGATACGCTCTCGATGCCCTGCTCCATCAGCCATTTCGCCAAGTCCGGGTGATCCGACGGGCCCTGACCGCAAATACCGATGTACTTGCCGGCTTTGTTACAGGCCTGGATGGCATTGGACAGCAGCTTCTTGACCGCCGGATTACGCTCGTCGAACAGATGGGCGACGATGCCCGAATCGCGGTCCAGGCCCAGGGTCAGCTGGGTCAGATCGTTTGAGCCAATGGAGAAGCCGTCGAAGAATTCGAGGAACTCTTCCGCCAGGATGGCGTTGGATGGCAGCTCGCACATCATGATCACCTTGAGGCCATCCTGACCGCGCGCCAGACCGTTCTGCGCGAGCAGGTCGACGACTTGACTGGCTTCGCCCAAGGTCCGCACGAAGGGCACCATGATCTCAACGTTGGTCAGGCCCATCTCATTGCGCACTTTTTTCAGCGCACGGCACTCGAGTTCGAAGCAATCGCGGAAAGATTCGCTGATATAGCGTGAAGCGCCGCGGAAACCGAGCATCGGGTTTTCTTCTTCCGGCTCGTAGAGTTTGCCGCCGATCAGGTTGGCGTATTCATTGGACTTGAAGTCCGACAGACGCACGATGACCTTCTTCGGCCAGAACGCCGCGGCCAGGGTACTGATGCCTTCGACCAGCTTCTCGACATAGAAACCGACCGGGTCGTCGTAACCGGCGATACGCTTCTCGACGCTGTCCTTGATCTCAGGCGGCAAGCCGGCGAAGTTCAGCAGCGCCTTGGGGTGCACGCCGATCATGCGGTTGATGATGAATTCCAGACGGGCCAGGCCCACACCTTCGTTCGGCAATTGCGCGAAGTCGAAGGCGCGATCCGGGTTGCCGACGTTCATCATGATCTTGAACGGCAGCTCGGGCATGGCATCGACCGAGTTCTTGCGGATGTCGAAGCCCAGTTCGCCTTCGAAAATAAAGCCGGTATCGCCCTCGGCGCAGGAAACGGTGACGCCCTGTCCGTCTTTCAATACATGGGTCGCGTTACCGCAACCGACCACAGCCGGAATGCCCAGCTCGCGAGCGATGATCGCCGCATGGCAAGTGCGCCCGCCGCGGTTGGTGACGATGGCGCTGGCGCGCTTCATGACCGGTTCCCAGTCCGGATCGGTCATGTCGGAGACCAGTACGTCGCCGGCCTGGACTTTGTCCATTTCCGATACGTCGTTGATCACACGCACCTTGCCTGCACCGATTTTCTGCCCAATGGCGCGGCCTTCCACCAGCACGGTACCGGTTTCCTTGAGCAGGTAGCGCTCCATCACGTTGGCGCTGGAACGGCTCTTCACGGTTTCCGGACGGGCCTGAACGATATACAGCTGGCCGTCGTCGCCGTCTTTGGCCCACTCGATGTCCATCGGCCGGCCATAGTGTTTCTCGATGATCATGGCCTGCTTGGCCAGCTCGCTGACTTCGGCATCGGTCAGACAGAAACGCGCGCGCTCGGCATGCTCGACGTCGACCACCTTGACCGATTTGCCGGCGCTGGCTTCTTCGCCATAGACCATCTTGATCGCTTTGCTGCCCAGGTTGCGGCGCAGGATAGCCGGGCGACCCGCTGCCAGGGTCTGCTTGTGCACGTAGAACTCGTCGGGATTGACCGCACCCTGTACCACGGTTTCGCCAAGGCCGTAGGCGCCGGTGATGAACACCACGTCGCGAAAGCCCGACTCGGTATCGAGGGTGAACATCACCCCGGCGGTGCCGGTTTCCGAACGCACCATGCGCTGCACGCCGGCGGACAGGGCGACCAGCTTGTGGTCGAAGCCCTGGTGCACGCGGTAAGCGATGGCGCGGTCGTTGAACAGCGAGGCGAATACTTCCTTGGCCGCGCGGATCACGTTGTCGACGCCGCGGATGTTCAGGAAGGTTTCCTGCTGGCCGGCAAAGGAAGCGTCCGGCAGGTCTTCGGCGGTCGCCGAGGAGCGCACGGCGACGGCCATATGTTCGTTTCCGCCCGCCATTTCGGCGAAAGCGCTGCGGATTTGCTTGTCCAACTCGGCGGGGAGTTCTGCGTCCATCACCCATTGGCGAATTTGCGCACCGGTTTTCGCCAACGCATTGACGTCATCGACATCCAGCGCGTCCAGCGCGGCGTGGATCTGGTCGTTCAAGCCGCTCAGGTCGAGAAAGTCTCGGTAGGCTTGGGCTGTGGTGGCGAAACCACCGGGCACCGAAACACCGGCGCCGGAAAGGTTGCTGATCATCTCGCCCAGGGAGGCGTTCTTGCCCCCTACGTGCTCAACATCGTGATTGCCGAGCTTATCGAGGGAAACTACGTACTCTACCAAGGGATCTCTCCACTGAAGTGTTGGAAAAGCTCATAACCTATTCAAGGTCTGCTGCGCGTCGGCCCTGCTGCGTTAAAAACAGACTCGGTTGCGAGCCCAGTCGGAATGCTCATTACAGCCGTAAACTCCGCTTCCTCGCCTGTTTTTGCCTTGCATGGCTCTAGCTCGCGAGCCCTTAACATGCTCTATAGGGACCAGGAAGCTCAACGGACATGTCCGCGCGATTGTGGCCTGCCCCTGGAAAATAAGTAACAATGCCGACTGATCGGCCCTGCCTACAGCGGGGCCTATGATAGCCAAGAAACGTTCTCAGCTTAAGGCCCATTGCGCAAATGAAACGAACCGCTTTTTTCATCTCCGACGGTACCGGCATTACCGCCGAAACCCTCGGTCAGAGTTTGTTGGCGCAGTTCGAAACCATCAACTTCACCAAACTCACGCGTCCGTACATCGACAGCGTGGAAAAAGCGCGCGCAATGGTACAACAAATCAATAGCGCTGCTGCCAGGGACGGAGCCAGTCCGATCATCTTCGACACCATAGTTAACCAAGAGATCCGTGAAGTCCTGGCTGAATCCAACGGTTACATGATCGACATCTTCTCGACCTTCCTCGCCCCCCTCGAGCAGGAATTGACCTCGCACTCCTCTTATTCGGTCGGTAAGTCCCATTCCATCGGGCATAACTCCAACTATATGGAGCGCATCGAAGCGGTGAACTTCGCCCTGGATAACGACGACGGCGCGCGTACCCATTACTACGACAAGGCCGATTTGATCCTGGTGGGCGTTTCGCGCTGCGGTAAAACCCCGACCTGCCTGTATATGGCCATGCAATACGGGATTCGCGCCGCCAACTACCCGCTGACCGAAGACGATATGGAGCGACTGCAGTTGCCCGCGGTGCTGAAAAAGCACAAAGAAAAGCTGTTCGGCCTGACCATCGATGCCGATCGCCTGACCGCCATCCGTCACGAGCGCAAACCCAATAGCCGCTACGCCAGCTTCGCCCAGTGCGAATTCGAGATCCGCGAGGTGGAAAACCTGTTCCGCCGCGAGAACATCAATTTCATCAACTCCACCTATTTTTCCGTGGAGGAGATCTCGGCGAAGATCCTGGTGGAAAAAGGCGTCGAACGGCGCCTCAAGTAATACGCTCAAGCAATTGAAAAACAAAAGAAAAGGCTCGAAAAAACCGAGCCTTTGTTATTTCTGAGCGTTAGAACGAATCTTCCGGCACCCGCACCCAGCCCTCCATCAATATCCGCGCGCTACGCGACATGATGGCCTTCTTGACCAGCCATTCGCCCCCCTCCAAAGAAGCCTCGGCACCGACGCGCAAGGTGCCGGACGGATGGCCGAAACGGACCGCTTCGCGCGCAGCGCCACCGGCGGCCTGATTGACCAAGGTACCCGGAATAGCCGCGGCGGTGCCGATGGCCACGGCACAGGTGCCCATCATGGCGTGGTGCAGTTTGCCCATGGACAGCGCTCGTACCAGCAGATCGACCTCACTGGCCTGTACCGTCTTGCCGCTGGAGGCCCGGTAATCCTTGGGTTTGGCGACGAAGGCGATCTTCGGCGTGTGCTGGCGGGTCGCCGCCTCCGCGGCCGTTTTGATCAGGCCCATGCGCAGGGCGCCGGCAACCCGGATCGCCTCGAAGCGGGCCAGCGCCTCGGGATTGCCGTTGATCTCATCGCGCAGCTCGGTGCCTTGATAGCCGATGTCCTCGGCATTGACGAACACGGTTGGAATGCCGGCGCTGATCATGGTCGCCTTGAGCCTGCCGCTCGCCACAACATCAGTCGGCACTTCCAGCTCGTCGACCAGATTGCCGGTGGGGAACATCGAACCGCCCTCCTCGCCGTCATCGGACGGATCGAGGAACTCCAGCACTATCTCGGCGGCCGGGAAGGTCACGCCATCCAGATCGAAATCGCCGGTTTCCTGGACCTGGCCATTGCTCACCGGCACATGGGCGATGATGGTCTTCTGGATATTCGCCTGCCAGATACGCACCACACAGGTGCCGTTTTCCGGAATGCGCGCGGGATCGACCAGCCCGGCGTGCAGCGCAAAAGCGCCCGCCGCCGTCGAGAGGTTGCCGCAGTTGCCGCTCCAATCGACGAAGGCCTTATCGATCGAGACCTGGCCGTAGAGGTAGTCGACGTCGTGATCCGGCTGACTGCTGCAGGACAGGATCACGCACTTGCTGGTGCTGGACGTCGCCCCGCCCATCCCGTCGATATGCGCGGCATAAGGATCGGGGCTGCCGATCACCCGCATAAACAGCTTGTCGCGCGCCGCGCCCGGCACCTGGCAGCGCTCGGGCAAGTCCTGCAGGCGGAAGAACACGCCCTTGCTGGTGCCGCCACGCATGTAGGTGGCGGGAATCTTGATCTGAGGTTGCTGAGCCATGGCTTCGTCCTCGCTGGGTGAAGGTAGCCCGGATGCAATCCGGGATGGGTGCTGCTTGCCGTACCCGGGTTGCATCCGGCCTACAGGGCGCAGGGTGGATGGCGCTTTTTCCATCCACCAGGCAGATCGCAACGGTGGATCGATGAAGCGTGATCCACCCTACGGGTTCAAGCCACACTGCCTTCGAGGAAGTCCTTGGCGAAGCGCTGCAGCACGCCGCCGGCGTTGTACACCTTGACCTCGGCGGCGGTGTCCAGACGGCAAGTCACCGGTACCTCGACCTGCTCCCCGTCGCGGCGCTGGATGACCAGGGTCAGATCGCAACCAGGCGACAGCTCGCCACGGATATCGTAGGTCTCGGTGCCATCGAGCTTAAGTGTCAGGCGCGTGGTGCCTGGCTTGAACTCGACCGGCAGCACGCCCATGCCGACCAGGTTGGTGCGGTGGATACGCTCGAAGCCCTCGGCCACGATCACCTCCACCCCGGCCAGACGCACGCCCTTGGCCGCCCAATCGCGGGACGAGCCCTGGCCGTAGTCGGCGCCGGCGACGATGATCAGCGGCTGCTTGCGCTGCATATAGGTTTCGATGGCTTCCCACATGCGCATCACCTGGCCTTCCGGCTCGACGCGCGCCAGCGAACCCTTCTTCACCTGTCCGTCGACCACCGCCATCTCGTTGACCAGCTGTGGGTTGGCGAAGGTCGCGCGCTGCGCAGTGAGGTGGTCGCCGCGGTGGGTGGCGTAGGAATTGAAGTCCTCCTCCGGCAGCCCCATCTTGTGCAGGTACTCGCCGGCGGCGCTGTCCAGCAGGATGGCGTTGGACGGCGACAAGTGGTCGGTGGTGATGTTGTCCGGCAGGATCGCCAGCGGACGCATGCCCTTTAGCGTACGCTCGCCAGCCAGCGCGCCCTCCCAATACGGAGGGCGGCGGATGTAGGTGGACATCGGCCGCCAGTCGTAGAGCGGGCTTTCGGCTTCCTGCACGGTGCCCAGGTCGAACATCGGGATGTAGATCTGCTTGAACTGCTCGGGCTTGACCGAAGCCGCGACTATCGCGTCGATCTCCTCGTCGCTCGGCCACAGATCTTTCAGGGTAATGGGGTTACCGGCCGGGTCATGGCCCAGCACGTCCTGTTCGATGTCGAAGCGCACGGTACCGGCGATGGCGTAGGCCACCACCAGCGGCGGCGAGGCGAGGAAGGCCTGCTTGGCATACGGGTGGATGCGCCCGTCGAAGTTGCGGTTGCCCGAAAGCACGGCGGTGGCATAGAGATCGCGATCGATGATCTCCTGCTGGATCTTCGGCTCCAGCGCGCCGGACATGCCGTTGCAGGTGGTGCAGGCGTAGGCGACGATGCCGAAGCCGAGCTTTTCCAACTCGCTGAGCAGACCGGCCTCCTCCAGGTACAGCTTGGCGACTTTCGAGCCCGGGGCGAAGGAGGTCTTGACCCACGGCTTGCGCAGCAAACCCAGGGCATTGGCCTTCTTCGCCAACAGACCGGCGGCGACCACGTTGCGCGGGTTGGAGGTGTTGGTGCAACTGGTGATGGCGGCGATGATCACCGCGCCATCGGGCATCATGCCGCTGGCCTCTTCGGCCTTGCCGGCCTGAAGCTTGGCCTCGTCGGCGATACCGCGCTCGTGCAATGCCGAAGTCGGCAGGCGTTTGTGCGGGTTGGACGGGCCAGCCATGTTGCGCACCACGGTGGACAGGTCGAACTCCAGCACACGCTCGTACTCGGCGGTCGCCAGCGCGCTGGCCCACAGGCCGGTGGTCTTGGCGTACTGCTCGACCAGGGCGACCTGCTCCGGCTCGCGACCGGTCAGTTTGAGGTAATCGATGGTCTGCTGGTCGATATAGAACATCGCCGCGGTGGCGCCGTATTCCGGGCACATATTGGAGATGGTCGCGCGGTCGCCGATGGTCAGACTGTCGGCACCCTCACCGAAGAACTCGACCCAGGCACCGACGACGCGCTCCTTGCGCAGGAACTCGGTGATGGCCAGCACGATGTCGGTGGCGGTGATACCCGGCTGACGCTTGCCGATCAGGCGCACGCCGACGATATCGGGCAAGCGCATCATCGACGGGTGCCCGAGCATCACGGTTTCCGCTTCCAGGCCACCGACGCCGATGGCGATCACGCCCAGCGCGTCGACGTGCGGGGTGTGCGAGTCGGTGCCGACGCAGGTGTCGGGGAATGCCACGCCACCGCGGGCCTGGATCACCGGGCTCATCTTCTCCAGGTTGATCTGGTGCATGATGCCGTTACCGGCTGGGATCACGTCGACGTTCTTGAATGCGGTCTTGGTCCACTCGATGAAGTGGAAGCGGTCCTCGTTGCGCCGATCCTCGATGGCGCGGTTCTTTTCGAAGGCATCCGGGTCGAAGCCCGCCGCCTCCACCGCCAACGAATGATCGACGATCAACTGGGTCGGCACCACCGGATTGACCTTGGACGGATCGCCGCCCTGCTCGGCGATCGCGTCGCGTAGGCCGGCCAGGTCGACCAGTGCGGTCTGGCCGAGGATGTCGTGGCAGACCACCCGAGCCGGATACCAGGGGAAGTCCAGATCGCGCTTGCGCTCGATCAGCTGCTTGAGCGCATCGGTCAAGGCGTCCGGCTCGCAGCGGCGCACCAACTGCTCGGCCAGCACGCGGGAGGTATAGGGCAACTTGTCGTAGGCGCCGGGCGCGATTGCATCGACCGCCTCGCGAGTATCGAAGAAGTCCAGCTGGGTACCGGGCAGCGCTTTGCGGTATTGGCTGTTCAGCTGACTGTTCATGGGCGGTCCTTGAGCGGCACGAAGGTCAGATCTTCCGGGCCCACGTAGTTGGCGCTGGGGCGGATGATCTTGCCGTCGATGCGTTGCTCGATGACGTGGCTGGACCAGCCCGAAGTGCGGGCGATGACGAACAGCGGGGTGAACATGGCGGTCGGCACGCCCATCATGTGGTAGCTGACGGCGCTGAACCAGTCGAGGTTGGGGAACATCTTCTTGATTTCCCACATGGTGCTTTCCAGGCGCTCGGCGATGTCGAACATCTTGTTGTTACGCTGCTCGGCGGAGAGTTCGCGGGCAACTTCCTTGATCACCTTGTTACGCGGATCGCTCACGGTATACACCGGATGGCCGAAGCCGATCACCACTTCTTTTTTCTCGACCCGGGCGCGGATATCTGCCTCGGCCTCGTCCGGGTTGTCGTAGCGTTTCTGGATCTCGAACGCCACTTCGTTGGCGCCGCCGTGCTTGGGCCCGCGCAGCGCGCCGATGCCGGCGGCGATCGCCGAATACATGTCGGAGCCGGTGCCGGCAACCACCCGCGAGGCGAAGGTCGAGGCGTTGAATTCATGCTCGGCGTAGAGGATCAGCGAGGTGTGCATGGCGCGCACCCAGCTGTCGCGCGGCGTCTGACCATGCAGCAGGTGCAGGAAGTGACCGCCGATGGAGTCGTCGTCGGTCTCCACCTCGATACGCTTGCCGTTGTGGCTGAAGTGGTACCAATACAGCAGCATCGAACCCAGTGAGGCCATCAGCTTGTCGGCAATGTCGCGGGCACCGGGGTGATTGTGGTCGTCCTTTTCCGGCGACAGGCAACCGAGCACCGACACACCGGTGCGCATCACGTCCATCGGGTGGGCCGACGGCGGCAGCTGCTCCAGCGCCGCCTTCAACGCCGCGGGCAGACCGCGCAGCGCCTTCAGCTTGGCCTTGTAGCCGGCCAGCTCAGCCGCGTTGGGCAGTTTGCCGTGGACCAACAAATGAGCGATTTCCTCGAACTCACAGGTGGTGGCGACATCGAGAATGTCATAGCCGCGGTAATGCAGATCGTTGCCACTGCGGCCGACGGTGCACAGCGCGGTGTTGCCGGCGGCGGTGCCGCTCAGGGCCACCGACTTCTTGGGTTTGAAGCCTGGGGTGGTGGTTTCTGGGCTAGCGCTCATCGGTCTGTCTCCTCATCCAATTCGGTTGTTGCTTGTCTTGTAATGCGCGGGCCGCCTGCGTTGGGCGGCCAGCGGCCGGTCACTTCTTGGCGGCGAACA
Source organism: uncultured Pseudomonas sp. (assembly GCF_946886105.1). The sequence continues at coordinate 85,164 of NZ_CAMPHV010000001.1, read as the reverse complement.
GCGCATCGAGGTGTTGCTCGAAGGCGTGGTAGTTGATGCGCTCGTACAGTTCCATGCGGGTCTGCATGGTATCGATCACGTTTTTCTGGGTGCCGTCGCGGCGCAACGCGGTGTAGACGTTCTCGGCGGCCTTGTTCATCGCGCGGAACGCCGACAGCGGGTAAAGCACCAGCGACACATCGACACTCGCCAGCTCTTCGGTGGTGTACAGCGGCGTGGCGCCGAACTCGGTGATATTGGCCAGGATCGGCGCCTGGACCCGCTCGGCGAAGGTCTTGTACATCGCCAGTTCGGTGATCGCTTCGGGGAAAATCATGTCCGCGCCGGCTTCGATGCAGGCGGCGGCGCGGTCCAGCGCCGCATTCAGTCCCTCAACCGCGAGCGCATCGGTGCGCGCCATGATCACAAAACTGTCGTCGGTACGTGCATCGACTGCCGCCTTGATCCGATCGACCATCTCCTGCTGGGAGACGATTTCCTTGTTCGGCCGATGACCACAACGCTTGGCACCGACCTGATCCTCGATATGGATGGCTGCCGCACCGAACTTGATCATCGACTTGACCGTACGGGCGACGTTGAACGCCGAGCTGCCGAAACCGGTGTCGACATCCACCAGCAGCGGCAGCTCGCAGACATCGGTGATCCGCCGCACGTCGGTGAGCACGTCGTCCAGGCCGGTGATGCCGAGATCCGGCAGGCCCAGCGAGCCAGCCGCCACGCCACCACCGGAGAGGTAGATGGCCTTGAAACCGGCGCGTTGGGCCAGCAGCGCATGGTTGGCGTTGATCGCGCCGACCACTTGCAGGGGATGCTCAGCGGCTACCGCGTCGCGGAAGCGTTGGCCGGGGCTGGAAAGCTGACTCATGACTCACCTCTGGTTTTAGCTGTCTTGGTTTGCGCGTCCTGCCCTACGCTCGTGACGTAGTGACGCTCGATATTGCGTTTCGAGGCCGCGATATGGCGGCGCATCAATAACTCGGCCAGCTCGCCATCGCGCTCGGCGATGGCATCGAGAATCCGGTGATGTTCGGCGAAGGCCTGGCGCGGCCGTTTCGGCGTCGCCGAGAACTGCAGGCGATACATGCGCACCAACTGGTATAGCTCGCCGCAGAGCATCTGCACCAAGGTGCGGTTACCGCTGCCCTGGATGATCCGGTAGTGGAAATCGAAGTCGCCTTCCTGCTGGTAATAGCCGACCCCGGCCTGAAAAGCCGCATCGCGTTCATGCAGATCGAGCACCCGACGCAAATCGTCGATTTCCGCCTGAGTCATGCGCTCGGCGGCCAGGCGGCAGGCCATACCCTCAAGAGATTCGCGAATTTCATAGAGTTCGATCAGCTCGGCCCGATCCAGCGACACCACCCGCGCGCCGACATGGGGCACGCGCACCAGCAGGCGCTGGCCTTCCAAGCGGTGAATTGCCTCGCGCAACGGTCCACGGCTGATGCCGTAGGTGCGCGCCAGCTCCGGTTCGGAAATCTTGCTGCCCGGAGCGATTTCGCCTTTGACGATAGCGGATTGGATCAAGCGGAAGACGTGCTCGGAAAGCGTCTCCGAATCATCCTGGGTGGCACGTGGCGCCTCGAGATCGTTAAGCATATTGTCGACACCAATTGAGCCTTAGTGCCGAAAAATTACGCCTGCACAGCATTTATGTCAAACAATCAGCCACAACTGTCGACAATAGTCGTACAAGCGGTACAAACGAAAATGCCGCTTACCGACCAGCGGTAAGCGGCATTTGCCCACGCAGACGGCAGGCGCCGAACGGTGGATGACTCAAGAAGTGGCGACGGTGCCCGTCAGTCGCTGACTACGCAAGGCATGCCAGGTCCACCAGGCGCCGACCACATCGGGCAGGCCCAGCACCAGTAACATCGGCGATACCATTTCAGCGGCGACGAAGATCGCGAAGACGAAAATCACCGAGGCACGAATGGGCACGGTGGCTGCGATGAACGGCTCTATGCCCTTGCGCCCGGCGAGCATGTAGTAAGCGCCGAGATAGAGCACCAGCAAGCCGAGGATCCGCACCCACACCTCGTCGGTCGGCGGGAAGCCGAACAGCCCCAGCAACAGGTTGGGCGCCAGCAACAGCGGCACGCCCAAGAGCAGCATGTAGCAGCCGAATACGAATACGGTTTTTCCCGGATGGCTCATTGACGATTTCCTCTGTGGTTATTGTTGTCCGCATGCACCGCTAACGCTCGACCTCGACCTCAGCCCGGGTGAGCTGGTAAACCTCGGCATCGAAGCGCCGGGTTTCCCGGCGAAACGCCCAACTGAAGCCCGGCCAGATCACCACGTTGCGCCCCGTCTGCGGATGTCGGTACCAGCTCTTGCAATTACCGAGGGTCCAGACCGCGCCCTGCATGCGTTTGCTCAGCAGCAGATTGAAGCGCTGTTGCACCTCGGGCTGGATGTCGACGCTACTGACGCCCTGCTCCGCCATGGTTCGCAGCGCGCCGAGGACGTAGCTAATCTGCGATTCGATCATATAGACGATGGAGTTATGGCCGAGCCCGGTATTGGGGCCCATCAACAGGAACAGGTTGGGAAAGCCGGCCACTGTGGTGCCCTTGTAGGCTTGCGGCCCATCGCGCCAGGCGTCGAGGATGTCCTGCCCTGCCCGCCCGAAAATCATCCCCCGCGGGAATGGCGTGCTGGCCTTGAAGCCGGTGCCGAAGATCAGCGCATCGACCGGATGCTGTTGCTCGTCCGCGGTGATGACGGCGTCTTCGGTGATCTCCCGAATGGCGCTGGTAATCAGCGCGACGTTGGGCTGGGCAACCGCGGGATAATAATTGTTGGAGATCAGAATGCGTTTGCAGCCGATCCCATAGCGCGGCGTGAGCTGGCTGCGCAGCGCCCGATCCTTGACCTGCCGGCGCAGCAGGTTGAGGGCCAGCAGCTTGTGAAAGCCCATCAACCGCGGATTGAACACGAAACCCAGCACCCGGGTTTCATGGGCCGCGTAGATCAGGCCTCGAACTAAACGCTGCAGCTTCGGGAAAGCTCCCAGCAGACGCTGTTCCCATGGCGAAAAACCGCGATCCGGCTTGGGGATGACCCAAGGCGGGGTGCGCTGGAACAGATTGAGTCGGGCAACCGCGGGCTGAATCTCGGGGACGAACTGAATCGCCGAAGCGCCGGTGCCTATCACCCCGACTCGTTTGCCGTTCAGGTCGTAGTCATGATCCCAGCGCTGGGAATGAAACACTCGGCCGCGGAAACGTTCGATGCCGGGAATCTGCGGATAATCCGGGGTGGACAGCGCGCCGGTGCCGGCCACTACCACCTTGGCGAAGACCACCCCGCCCTTGGCGTCGGTGACTTCCCAGAGCGCCCGTTGTTCGAGCCAGCGTAGGGAGGCGACCGCGGTGTTGAAGCGCATATGCCCGAGCAAATCGTATTTGCGGGCGCAACCGGCCAGGTAGTCACGGATTTCGGCCTGGGGCGAGAAGCGCCGCGACCAACCGGGGTTGGGCTCGAAGGAGAACGAATACAGGTGCGAAGGAATATCGCAGGCGCAGCCCGGGTATTGATTGACCCACCAGGTGCCGCCGATACCGGCCTCCTGTTCATAGATCACGAAATCGCTTTCGCCGCTCTGGCGCAGGCGAACGGCCATGCCGATACCGGAGAAACCGGCGCCCATGATCAGCACCCGGTAGACCTTGGGCATCACCTCGGTAGCGAGGGCTTCCACTCCTGCATCCATTAGCGCGCCGTGCATACGGCCTCCGGCTGCAGAGTTGCGGCAGGCCCCATGGCACTAGCGGATATCTGCGCGGCTATGGCGTCGGCCTGCGCCTGCAACCTTATGTGAGACGTGCGAAAGCCGAAAACCCCAGTGAAGTGCAGCAGCATGCGCCAGGCAAAGCCCAGGGCGTCGCCGCGCTTGCGCGGCACCAGATGCAGGTGCGCATGGGGAATGTGCTGATTGGTCGCTTTGCCGTCGTTGACGATCAGGTGCGTGCCCTCGATACCGAAGCCGGCCCGACGCTGGGCGGCGACCAAGTTGTCGAACACGCGGTAAAGGTGCTGGCGGGCATGCTCGGGCAGTTGCTCGAGTTTTTCCACGTGCTGTCGGGGAATCAGCAGCACGTGCCCCGCCCCCAGCGGATGCACATCCATAAAGGCGATGCACTGCTCGTCGCGATACACATGAGCCGCAGGTAACGAGCCGGCAACGATTTTACAAAAGATGCAATCCATGGTGCTTCCTCTGCCGGCGCTCATGTCGCGCGTTGGGGTTCGGCGTCTGCGGCGCTCGCGCCGCGCCGTGCGAATAGCCGCGCAAGCAACCAGCGGTCGCGCAGGAACGGCTTGTTCTCTAGCAGGTCATGCAATTTGCGCAGATTGCAGAAGGGTACGCCGGGGTACACGTGATGCTCGACGTGGTAATTGATATTGGCCCAAAGCAGACCGACCAGCCGACTGGTGACGGTGATGGTGTTCTTCGCCAGATCCAGGCGATCGGCGTGCTCGGGCTCGATGGTCGCCATCGGCAAATGCTCGTAACCGCGCGATATCGGGTTGATCACCACGGCCAGGAGCAACAGCGGCACGACGAAAATCAGCACGAACTCGTACGCCATGCCCTCGCTCGCGAACCAGGCGAACAAGGCGGCCATCGACAGCAGGTTGAAGCACAACTCGCGCAACACCAGGTTGCGTACCGCCTTGCCATAACGCACCAGGGAGAAGTAGGTGAAGCGCGGCACGAACACGGCGATGCGCAGAAACATCCACTTGACCCCGCGCGCATAGTTCCACTCATCCGGGTCTTTGTCCGGATCGCCCAGATAGCGATGATGATGTTTATGACATTCCGTGAACGAGGAATACGGGAATACGATGAACCAGGCCATCAAGCGGCCCATCCAGAGGTTCAGCAGCGCCGAGCGAAATGCGTTCTGATGGCCACAATCGTGTTGCAGCACGGTAAAGGCATGCAGTTGATTACCCATGATCAAAGTGGCGAGCAAGTGACCGACGGGATTGGCGGTGGCCACAATGACCCAGGCGCAAAGCAGCCAGACCGTCACGTGCAGGGCCGCCCACAGCATGAACTGCAGCGGCGCCGGCTGCTGTAAGGCGAGCAGTTGCGCCTGCCTGGCGCGATCGACTTTCAGCGCTGCGCGCTTCTCCAGCCGGATTTCATCCTGTGCAGCCAAAACCGATTGCTTATCCACCACATCCACTCCGGTAACTTGTCGCACTGCCAGGCCCGCTCATTCGACCTGCAGCCGAACCTCGTCGGTCATCGGATAGCCGATGCACATCAGCGCATGGCCCATTTTCAATTCAGCGCTCGACAGCCCATGGTCCTCGCGCATCTCGACGTCGCCCGCCAATTTGGTGCAGACGCAGGCGGTGCAGAAACCGCTGCGACAGGAAAAAGGCGGCTGCACCCCGCTGGCCAGTGCCGCTTCCAGAATGGTCTGGCCGGCGGGCACCGCGAAGCTGAACTCCTGTCCCTGCATCAACAGTTGCACGCGTTTCGGCTGATTCGATGACTGCGGCGGCTGCGTCGATTTAGCCGGCGTGAAACTCTCCATATGCACCGACTCGGGGGCAACGCCCAGGGTTTCCAGCGCACCGGTCACCTCCTCCATCATTCCGCTTGGCCCGCAAGCGTAGAACTCGGTGTTGCCGGCATCCCGCGTGGGCAGCGTGCGCATGATCTCGGTCACCCGTCGCTGAGTCAGGCGCCCGCCTTGTTGGCTGAGGCTGGTCGGCTGAGAGAGGACATGCACGACATGCAGGCGATCGGCGAATGTGCGCTGCAACTGTTCGAGTTTGTCGCGAAAGATCACCGAGTCGCTGTTGCGGTTGCCGTAGATCAGCGACACGTGCGAGTCCTGCTCGAAATGCAGTGCCGATTTCAGAATCGAGAAAATCGGTGTGATACCGCTACCGGCGGCGAACAGCACCAGATGCCGACGGTTGCCCGGTTGCGGCGCGAAAGTGAAGCGGCCGTGGGCGCCGAGCGTCTGCACCGCATCGCCTTTCGCCAGTTGCTGCACCAGGCGGTTCGACACCTTGCCGCCGGCGACCCGTTTGACGGTGATAGAAAGGGTCTTGTCCAGGCCTGGCGTACTGCTGATCGAATAGGCCCGGCAGCCCTTGGCGCCCTGATCGTCGACATCGACTTCCAGGGTCAGGTATTGCCCCGCGGTGTAACGGATCTTCCGCAACAGGGGCTGCTTCAAATGAATGGTGACGGCATCCTCGGTTTCCCGTTCGATGGACGCGACTTTCAAAGTAAGGGCTCTGTTCATGGTGGCCTCACGTCCTCTGCGCTTGCGGTTGGAAGTGAACGGCACTCGGCTGCGCCTGAGCGGCCGAGCGCTGCTGGTAAGCCTGTTCGTGCTCGGTAACCGGAGCCGCGGCGGTGCGGCGCTTCAACAACGCGACCTTTTCCGCCTGGGACAACGGCTCCCACCATTCGAGCTTGTCGGCGAGCGCATCGAAGCGGCGCAACATCAGCATGACGAATAGATCGAGGACGCTGAGGTCGCGGAACACCAGGGATTGCGCAGCTTGCATCTGCGGCTTCAGCCGCTCGAAGAGTGCCGGGCTTTCCGACCAGTGCACGTTTTCCCAATGGTGATGGCAAACGTGATAGCCCTCGTTGAGCGTGTTGACCGGTTTCTCCAGCAAGGTCACGGTGTTGTACATCCAGTCCTTGGGGTCTTGTTGACCGCCGTAGAACGCGTGTTGGCTCCAATGGATCACGCCCATCAGAAAGTTGCTCGCGCACCAGGGCACCAGCATGTAGCACACCGCGATCGGCAGGCTGTAGAGCGCCAACAGAACGAACAGCGTCAGGTGGATGAGGTTGCCGACCAGCATGCTGCGCATCTGCAACCGCTTGTGCTTGCTCTTGAAGTACAGATAAGGCGAAACCATGAACTGCTGGTACATCACCTCGCGCACCATATAGACCATGAAGTGCCAGGCGCTGGCATGGTCGTAGCGGGCGCTGGCATAGACATCCAGCGGCCCGGCATTCTCGCGATGGTGTTGCTGAAGGTGAGCCGCGGCATGGGGAATCAGCCCCATGGGGATGGCGAAAAACATGTAAAGAAATGAGTTACCGGTCCATTTCTCGAGGATGCTCGCGCGTTTGAAAATGCCGCCGACGTTGTGCCCCTCCTGATGCATCGAGCTGAAGGAGCGCACGAAGGCGCGGATGTTCGGGCCATAAACGAACGCGTAGAAAGCCAGCACCAGGCCCCAGGAAAGTTCGACGATCAGCAACTGCGCGATAAACACCGGAAACGCGGTCAAGCCGAGCGTGATGGCCGCCGCCAGAATGGGTTCGTCGCGCGGATCCTTGAGCACCTTGTCCGCCAGCCGCTGCACCAGACGATGGTAGTACGCGGCGATGCCATGGCCGAGCGCCGCGACGCCGGGAATCTGCTCCAACAGCCAACGGCCCAGTTGAAGTATCAACGCCAGCGTCAGAATCACCGCCATGGCCGCGGTATTGAACAGCAGAAGCACCGAGAACAGCGGTACGGTGACGAAGTGAACAACCGGACTGACATTTCCCGGCAACGGTGGATAGAGAAAGTCTGTTGTGGCCATAAGGTCATCTTTCCTGCTTGATTTAGCGTATCGCCGGCTGGTCGTCAGCGGAGCCTCTTTGTCGAGAAGCATGGCGAGCGAACGGCGGCATACCCCGGTACAGGCTCGCGGCGCGCTGTCCGGCGGTGCAATCAACCCTGGGGCGTGGACGCTGCCGACTCCCGCAGAAACTGCGCGAGCAAAGGCGTGGCGGCGGAACGGGAAATCGGGTGAAAGCAGATAGCCCGGGAAGCGGCGAGCAGATAGGCGACCTCGTCCGAGGCGATGAACGCCATCCCCCCCAGCAGCTCCACCGCCAGATTGGTCGTGCGCTCCACCGCGCCCTGCACCATAAAGCGTGTGCACAGCGCCTTGTTGTAGGCACTGGAATCGGCGACCCGCTGTTCTTCGAGTTCGCGCGCGGTGCCGATAAGCGCCTGATGGGCACCTTCCAGATCGATGGCCAACTGAGCCAGGTGAACGTCGTCGGTGTTGCGCTTGTTCAGCAGCAGCTCCACCAGCGCGGACGCCACGCCGAGGTAGGTGGCACCGACCATCAGCTGGAACCAGCACAGCCCGGACAACGAGGTTTCCTGGGCGGAAGTCGCCACCTCGTCGTCGCCGACGGCCTCGGCGAGCAGCATGCGCTCGTCGGGCACGAACACATCGTTGAATACCAGAGCGTTGCTGTCGGCGGCCTGCAACACCGAGGTGTTCCAAAAACGCTCGCGGGAAACCTCGCTGCCGTCGTTGAAAACCACGGCGAAACCCTGGGTCATGCTGTGATCGTCATTCTCGCGGGCGACGCCGACCACGATCACATCCATGTTATGGCTCATCGTGCAGGGCTTCTTGCTGCCCTTGAGCAGGAAGCCGCCCTCGACCGGCGTGGCCTTGACGCTGGAGTTGAAAATCTCCGCACCCGCCTTGCCCTCGGCGAACGCCGAGGCGATCAGCAATTGATTCTGGGCAATGCCGTAGAGCAGTTCGTCGGCCGCCGGGATCAGGCCACCGAGCTGAACGATGGTGGCAATGGTGTGGTGATGCATGGTCATCATTACCGCCAGCGACGGGCAGAGCGAGCCCACCACGCGCAGAATCTCCACCGTTTCGCGCGGCGAGGCGCCCAAACCGCCGAACGATTGCGGAATGATCAGGCCGGCCGCGTTGAACGTGCGGAACAGCTCGCACAACTCACTGGGGTCGGCTTTCTCGAGCGACATCCGGCCGCGCTGTTTCAATGCACCGATAAGGCCCGGCAGCCGTTTCTCGGTTACGCATCCTGCTGATTGTATCGACATAGGAATGGCCTCAACTCCAGGTCTCATCGTTATCCGGCGATTTTTAACCGGCTTTCTCTATTGGTTGTTCCACCGCCGACGCGAAACCGAAGTTACGCGCCAACTCGAATATCGCCTCGGCATCGGCGAGTGGAGGTCGCTTGCCGATGCTGTAATCACGTTGTTCGCCAGCCATCGTCAGCACGATGGTTTCCGCCAGGCAGCTGAAAATCGTCCCCGACGGCAGGCTGGTAAGGTGCTGATCGCCAAAGCGGTAGCTGCGCTCGGGCATGTGGATCAAGCCGCCTTCGATGACCGTGACATCCGGCCGCTGGGGCAAGGAGGCGTGACCGATATCCGGCGGTTGTGCGCAATCGCAGATGATCGCGTTGTGGTGCAAGGCGGCCGGATCGATAAACGCCGAGCCATTCGAGGTCGCCGACAGCACCACTTCCAGGCGCGGCAGCCAATGGTCGAGATCGGATGCGATCGTCACCGCTGGCAGGTAATCGGCCTGCTCACGGGCTAACGCATCGATGCTGTCGAACAGCTCGCGCAGTTGATCGCCATCATCGAGATCGCGGGCCAGCAGGCGCTCGATGGTGGTGGAATCCGGCAGCAACGCGGCCAGGGTTTTCGCGATACCGGTCGGATGCCCGCTTTGGATGGCTTGCAACGCCGCGCCATACAGCTCACCCCCGACCAGACGCAGCTCGTGCATGGCGCCGAGATTGGCGGAATTGCCGAGCAACACCAGGTGCTCGGAAAATTTCCCGAGCCTGAGGCTCGCCAGACGCCCCACCGAACCGTAAGCGCCGATCACTCCCGTCAGGCGCTTGGCCAAGGGAGCGCCGCGAGCGGCGCAGGTGGTGACGAGCGCATCGACGCCGACCATGGCGGTAAGGCTGTTACCGGTGGTCGTATGGAAACGCTCGTTGACCACATCGCTGCCGGCGCTGGAGATCACCGAGGTGTAAGCGCCCAGCCCAACGAAATCGACGTCGAGAGTGCTCACGGTTTGCAGGTAGTTGTCGAGCAGTTTGCGGCGCTTGCTCATGCTCAGGCGCATCAGGTCGCGTGGCTGCAACAGGCTGCCGACCAGCCAGCCTTCCACATAGTTACCGTCGTCGTTATAGATGTGCCGCGCGTGATAGGAGACGCCGGTGTCGAGGTCGGGCTTGGCCCACTCGGAGAACTCGGCGAGCCAGTCCTGCATAAAGGCTTTCTCTTGCATCGATAAGCCGAGCGCATCGACGATGCTGTCGCCGTTGACGCTTTCCGGCGTGGTCGGGTGCAACAGAAAGGCGAAACGGCCGAGACACTCGCCACCGTTGCGGCGTTTGGCGGCAACAGGCGCAAGCCACTTGGCCAGCGGCCCGCGGGGGCCGGCAAACCCATGGGCCTCGAGAATCAAGCGGTGCTGTTGGTCATGGGCGATCAGCTCCGCCGCCGCATTCAGTCCCTCCAGCAACACATCTATTTCATCCAGGGAGATGGTCAACGGCGGTTGAATCCGTAGCACGTTGCCTTCGCTCAGGGTCGGCAGGCAATAGACTCCGTGCCGACTCTTCAGGTAGCCACAGACGATCGGCACCAATGCGCCGAAGGCACTGGCGAGCGACAAGGTATACAGGCGGTCGCCGGGCCAGCGACGGAACTTCAGGCCAAGCATCAGGCCGCGCCCGTCGAGGCTCTCGAACACTTGCGGGTAACGCGCGACCAAACGCTCCAGCCCTGCCCGTAGGTAGGCGCCCCGCTCCGCCGCTTGTTTGACCACAGCGCCATCGTTGGCCGTCAGGTGCTCGAGCACCGCCAAGCCCACGGCGGCAGTGAAACCGTTCACCGCGAAAGTCGAGCTGTGATGACGGTCGAAATCCCGGCTCCAGCAGTTTTCGCCGTAGATGCAGGCGCCAATCGGTACTATGCCGCCGCCCAGCGCTTTGGCCAGCAGCAGTACATCCGGCGCAAGGCCATCGACCGTAGCGGCAAACAACTGCCCGGTGCGACCGAGGCCGGTTTGTATTTCGTCCAGCACGAAGAGCGTGCCGTACTTTCGGCACAGCGTCTGGGCGGCGAACAGATAGCCTTCTGGAGGGGTGACCATCCCGGCTTCGCCCTGTACGGCCTCGACGAAGAACGCGGCGACGCGGTGCTTCTGCAGCATCGTTTCCAGAGCAGCCAGATCGCCATAAGGCACGTGGCTGAAGCCGTCCGGGCGCAAGTGGAAGGGTTCGCGGTAAACCTGCTTGCCGGTCACGCCGACAGCGCCCTGGGTCTTGCCATGGAAACCGGTGCAGGTACCGAGGATCAGTTCGCGGTTGGTCGCCGCACGGGCGAGCTTGATCGCCGCCTCTACCGTTTCCGCGCCGCTGGTGGTGAAGGTCACCCGGCTCATGTTCCCGGGCGCGATCTCGATCAGCCGCTTGGCGAGCTGCTCCACTTCGGGGTTGAGCAATGGCTGGACGAAGGTCGGGCGACCCGAGGCGAGAAACGCCGTGGCCGCATCGATGATATCGCGTGGGCCATAGCCGAAAGGCACAGCGCCGAACTGGCCGACGAAGTCGATCAGCTCCTGCCCGCTTTCGGTGACTATCCTCGTGCCACTGGCGCTAACCACCGTCTCGTTGAGGCCGACGAAATCGAGCAGTTCCTGACGGGTGACGTTGAGCAGGGAGACGGTCATGGTCTTAATTCGCCCCGGCGGTCATAACGGTGTGCAGGTGCTGACTGATCTTGCTCACGGTGTCGTGCTGGTAGGCGAACTCGGGATCGAGCGAGATGCCGAAGAGGTCTTCGAACTCGGCGGAGAGCCCAACGATCAGCACCGAGTCGACCCCCATATCATGGAAGGAACGTTCGATATCGAGAGCGGCCAGATCGACTTCGAGCAAGCCTGCTACGGTTTCCGTGACCGTGGCGGTTATATGATCAATGTGCACATTTCCCTCCAAACATTTTCCTACCACCGCAAAGAACTGACGGTTAGTTTCTGGCGTGATGCCACCGCCTTAATGAGCGATCTTGGTGTTAATTAACGTTATTTTCACGCGATATGGAGCGAACTTCGCTTCAGGAACGATGCTCGGCGCATGCAGCATTCCTCACAATACTCCGTTAGGAGTAACCGCCATACGCGACCTGGGCGGCATGCCGGCGGGCAGCGTCAGCAGACCCCGGGCGCACGAAAGCAGCCCGCGCCAACCTCGAGTCAGGCGCAGACTTATCCCGTACAAAGCGCGCAACCGCGTGCCGGCGAACGTCGGCAACGCCGCCGGCCTGCAATCACTCCTCCGCGAACAACGCCGCGATCTGCGCCCTGTTCGACGCCTTGAGCTTGGAGAAGATGTTCTGCATATGGGTTTTTACCGTCTTGTCACTGATCCCCAGAATCTGCCCGATCTCCCAATTGGTTTTGCCTCGCGCGACCCAGTGGGCGATCTCCGCCTCGCGACTCGACAACACGGAAATGGGCTGGGTGGCGGCACGTTCCCCCTCGCGCAAGCGCTTGGTGTCCAGGACTCGGTTCAGGGCGATATGCAGGTAAGGCGCCAGTATCGTCATCCTGAGCTTGCACTCATGAGCGATGGCCAGCGGCATGTTGATGAAAAAATAAGTCGTGAAGGTGTTGGGATATAGATTTGGAAGAACGATCCAGGAGACGTTGCGGATGCCATGGCGAATGAAGATATCGGCCCAAACCCGATCCGTCGGATCCTCCAGGCTATGGGGCAAGGTGAGCTTCGGCCGTCCCGAATGTTCGATCAGATCGATGCTCACCGGTGGAATCATGCCGTCGCGCCCTATCACATCGCGCAGGCAATCATCAGAAACGCTGTCGGCATACACCAGGTGGGAAATGAACACCCGATGCGCTTTGCTTCTACCGCTGGCGAAAACGAAACTCTCGCAGGGCAACAGCAACGGCAGCACGCGCTCCGTCTGCGCTTTCAGATCGCCTATGGTGGTTACCGAAGTGATCGAATTGAGCGCGCTGGTCAGCTGTAACCTTTCCTGGCTGCATTCCGGCAATAACGGGAGCACGGAAAGCCCTTTGACAGGGGCTTGAGGTATGGGCTTACGCGCAAACAGCACGCTCGGGACATGGCTGCCATAACTATGGCCAGCACCATTCGAACCAACCCTCATGCGTCCACAACCTGGTCGCTGAGCGTTGCATCCAGTAGCGTCCGCCCCTGCAGCTCTACCACGATCAGCCGTTTGCCAAGCTGCGAATCGCTCGTTTGCAGCTCTTCCCGCAAATTGCGCAAGTAAGGTTCGTACAATCGTCGACATTCCTGGCGCCTGACCTTGCCGCTCGAGGTGCGTGGCAAGGTACCGCCGAACAGCAGGACAATTACCGGCTGGGCCACCCTGTGTTGTTGCCAGAGACAGGTTTTGATCTCGGCCAGAACGCTTGCTACGTCGAGGGTTTTCAGCGCACGACGCTCGATCTCCTGCATCACCACCACCTGTTCGCTGTCATTCAACTCGACGCTGAATGCGGCCGAACCATCGGGACGGAAGCTTTCGTGGACACGTAACACTGTGCTTTCGAGGTCTCCGGGATGGTGATTGACCCCGTTGATGATGATCAAATCCTTCAGTCTGCCGGTGACATACAACTCGCCATCGAGCACAAAGCCGAGATCGCCGGTACGGAAAAACTTCGACCAGGCGCTTGGCGCCGACAGCGCTTGGCGAAACGCGGCGACAGTACTTTCCGGGCGCCGCCAATAGCCATTGGCGACACTGTCGCCGACGATGCATATCTCGCCAACTCGCCCCTCGCCCAGCCGCTCTTCGGAATGCGGATCGCAGATGAACGGCTCCTGCCCGGCGATACCGCGCCCGCTACTGACCAGCGTTCGCCCACGCACTTGCGCGGCCGCCGTATCGTGCTGCAGGCTCACGGCCCGATTGTCCTCCAACAGAGTGGCGTGAAATTGCTGGACCACCGGCTCGCGGAACACCCGATCGCACGTGACCAACAAGGTTCCTTCGGCCAGGCCATAGCAGGGAAATGCCGCACTGGCTTTGAGTCCGCAGCTGGAAAACTTGGCGTAGAAGGCATCGATGGTCTGGGCGCGGACGTGTTCGGCGCCATTGAACGCCACTTGCCAACTGCTGAGGTCGAGTCCCGCCAACTCCTCGTCCTTGACCTTACGCACGCACAACTCATAGGCGAAGTTGGGGCCGCCACTTATGGTGGCGCGGTATTTGCTGATGGCCTGTAGCCAACGCAGCGGTCGCTGCAGGAAATGGATAGGTGCGAGCAGCGTGGTGGGGAAGCCGACGAAGACCGACTGCAGAATCCCGCCGATCAGACCCATGTCATGGTACGGCGGCAGCCAACTGACGATATGGCTGCCCTTGTGGGTGGCGAAGTACTCGCTGATGCTTTGCGAGTTATGAATGAGGTTGCCATGGGTTACCACCACGCCTTTGGGGCTGCCGGTGGAACCCGATGTGTACTGCAGGAAAGCGGTATCGGAACGGGCACCCTTGACCGGTTGCCATCTGGCGGCCGCCGCCTCGTCGAGCGCCGACATATCCAGCACCTGGGTACGCGCGGCGCTTCCGGCCAGGCGCTCGCGAATGACCTCAACATCGTCCTTGCCGGTCAGCGCCGCGGCCGGCTCGCAATCGCCGAGTATGCCATCGAGGCGATCCAAGGTTTTGCTCGCCCCCGGGGGATAAGCGGGAACCGCTATGAGCCCCGCATATAAACAGCCGAGAAATCCGACTATATAGTCAAGCCCCGGCTTCAACAGAATCAGTACCCGGTCTCCCGGCGCACAATGCAGCTGGAGCGTGGCCGCCGCCGCACGCACCGACCTGTCGAGTTCGGAAAAGGTGATCAGTACTTCGCTGTCGCGACCATCCTGAAGGAAACGGTAAGCAAGCTGGTCCGGCATCGTCCGCGCATGGTGCTGCAAGGATTCCGAGAAGTTCGTGTATGGAAGGTCGTGATGATGCTCTCTCGTATTAGTCATTTTTTTTATCGTCCAAGATAGCCATACGTAGGGACTTGCTTGGGGACAGCGACATCTCGTCACTGCGTCCCGCAACTCATCGTCCGGGAGCACCGACTCGAAGTGAATACTCCAAACAGCGTATACCCGCCCAATGCTCCCTTAACGCATATTCAAGTCGCGGCCTGATGGCCTTTTAGCAGCGGACCCGCCAAGAAAGTCCTGGGCTAGACAGCTTTCAAGCCTTTTCAGCGGCTGTCTTCCTGCGGAGCGCGGACCACGAATCGAACACTTCGATCTTTGCGCCAGCGCTTCGCACGTTAGCCGCCCCCCCTTTGTCGACAAGTGCTTATCGATCAGTTATGTGGCCGCGTCGACATCTCGCAGACGAATCGGAGATGGCATGTCTTTTAGCGAATATCCAACGTTCGACGCTGTCGGCCTTGCCGAATTGGTGCGCAATAAGGAAGTACTGCCTTCGGAACTGACCGAAGAAGCCATACGCCGTATCGAAGCCTTCAATCCCGCGGTCAACGCCGTGGTGTACAAGGCCTACGACATGGCCAGGGCGCTGGCGGCCCGGCAGGACGGCGCCGCGCCTACGGGCCCGTTGCATGGCGTGCCGTTTCTGCTGAAAGACATCCTCGGCGATTGCCAAGGGCTGCCCTCCACGCTGTCCTCGCGCATGCTCCGCGACCGCGTAATGCCGCAGGATTGCGAATTGGTAAGCCGCTTGCGCAAAGCCGGGCTGAATTTCATCGGCAAATCGAATACCCCTGAATTCGGCATCCTGCCGACATCCGAATCGGCCTACTATGGGCCGGTGCGCAATCCCTGGAACCTCGACTATTCCACCGGCGGTTCGAGCGGAGGGGCGGCAGCGGCGGTGGCGACCGGGATGGTGCCGGCGGCGCACGGCAACGATGGCGGCGGTTCCATCCGCATTCCCGCCTCCTGCTGCGGCCTGGTCGGTTTGAAACCGACTCGCGCACGCAACTCGCTGGCGCCGGACTTCGGTGACCTGCTGGGAGGCCTGCTCGACGAACATGCGCTGACCCGGACCGTGCGCGACAGCGCCGCCCTGCTCGATGCGACCCAGGGTATGGTGCCCGGCGACCCCTACCGCGCGCCACCGGTAAGCGGCTCCTTTCTTGCCGAAGTGACACGGCACCCAGGCTCGTTACGCATCGCCTTTTCCAGGGTCGACCCGGCGGGCCGGCCACTGCATCGCGACTGCATAGCGGCGGTGGAGGAAACCGCAAAACTGCTCGAATCGCTCGGCCATACGGTTGAGGAAGCACAACCGCAGATCGAGCAGGAAAGCTTTGTCGGCGCCTTCACCACCCTGTGGTTCGCCGGCATTGCCTTTGCCGTGGAACTGATGAGCATGCAGTTGGGTCGGCCACCCCAAGCGGGCGAACTCGAAGGCCTCACGCAAGCGGTTCGAGAACGCGGGCTGGCGGTCAGCGCGGTCGAGTTTCAGTTGTCGGAATTCGTTCTGCAGCAGACGGGGCGCGAGATGGCGCGCTTCCATCAGCGCTATGACTGCTGGCTCACTCCCACGCTGGCGACTCCACCGATTCGCAATGGCATCGTCGACGTTCAGGAGCAGGATCTGCAGAAAGCCTACGCGCCCATCGTGGATTACAGCCCGTTTACCGCGCTCCATAACGCATCCGGGCAACCGGCGATCTCACTCCCGCTGCACTGGAATGCCGAAGGATTGCCGATCGGCTTGATGCTCAGTGCGGCATTCGGCGAAGAGGCGCTGCTGTTCAGGCTCGCCGGGCAGTTGGAACAGGCCAGCCCCTGGAAAGATAAGCGCCCGGAGCTGTTCATTCACACGGCGCCGGTCGAGGCCGTTGCCGGCTGAGCGAGGAGTATCGAATGAGCGTCGAGGTGAAAACCCGCCGTACCCATACGCCACCAAGACCGCGCGCTGAAGGGGTTAGCGCAACGCCCTCCGTGGCTCACCCGCGCGGCGACAGCAAAGAACCCTGGCCAACCGACGGCATGAGTCCCGAGGAGTTGAGCCGATTCGGCAAGGAGCTGATTCGGCAAACGCTGCCTTTCACCCGTGAAAACCGCCGCCTCAGTTGGTGGCATTTCTGCTCAACCCTGGCAGTGGTGGCGGTATTCGCGGTCGGTGCGGCAATGCCCTGGTGGTGGCCGCTGCGCCTGATGTTCAGCCTGCTGCTGGGATTGGCGCTGGTGCGCATGTTCGTGCTCTACCACGACTATATGCATGGAGCGATCCTACGTGGATCGACCTTCGCCGATCTGTTCTTCAAAGGCTTCGGTATCCTGCTGCTGGCTCCGCCGACGCTGTGGAAGCAATCGCACGACTATCACCATGGCCACAGCTGCCAATACGTTGGCGCCGAGCACAGACGCCTGCCTTTGCTGTCGACCCACACCGATCTGGGAACCTTTCCGCTGATCTCGACCCGGGAGTACGCCCGGGCTGGTAAATGGAAACGCCTGCGTTACCGGATTGCGCGCCATCCACTGATGATCCTGCTGGGGTCGCAGACCATCTTCGTGTTCAGCATTTGCCTGGTATCGTTGATCACCCAGCCGCGCCACCGCCCATGGGCCCTGCTGGCATTGGTACTGAACCTGGCAGCTGCGGTTGCACTGGCCGTGTACGCCCCCGACGTGCTGCTGTTTTCGCTACTGATACCGAGTCTGGTCGGCTCGGCGCTGGGCACCTATATGTTCTACTGCCAGCACAACTTCCCTGGCGTCCGCTATCCGGCCGGGGACGAATGGGATTACATGGAGACCGCCGCTTATTCGTCGAGCTACATGCGTACTGGGCCGATAATGGCCTGGTTCACCGCGAATATTGGCTACCACCATGTGCATCACGCCAATTCGGGGATTCCGTTTTACCGACTACCCGAGGCAATGCAGGCCATCCCCGCATTGCGTTCGCCCATCACCACCTCGCTCCATCCACGGGACATCCACCGCTGCCTGCGGCTCAAACTATGGGACGCCGAGAGCAAGCGCATGATCTCGTTCCGCGAATTCCACCAGCAACAGGGCTCGCATGGCTGAGCCATACGATGGCGCCAGCGGCACCGGTAGACGCTCGACTACAGCCGCCGCTGCGACCGTTCGCATCCGCGCCACGGAACCTGAGCGATCGGCTCGAATCCGGTGCTTGTAGCCGCGGAATCGAACCCCGCCGAACGGTCGCGGTCAATTGGCGGGCAATGGCCCCCTGCGCTCGCCATCGACGCTGGCAAACGCCTGCCTCGATAAGCCATCTGCATTGTCGGCGGATATGGACGGCCAGAAAGCGCCGCCACGCGGATTTCACCTGCACAAACAGGGCTATGCCTCTGTCGCGACAGTAAAAACGCCGTGATAGAATGCTGCCCGCTCGAGCCTGGGCGAGCTTTTCTGCCGTGCCTGGCTAGACTTCCAGTCAGGCGTTCACGGCAATCCGGTTGCGCGCCGATCTCTCCGATCCGATTAATGCGATACCTTCCACCAGGACTTATGACGCTAAAGCCCTTCGCCATATCGCTATGCCTATTCGCTGCACCCGGGTTGGGTCTCGGGGCGCAGAAGACCGTATATGGCCTCAACGAGTACACCCGTATCCACCAACCGGATCTGCAATTGGCTGCAAAATTGGACACCGGTGCCAAGACCGCTTCCCTGAGTGCCCGCGATATCGAGCGCTTCGAGCGCGACGGCGAGCCCTGGGTGCGTTTTTACCTGGCCATCGACGATGCCCATAACAACCCTATCGAACGGCCGCTGGCGCGCATCAGCAAAATCAAACGCCGTGCCGGCGATTACGACCCCAAAGCCGAGAAGACCTACACCGCGCGGCCCGTGGTCGAGATGGATATCTGCATGGGCCAATCCCTGCGCACCATCGAAGTGAATTTGACCGACCGCAGTGCGTTTCTATACCCACTGTTGATTGGTTCCGAAGCCTTGAGACGCTTCAATGCAATGGTCGACCCGAGTCTCAAATACGCAGCAGGGAAACCTGCCTGTACCCCTGACGCAAACCCTGGCGAGTAATTCCCATGCGCTCTCTTAACCTGCATCTGAAAGTCCTGATCACGCTATTGGTGAGCCTGGGCATTCTGATTACGGCCTATCAAATCTTTATTCTCGGCATCCCGTTGACCGAGGACGAAACCGACGACCTGTGGAATATCGATGCCAGAGTCGAGTTCCAAGCCAGCCCGCGCGAGCCGGTCAAGCTGCAGATGTTCGTGCCGCCGCTGAACCAGGATTACGTCAGCCTCAACGAGAGCTTCATCTCGAATAACTACGGGGTGAGCATCAACCGCAACGACGGCAACCGCAAAGTCACCTGGTCGGCGCGCCGCGCCAGCGGCAAGCAAACCCTGTATTACCGCCTGGTGCTGACCAAGCGCTACAGCGGCGAACAGGCCAAAGCCAAGGGGCCGATCTTCCGCGACAGCATCCCGGTCGAAGGCGCCGAAAAAATCGCCGCCGACGCCCTGCTCGCCCCGATTCGCCAGCATTCGGCGGACGTCGAAACCTTTATCAGCGAGACCATCAAGCGGGTCAATAACAGCAACGACGACAACGTCAAGCTGCTGCTTGCCGGCGACGCCTCGACCGCCAACAAGGCCAAAGCCATCGAGCTGCTGCTGTCCATCGCCCACGTACCGATGGAGCGCCTGCACACCATACGTTTGGCCGCCGACATCCAGCAAAGCCCGGAACTCTGGCTGCGCAGCTTCAACGGCGAGAAATGGCTGTATTTCAACCCCGAGACCGGCGAACAAGGCTTGCCGGCCGATCGCCTGGTCTGGTGGCTCGGCGATGCCGACCTGATCGACCTGGAAGGCGGCAAGCAGGCGAAAGTCAGCTTCAGCCTGAACAACAGCGAGATGAACGCCATTCGCTTGGCCAAGCTGACCGACGAGAACACCGACGCCGGCTTCCTCGAATATTCGCTGTACGGCCTGCCGCTGCAAACCCAGCAGACCTTCATGATCATGGTGATGATCCCGATCGGCGTGCTGGTGATTCTGATCCTGCGCAACCTCGGCGGCCTGCAGACCCTAGGCACCTTCACCCCGGTGCTGATCGCACTGGCGTTCCGCGAAACCCAACTGGGCTTCGGTATCATCCTGTTCACCGTGATCACCACGCTGGGCCTGTCGCTGCGCTCCTACCTCGAACACCTGAAGTTGCAGATGCTGCCGAGGCTATCGGTGGTGCTGACGTTCGTGGTGGTGCTGATCGCGGTGATCAGCCTGTTCAGCCACAAACTGGGCCTCGAACGCGGCCTGTCTGTCGCCCTGTTCCCGATGGTGATTCTGACCATGACCATCGAGCGCCTGTCGATCACCTGGGAAGAACGCGGCGGCGGCCATGCCTTCAAAGTCGCGGTTGGTACCCTGGTGGCCGCCACTTTGGCGCACCTGCTGATGAGCGTGCCGCAATTGGTCTACTTCGTGTTCACCTTCCCCGCAGTGCTGATGATCCTGGTGGGCTTCATGTTGGCGATGGGTCGCTATCGCGGCTACCGTCTGACCGAACTCTTCCGCTTCAAAGCCTTCCTGAAGGATTGAGCCATGCTAGGTCTCTGGAACACGTGGAAAGCCCTCGAAGCCAAAGGCATCATGGGCATCAACCGGCGCAACGCGGACTATGTGCTGAAGTACAACAAACGGCACCTGTACCCGATCGTCGACGATAAGATCATCACCAAAGAACGCGCCATCCAAGCCGGCATCGATGTGCCGGAGCTGTACGGGATAATCGAGACCGAAAAAGGTATCGACAAGCTGCGGGAGATCATCGGTGACCGCCCGGACTTCGTGGTCAAGCCGGCGCAGGGCGCCGGCGGCGACGGCATTCTGGTGATTGCGGATCGCTTCGAAGACAAATACAAAACCGTCTCCGGCAAGATCATCAGCCACGAGGAAATCGAGCACCAGATTTCCAGCATCCTCACCGGGCTCTACTCCCTGGGCGGGCACCGCGACCGTGCGCTGATCGAATACCGCGTCACCCCGGACCAGATCTTCAAGAGCATCAGCTACGAGGGCGTGCCGGATATCCGCATCATCGTGCTCATGGGTTACCCGGTGATGGCCATGCTGCGTCTACCGACGCGCCAATCCGGCGGCAAGGCCAACCTGCACCAGGGCGCTATCGGTGTCGGTGTGGACTTGGCCACCGGCGTGACGCTACGCGGCACCTGGCTGAACAACAAAATCAGCAAGCACCCCGACACCACCAACGCGGTCGACGGCGTGCAGCTGCCCAACTGGGACGGCTTCATGAAGCTGGCCGCCGGCTGCTATGAATTGTGCGGCCTCGGCTATATCGGCGTGGACATGGTGCTCGATCAGGACAAGGGCCCGATGATCCTCGAGTTGAACGCCCGCCCCGGCCTGAATATCCAGATCGCCAACGATTGCGGCTTGACCCATCGCGCCCACGCGGTGGAGGCGCACTTGGCCGAACTGAAGAAGAAAGGCCTGGAGGAAACCGCGGAAGAGCGCATGCGCTTTTCGCAAGAGTTGTTCGGCCATGTGCCCATGGCCGAGATCTGACAAGCTCGCACCGCGAGGCCACAACGCCGCTCACCTATACCAGGTGAGCGGCGTTTTTCGTTGGTTATGCGTAGCTTTTGTAGGGTGGGTCGGGCCGTGCAGGTTAGCGGCGCAGAGTAGATTTCTACAAGCAACCGCAGAGTTTGCGCACCGCGTAACCCACCAAGCGCTGATCGGTCCTTCCCAATTGCCGGATTGTGGCGCGATTAGTCAGATACACCCGGCCTCCCACCCGACCATCCGACAACCTTGTCAGGCCTCGCTCAACACCCCCAACCCTTTGCCCTTGATCACCGCCTGCGTGCGGCTGCGCACGCCCAGCTTGGCGAACAGGTTATGCAGGTGCCATTTGATCGTCGCCTCGGACAGGTGCACGGTTTGCGCGATATCGCGATTGGAAAGCCCCGCCGCGACGAAACGCAGGATCTCCCGCTCACGGTGGCTGATATCCTGATTTTCATCGAAGCTGTCGGGGTCGACTGCAAGCCGGCTGCATTGTTCGCGCAATTGCGCGAGCAGGCCCTGCCAGACCGGCGCCGGTTTTGCCTCGGCGGCGATCCAAGCCTCCATGAGCGGCAACAGCCACAAGGCATCGTCGAGGAACATCCGGCGATAGCCGCTTAGCCAGGCGTCCTCCAGGGTTGGCGCGAGCAAGGCAAAAGCCTTGTCGCGATTGCCTTTACGCCAGTACGCCACCGCCAGCAACAAGTTGAGCCTGAAGCGTCTGTCGCGCTGGTGCGCGGCGGTCTGTTGCGTCAAACACGCCTCCAGTACCGCCTGGGCTTTGGCCGCCAACCGCTCGCTCAATGCCAGGCGCGCCTGCGCCAGCGCCATGGCCGTGCTGGCATCGCCGTAACCGCCCGAACTCTGCACGGGCAGATGACGCTGCAATTGCAGGCAGATGCGCTCCGCTTCGTTTGGCCGCTGCAACCACAACAGAAACTGTACCTTGCAACACATGCCCAGGGCGTAAACCCGCTCATATCCTGGCCCGTGCAGGGTTTCCAGCCACTCGTCGAGATCGGCCAGGGCCTGCTCGGCCTCGCCGGCAAAAAAGCGCGCACGCGCCAACACCAGCTTGCCGCGACTGATCAGCTCCACAGGCGTGGCGACGTCGCGCCAAGTGGTCGCCAAGGGCAACTCGGCGAGGATCGCTGCATGACGGTCCTGCTCGTATAACAAGTCCGCATAAGCCAAGGCCAGGGGCCCACCCACCCGGCTACGCCGCCCGAACAACTGCTCGACCCGGCCTCGCGCGCGCTCGGCAAGTGCGCGGCCGCGTTCCAATGCGCCCGACTCCTTGCAGATCAAGGTTTCGATCAGGCTGGCCACTACATGCAGGTAGGTGCTTTCGGTCTGGCGCAAGCACCCGCGCACCACGCTGATCGACCGCTTGGCCTCGCCATACTCGCCCTGGGAGGCATAGGCGGCGGCCTGTATGCAGGACAGGCTGGCGCGAAATACCGGCTGGTTTTCCGGCACCAGGCTCAACCACTGGCAGGCCACCTTGAGGCAACTGTCGAGCTTATCCTGATACAGCAGCACCAATGCCTTGAGCACTTGCGCGGCGGCCAGCAGCTCCACCAGTCCATGGTGCAAGTTATCGCCATGGCCCTGCAGCAAGCGGCCGCTCACCTCTTCGATCAAGGCCTCGGATTCGGCGTATTTCTGCTCGAAGGCCAATTGCCAGGCATAGAAAATCTGGAAAATCGGGTGCTCGCAAATGACTTCGGCGGGCATGCCCTTAAGCATCGCCAGCACGCCATACACCCGGTTGTCGGCAATCAGGCGCGCGCCCTGACGCTCCAGTAACTGCGCGGCAACGCCATAGTCCCGGGCACGCAGGGCATATTTGATCGCCTTGCTGGGCAATCCATGGTTTTCGCACCAGCGCGCCGCCGCATGCAGTAGATGGGTCGGATCACCATGCTTGCTCAGACTGCCCTGGAGGAACTCGGCGAACAACGGGTGATAACGAAACCATTGGCCTTCGCTGTCCAGCGGGATGATAAACAGCTGCTCACGCTGCAACCGTTGCAGGACTTGCTGGCTGTCGCTGCGCGCCGTCAGCGCATCGCACAGCTCAGCGTCGAATTCGTCGAGTAGCGAGGTCTGTTCGAGAAAGCGTTGCAACGACGTCGGCAGCGCATGCAGCACGTCCTCGCTCAAATAGTCGGCGATATTGCGTTCGGTGCCCGACAGCCCGGCGAGAAAGGCCGCGCGATCGGGATGTCGGGCCAGCGACAACGAGGCCAGGTGCAACGCGGTGATCCACCCCTCGGTGCGCCCGTGCAACAAATCGACTTCCGCACTGCTTAACGGCAGCTGTTTGATCTCGCGCAGGTATTCGTCGGTCTCGGCACGGCTCAAACGTAGTTCGTCGGCATCTATCCTGGCCAGCCAGGGCCTCGGCGCCGCAGCCTGTTCTTCGACGAACGCGGGGATGTAGCGCGTGCTGGCAATCACGTGCACGTTGCCCGGAATGCGCTCGACGAAATAACTCACCAGCGGGCCCATGGCCGCATCGCGAATTCGATGAAAGTCGTCGAGCATCAGGTAGAGCTCGACCTCCACCCGTCGCAGGTCGACCAAAAAAGCATCGGCCAATGCCTCGAGCGGCAGATTGAGGTGCCCTTTCATCAGCCCTGCGGTGTGGCTGCCGAAGCCCGGTAACTGGGCGCCTATGGCCGCAATCAAATAGCGCAGCAAGCGCTGTGGCTCGCTGTCCGACTCATCACAGGTCAACCAGGCCACACAGGCGCCTGCCGCCTGTAAACGCAGGCGGAATTGGCTAAGCACGGTGCTTTTACCGAAACCCGCAGGAGCGCTGAGAACCATCAGGCGTTGTTGCCGGACGGCGAACAGTCGTTCCAGCAAGGCTTTGCGCACCAACAGCGGCCGGCCACCGGCATTCGCCGGGAACAACTTGGTCACTAAAGGCGCAAAGGTGCACGACACGGACGGGGAGACGTCGCTCATGTCAGTAGACTCAATTCGCGGGCGCGGCGAATGGCTTGGGTACGGTTACGCACGCCGAGCTTCTCGTAGATGTTGTGCAGGTGCCATTTGACCGTGCCCAGGGCGAGCGCCAGCTGTTGGCCGATCTGTTCGTTGGACAACCCCTCGGCGGCCAAACACACCACCTCGCGCTCGCGTTCGGTCAAGGCTTCGTCCAGGCCATCTGCGGCTTGCGCCGTCCCCTGCCCCGGCCACAGAGCCAGCAATTCCCGCACGAATGCCTGCAAGGCGGGTTGTCGCTCGGCGGCTTCAAGTTGCTTGAGCATCAAGTGGACGGCCTCCCCTTCCTCGATAAACAGGCTGCGTACGCCTTCGCGCTCGGCACCGACCAGACACCCGGCCAGCAGGTTATGCGCGCGCTCCTGATAGCCGAGGCGTTGATAGCTCAGCGCCGCCAGCAGATCCAGGCGTAAACGCTGCAGACCGTGCCAGTCCTCGATAAGCGTTTCGCGCAGTTGGCGGATCTCGTGCAACGCCTCGCTGTAATGCCCGCGTGCCTGCTGCAGGCGCACACGGGTCAAGCCCTGCACCCATAACACGGGATT
The DNA here is from genome assembly GCF_946886105.1 of uncultured Pseudomonas sp. The sequence continues at coordinate 60,199 of NZ_CAMPHV010000001.1, read as the reverse complement.
GAAGCGCATATGCGGGTAATGCGCGGCGAACTTGGCCCAGTCGACGGCGTTGAAACGCTGCTCGGCGCGCTTGAGTTTGTCGAGCGCAGGTTCCTGAAGGATCTGCGCGATCTCATCGCCAAGCGCCATCGCATAGAAGCGCCATGATTGATTGCTCGCCGCCAACTTCTGCATCAACGCCAAACTGGCCGAGGCATCCGCGGGGGAGTTGCGCATGCGTTTGACCCGGGCCATGCACAGCATGCCTTGGGCGTAGAGATCGATGGGGTTGATCACATCGACAGTGGCCAGCGCCCAGCACAAGCGCTCCTCGATGCCGTCCAGGCGCCCCTGGGTATAAGCGATCACGGCTTCGGTAATGGTCGGCAAAGCAATCGCCCGGGACCTCTTCGCGAACCAGGGCGCGATGCGCAGCTGCAACTGGGCGAACAACACTTCGGCTTGCCTGACCTGCCCCTGCTCCAGACACATGAGAATTTCGACATTGGCCAGTTGCGTATCCAGGTAATGCCCTTCTAGAAAATGATTGCGCTGCTGGGCCAGGGCCAATAACCGCCGGGCCTGCTCGGGCAACCCCATCATCAAGGAGGCCAGGGCACCGATAATCAGCATCGCAACTTCAAGAAAGGCCGTGTGCTGGCCCAATTGCTCTTCGACCTTGCGCGCGAGGACGACACAGGTGTGCAAGTCGTCCTTCTGCAGGGCGATCACCGCTTTGATCGCCAGGGTCGTCAGTAGTTGGTCGCTCAAAGGGCCGGCCGTTCTCGCCTCGCTCCAGCGCTCCATCTGCTCATCGAGTAGGCGATAGGCTTCCGGCAGGCTCAGCTCGGCCGCACGCCCCCAAACGTCGACGAGCGCCAGAATCGGAAAACGCTCGACCATCTCGTCGGGTACGTCCTGGCGCCACTTGTAGATCAGGTTCAGTTGCCCGCGGTTGATCAACTCCAGGCCGCAGCCATCGACCAGCGCAGCGAGCATCTCGGTGTCTTCGGCCAGACGCGCATGCTCGATTGCCAGATTCTGCATGTGGTGATTGGCGAACCATAAGCTGGCATTGAAATGCAGCTGCTTGAAACGCTCGGGATCGCGCGCCTTCAACTGACTGCGCAAAAACTCGGCGAACAAGTTATGGAAGCGGTACCACTGGCGCGTATGGTCGAGCGGCAGCAGGAAAAGCTGCATGGCCTCCAGTTGCTCGAGCAGCTGCTGGCCGTCCTGACGCCCGGTCAAGGCTTCGGTCAGTTCGCCGCTCAGCTGCTGGGCGATGCCCAGGGCCAGCAGCAGTTCCTGCTTATCGACCGGTAGCTGCTGAAATACGCTACGCAGCAGATAGTCGCCGACAGCGCTTTGCCCAGTCCCCATGGCGAGCATCTGCGCAAGGGCCTCGGGCTGATGACGCAGCCACAGACTGGCCAGGTGCACGCCGACCATCCAGCCCTCGGTCTGCTTATAGAGCGCGGCAAACGCCTCGGCGTCCAGCTGCTGGCCATGTCGCGCCAGGTACCCGCGGGTTTCGGCTTCACTCAGACGCAGGTCCTGCTCGCCGATCTCGATCATCAGCCCCTTGGCGCGCAAGGTCGCCAGATTCAACGCCGGCTGTGAACGGCTGCCGATGGCTAACGTGAAGGCATTGGGCGCGAAGCGGATCAATCGGTTCAACGCGGCCAACAGCTCCCCGTCGGCGATCAGATGCAGATCGTCGAGCACCAGCAATAACGGGACGTTCAGGGTGGCGAGGTCCATCAGCAGCGTTTCCATCACCGCCGCCACCGGCACGCGCATGGTGTTCTGCAGATAGGTCCGCGCATCGGCGCCCCGGCCTGGCAGCCAGGGGCCGATTGCATCGGTCAGTTGCAAAAGAAAGCGCGAAGGATCGTCGTCCTCCGGGCTCAGCGACAACCAGGCCACCGCTTCGCCCTCAGCCAACCGCCACTGCGCCAGGGCGGCTAAGGCGCTGGTTTTGCCAAAGCCGGCGGGCGCCGAAAACAGCCAGAGCCGGGCATGCGGGTGCTCGGCAATGGCGGCCTCGACCAGGGGCCGGTTCATATAATCGAGCGGAGCCCGGGGCGGTGTGAGTTTTGAGCGCTGAAGACTACCTGCGGCTGGATCTTGCACTGTATCCAAGGCACTGATCCCTGTCTGATTATTCTTCTGGCGTTGCTGAAACGAGCGAATTTGGCACTAACGTTCAACATACTACTCAGCACGATACCTCTGAGTAAACCAAGCACAGCCCCTAGGATGAATGTTGGCCGCGTTCTACAATCGACGCCCCGCTGTTTCGAAGCACCTCGAATGCCTATTTGCTCCATACACCCGCTGCCTTATCGTGCCGATCCCGGCTTCTACTTCGGCGCCGTCAGTCGCGCACCCGGCGCGGTCCTGCTGGACGCGGGGCGCCCGGCCGCACAACGTGGCCGCTATGACCTGATCAGCGCCTGGCCCCTGGCTGAACTGACGCCTGAGCAGGACGAAACGGGGACGGACTTTCTCCAACGCCTGCGCGTCAGCCTGAATGAGCTGGGCGAAGCCGAAACGCCAGCCGGCGTCGAGTTGCCCTTTGCCGGCGGTTTGATCGGCTATCTGGGCTACGACTTCGGCCGCCGCCTGGAGCATCTGCCACAAACGGCCATCGACGACCTGGACTTGGCCGATGCACGCTTCGGCCTGTACCCCTGGGCCTTGATCAGCGACCACCTGCTGGGTACCAGCCAACTGCTGTTCCACCCCCGGCTCGACGAGGCTGAACGCGAGCGTCTGCGCACATTGTTCGAGCGGGTACAGCCGAGCGCCGCTCAACCGTTCGAATTGCTCGAGGCTTTTCGCGCCGATCTCGATGCCGACTGTTACCGCCAAGCCCTCGAGCGCATCCAGGCCTATATCCAGGCCGGCGACTGCTACCAGGTGAATTTCTCCCAACGCTTCCGGGCCCCCTACCGGGGCGATCCATGGACGGCCTATCAGGCCTTGCGCGCCGCCTGCCCCACGCCGTTTTCCGGCTACCAGGCATTGCCCGACGGCGCGATCATCAGCCTATCGCCCGAACGCTTTCTGCAGGTCAGCCGCGGCCAGGTGGAAACCCGCCCGATCAAAGGCACCCGACCGCGCGACAGCGACCCTGCGCGCGACGCCGACTACGCCGACGATCTGCTGAGCAGCCTGAAGGATCGCGCGGAAAACCTGATGATCGTCGATTTGCTGCGCAACGATCTGGGACGCAGCTGCGCCATCGGCTCGGTGCGCGTACCCGAGTTGTTCGCCCTGGAGAGTTATCCAAATGTCCACCACCTGGTCAGCTCGGTAACCGGAAAACTGGCCCCGGGCAAAGATCCCCTGGACCTGATCGCCGGCAGCTTTCCCGGCGGCTCGATCACCGGCGCGCCGAAGATCCGCGCCATGCAGATCATCGACGAGCTGGAACCCACGCGCCGGGCGCTCTATTGTGGCTCGTTGCTGTACCTGGACGTGCGCGGCGAAATGGACAGCTCGATCGCCATCCGCAGCCTATTGGCCAAGGACGGCCAGCTCAGTTGCTGGGGCGGTGGCGGAATAGTCGCGGACTCGGACTGGCAAGCGGAATACCAGGAGTCCATCACCAAGGTGAAGGTGCTGCTGGAGACGCTGGAGCGGTTCTGCAACTGATGCAAAAAGGCCCACCTGGAAAGTGGGCCTTTTCGATTGCGCCGAGCCTTTACAGGCTCAGTTGGCGATTAGACGCCTTGAGGAACTCGCGCTTGAGATCTTCGTAGGTGTGCACCGCCGGGAACTGCGGGAACTCGCGAATCACGTTGTCCGGGGCGTGGAACAGGATGCCGGCGTGGGCCTCGCTGAGCATGGTGGTGTCGTTGTATGAGTCGCCGGCGGCGATTACCCGGTAGTACAGGCTCTTGAACGCGATCACCGATTGACGCTTGGGGTCTTTCTGGCGCAGTTGGTAGCTGACCACGCGGTTGCTTTCATCGGTGATCAGCTTGTGGCAGAGCAGCGTCGGGAAACCCAGTTGGCGCATCAGCGGCTGGGAGAACTCATAGAAAGTGTCGGAAAGGATCACCACCTGAAAGCGCTCGCGCAGCCAGTCGACGAACTCCACGGCGCCGTCCAGCGGCTTGAGGGTGGCGATCACCTCTTGAATATCGGCCAGCTTCAAACCGTGCTCGTCGAGAATGCGCAGACGCTGCTGCATCAACACGTCGTAATCAGGAATATCCCGAGTGGTCGCTTTCAGCGATTCGATGCCGGTTTTTTCCGCGAAGGCGATCCAGATTTCCGGGACCAAAACGCCTTCCAAATCGAGACATGCGATTTCCACAGGACACTCCTAGAGTTCGACTGAAAAAGAAGGCGGCACTCTAGCCGCTCGCCCACGGTGGCGCAACGCACCGCTTATACCCAAAGCTATGGGTTGCCTTGGAACTTCGTTATTTAGCCGCATAAGATGTATTTGCTACTATCCCGCCCACAGAGCGCAAAGCGCCACATAAAGCAGGATATAGCCCGATGAGCCTTCCCTTAGATGTAGCCGAGCTGGCCGCCAGTTACGCCAGCAAATCGCCCCAGGATATTCTCAAACTCGCCTTCGAGCATTTTGGCGACGACCTGTGGATTTCCTTCAGTGGTGCCGAAGATGTGGTGCTGGTCGATATGGCCTGGAAACTGAACAAGAACGTCAAAGTGTTCAGCCTCGATACCGGGCGCCTGCACCCGGAGACCTACCGCTTTATCGAACAGGTGCGCGAGCACTACGGCATCGCCATCGAGGTGCTCTCCCCCGACGCCGCGGCGCTGCAGGCCATGGTCAAGGAAAAAGGCCTGTTCAGCTTCTACAAAGACGGCCACGGCGAGTGCTGTGGGATTCGCAAAACCGCCCCCTTGCGCGGCAAACTGAGCACCGTCAGCGCCTGGGCCACCGGCCAGCGCCGCGATCAGAGCCCCGGCACCCGCAGCCAGGTCGCGGTACTGGAAATCGACGGCGCGTTCTCGACGCCGGAACGGCCGCTGTACAAATTCAACCCGCTGGCGCAGATGAGCAGCGAAGAGGTTTGGGCCTATATCCGTATGCTCGAGCTGCCCTATAACCCGCTGCACGAGCGCGGTTTCATCAGCATCGGTTGCGAGCCATGCACCCGCCCGGTGCTACCGAACCAGCACGAACGCGAAGGCCGCTGGTGGTGGGAAGAAGCCACGCAAAAGGAATGCGGCCTACATGCCGGCAACCTGATCGCGAAAATCTGAATACTCATGCAGTGCGTCCAAGCATGAAAAAGCCCGGCTAATTACCGGGCTTTTTCATGTTCGTCGCACGAGCTTAATGAATCGGCAGTTCGATGCCCTGGAACAACTCTTCCAGCTCGGATTTGTTATGGCACTGCACGGCCTTGGCCAGCATGTCCCGAGTCAAATGCGGGGCGAACTTCTCGATGAAGTCGCACATGAAGCCGCGCAGGAAGGTGCCGCGGCGGAAGCCGATTTTGGTCACGCTCGGCTCGAACAGCTCGCTGGCATCGAGCACCACCAGATCGGGGTCGAGCTTGGTGTCCACGGCCATTCTGGCCACGATGCCGACTCCCAGCCCCAAGCGCACATAGGTCTTGATCACGTCGGCGTCGGCCGCGGTGAATACCACCTTGGGCGTCAGGCCGCGATGGCTGAAGGCCTCATCCAGCTTGGAGCGCCCGGTGAAGCCGAACACATAGGTGACGATCGAATACTCGGCCAGGGCTTCCAGGGTCAGCTTCGGCAACTTGCTCAGCGGATGCCCCTGGGGTACCACCACGCAGCGGTTCCAGCGGTAGCACGGCATCATCACCAAGTCGTTGAATAGCTCCAGGCCTTCGGTGGCGATGGCGAAATCCACGGTGCCATCGGCCGCCATCTCGGCGATTTGCATGGGCGTGCCCTGATGCATGTGCAGGGCGACGTCGGGATATTGCTTGATAAAGGCGCCGATTACCGGCGGCAAGGCATAGCGCGCCTGGGTGTGGGTGGTGGCGATGGACAGCGTGCCTTTCTTCTCATTGGAGAACTCTTGGGCGATCTGCTTGATGCTTTCGACCTTGCGCAGGATTTCTCCGGCAGTGGTGATAATCCGCTCCCCGGCAGGCGTTACGCGGGTCAGATGCTTACCGCTGCGGGCGAAGACCTCGACGCCAAGTTCATCCTCGAGTAGGCGAATCTGTTTGCTGATACCAGGCTGCGAGGTGTAGAGACTTTGTGCCGTGGCAGAAACATTGAGGTCGTGATGCGCGACTTCCCAGATGTAGCGCAATTGCTGGAGCTTCATAGAAATCCCTCAAACCGATGGGCAATCGTTCAATCGACGATTGGTCATATAACCATATTTATGGTTTAGCGATTAAATCTAGACGAATTGTTCTTATACTCCATCGCACGATTCAAAGCTCGCCGCGACTGCGGTGCTGGAGCATCGGCACCAAATACACAGGCACTTCGGACAATTGAACCAAGCGACCAGCCGTGCGCCCCAATGGAATATCCAATTCGGTGCCATGACTGTGACTACCTACGACTAGCAGATCCACCCCAAGTTTCTGCGCTTCTTCGAGAATCGCTACTGGTGGGTCCCCGTGCACCACTCTCACCGCACGAATCAGGTCGCGCTCGTGCAGGGTTTCACCCAATTCGTCGCTGAAACCTTCGAGCACCCTCTGTTCGATGCTCGCCATCACCGTACTCAAGCCTTTACTGCGTAACTCTTGCAAGCGTTCTTCATCCAGATAGGTTTGCAACACCGATTCGGCGAACAGGCCCATGGGCTCGACGGCATGCACCACATACAAGCCGGCGTTGAACGCTCGGGCCAACGACAATGCATGTTGAAGCACATAGGGCGAATAAAGACCTAAATCGGTGGCATAGAGAATCGAGCGAATCATGGGCCCTCCTCGACAGCCTGCTGGCGGTCTACTCTGAGCTTAGCAGCACCTGCAAAAAGTCAACAAAAACACCGCCATTTAGGACCAAAGGATATATAGCTGATCGCCAATTACAGCAGCGGTTCATTGCTGATGCCGTGCGGCACATGCCCGGTCGTCACCACCCCGCAGGCTTTCTCGCAGTGGCCCGTCTGGTCGTCGAAAAATACGTCTGCACCAAAGGTTTCCAGGATCGCGGCCTTCTCCAAGCCGCCGAGGAAGAAGGATTCGTCCAAGCGAATATTCCATTCGCGCAGGGTACGGATCACCCGCTCATGGGCCGGCGCCGAACGCGCCGTGACCAGTGCGGTACGAATTGGACAAGCGTCTTCGGGAAATTCCTGCTGCAAGCGATGCAAGGCCGCGAGAAACGGCTTGAACGGTCCGCCGCCTAGCAATTGGCGGGCCGATTCGCGTTCATGGCTCTGAAAGGCCTCCAGGCCGGCTTGCTGATAAACCCGCTCGGATTCGTCGGAGAACAGCACCGCGTCGCCGTCGAAGGCGATCCGCAACTCGGTGCTCGCCGCCCGCTGCGCGCCACCGGAAAGGATGGTGGCCGCACCGAACCCCGAGCGCAACGCGCTGCGCACGTCTTCGGCATGGGTGGAGAGGAACAGATGACAACCGAAGGCTGCAAGATATGGGTCGGGACTGCGCCCGCCGACAAAGGCCGCGCGCGAGATGCCCAGACCGTAGTGCTGGATCGAATTGAATGCGCGCAAACCGGTGTCGGCGCTATTGCGCGAAACCAGTATCACTTCCACGCGCGGCTGCCCCAACTCGGCGTTCAGACCCAATAACTTCTCGACCAAGGGAAAAGCATCGCCGGGCATCAGGATCTCGTCCTCATGCTCGATCTGGTATTGACGGTAGGCCTCGACGCCCTGGGTCTCGTAGACGAGGTGGCTCTCCCGCAAATCGAACAATGCCCGCGAAGAAATCGCCAACACCAACTTGTCGCCCAATCCCTTGCTCATGCTGACCTCAGGCTGATTGATGACGCTGATCGAGAAAACGCAACGCTTGATGCAAGGCTTGCATCCGCGGCAACTGGCAACCCGCTTGCGCGGCAGCGGCCAGCGGCGCGGCATAGATCGCCTGCAATTCGAGGGGACGCCGCTGGGCGAAATCGTGATACATGCTCGGCAGGTAGTCGGGCATGCGATCGGTCGCCGCCAAAAGCTTGGCGGCGTAACCCGATGGCAACTGATAGCCACAAGCGGCAGCGCCTTCGACCACTTCCTGCATCAGCGCCTCGATCAACGCACGGCTATCGGCATTGCCCATCAAGGCGCTGGTGTCCGCATCGAGCAGCACCGATAAACCGTTATAGGGCACGTTCCACACCAGCTTCTGCCAGCGCGCCTGCTGCAAGTCGGCCATGGCAGTGGAGTCCAGGCCCGCTTCTTCAAACATCTGCGCACCCTCTGCGAGCAGGTGCGAGCGGGTCGCAGGATCCTGCGCGGGCCCCGAGTGATAACCCAGATTGACGCCACCATACGCCTGATGCTCGATCACCCCGGGCGCCGCACGGTGGACGCAGATAAAGCACAGCCCGCCCAGCAGGTGTAGCGAGTCGGGCAACAGCGGCCGCAACGCCTCTTCGACCGCCAAGCCGTTTTGCAACAACAGCACCTTCGCTCCCGGAGCCGCGGCCTGGATGATCGCAGGCGCGAGATCGACATTGCTGGTGGTTTTCGCGCCGACCAACAGCCAATCGCAGGACGGCATATCCGCCGCCGACCGATAGGCATTGACGTCTGCCAGATGCAAACTGCCATGCACGCTGCTATTGAGCGTCAAGCCCTGTTCGACGACCGCGGCGTATTCGCTGCGCAGCAAGAAATGCACATCGAATCCGGCACGCGCCAGCATTACCCCATAAAAGCCGCCAATGGCACCCGTACCGATAATGCCGATACGCGGACGTTGAGACACGGGCATCTGAAAAGCTCCTTAACCAGGCGGGGCCATTGCCGCGCCCTGGCATCAATCGCATAGGTGGCGCGAACCTGAGGTACAGCGCCGTAAATTTGACCACTGCCGTCGTGCATACGGACGACCCGCCCATCGCTACCGACCGCTCATGCTGCCGGCAGAGCGCATGCGCGCCCACTCAATAAAATTGGCGCGGGCTATGCATCAGTCAGAGGCAAGAGTGCCTGGCGTACTTGGGCCGCGGCAAGCGCTGTCAATTTCTGTTCAACCGCTATACTGTCAGTAGTGATATCGTTTTGATGTCATTGGGAGTCGGTAGTCATGCGTCGTTTCTTGCGTCATCCCAGCGATATGCCCGTGGAATTAGTACTGCGTAAACAAGCAAGCATTCCCCGGCAACAATTGAACAATATCAGCCTCGGCGGTGTGGCGTGCATGTCTCAGTGCAGCTTTATCGACGGCAGCGAGGTCGACCTGCGTATACCGCTTTTCGGCAAGCAGGCATGCTATCCGGGGATAGTGGCATGGTGCCGCAAAGAGACCGATCACTACCTGGTCGGCGTGGCCTTTATCGATGAAGACACGCTATTTCGCGCGCGCATGGTCGAACAGGTTTGCCAAATCGAACATTACCGCCTGCAGCGCGAGCAGGAACTGGGGGAACAGCTGCCGATAGAAGCCGCCGCCCGGGAATGGATCGCGCAGCATGCCGCCGAATTTTCTCAGGCCAGCTTCAGCTGACGGCTCGCCAATCGCCATATCCACTTGATTTACCACGCCCTCCCCATTGTCTAGCCAGCCCTTAACGCGCTAAGGTTCGGCTTCCCCGTTGTGCCCATAATGCTGTGCTCCGCCACACGGGGAACGCTGGCGGCCGGCACCCGTGACCTGACGACTGAACCGATGAAAAGCACGATGGCTGATTTACCGATCGACGACCTTAACGTTGCCTGCAACGAAACCCTGATCACCCCGGCGCAGCTCAAGCGTGAAATCCCGCTGACCGAAACCGCACTGCACACCGTGGCCGAAGGCCGTGAGGTGATCCGCAATATTCTCGATGGCAAAGACCACCGCCTGTTCGTCGTGGTCGGCCCCTGCTCGATCCACGATATCAAAGCGGCCCACGAGTATGCCGAACGCCTCAAGGTGCTCGCCGCGGAAGTCTCCGATAGCCTCTACCTGGTGATGCGCGTGTACTTCGAGAAGCCGCGCACCACCGTGGGCTGGAAAGGCCTGATCAACGACCCTTACCTGGACGACTCGTTCAAAATCCAGGATGGCCTGCATATCGGCCGCCAATTGCTGCGCGACCTCGCGGAAATGGGCCTGCCGACCGCCACCGAGGCGCTCGATCCGATTTCCCCGCAATACCTGCAGGACCTGATCAGTTGGTCGGCGATCGGTGCACGCACCACCGAATCGCAAACACACCGCGAAATGGCCTCCGGCTTGTCCTCGGCCGTCGGTTTCAAGAACGGCACCGATGGCGGCCTGACCGTGGCGATCAACGCGCTGCAATCGGTCTCCAGCCCTCACCGTTTTCTCGGCATCAACCAGGAAGGCGGCGTCTCCATCGTCACCACCAAGGGCAACGCCTATGGCCATGTGGTGTTGCGCGGCGGTAACGGCAAACCGAACTACGACTCGGTCAGCGTTGCCGTTTGCGAGCAGGAACTGACCAAAGCCGGCATCCGCCCGAACATCATGGTCGACTGCAGCCACGCCAACTCCAACAAGGATCCGGCTCTGCAACCGCTGGTAATGGAGAATGTCGCCAACCAGATTCTCGAAGGCAATCAATCGATCGTCGGCTTGATGGTCGAAAGCCACTTGGGCTGGGGCAACCAATCGATCCCGAAAAACCTCGATCAGCTGAAATACGGCGTTTCCGTCACCGACGCCTGCATCGACTGGGAGAGCACCGAAAAAACCCTGCGCAGCATGCACGCCAAACTCAAGGATGTATTGCCAAAGCGGCGCCGCGGCTAAAGCCAACGCACATGAAAACGCCGGGCAAATGCCCGGCGTTTTTTATTGGGTCGAGGTTTTCGCAGCGGCGACTAGCTTGGCAAGCCGCTGTGACGCTGACGCCGCTCCATATAGCGTTCGACATAAGAACACGAAGGAATGACCGTGTAGCCCAAACGGTCGGCATACTGCAAAGCATGCTCGGTCAGCGCCGCTGCGATACCGCGACCACGCAAGGAGTTGGGCACGAAAGTGCGGTAGATATCCAAGGTCTGCTTACCCAGGTCCATATAGGCCAGGTAGGCACGATCACCGTCAATGGTGGTCTCAAATTGATGACCAGCCAGATCATGGTGAATGGATAACGCCTCGCTCATTGCAATTCCTCTCACGCTCAAAACCGTACTTTGACTTGATCGATCTTTTCCAGACGCAAGGACATTTGCGCACTGCCGTTACCCGCCTGGATACTGATATAAGCCTTGTCGTTGTCGACCTGGGTCAGCATGCCCTGGTAGTACATGCCATCATGGGTGATAAAGCGCAAGCGCTTACCCACATGATCCGCCAAGCTGGCCACGCTGACAAACTCCTCTTGTCCACGTGACGTCGCTACGGCAAGCGTATCAGACGTCAACTCGTTTGCTACTTCGGCAATATCGGTCGCCGAATGTTTATTCGGATCGACCCAGGTAAACCCGAGCGGCTCGACCACTTGCTGATTGACCAGCACCACTGGGCGTAACAAGGCCAGAACACCATCGGCCTCATAAAATTGCAAGCCGTCCCAAACCAAACCTTCACTCGGATTGAGTTCGATGCGCAGCGATTGAGGGTCGTCAAGGTAGCGCGCGTAGGCATCCAGCACAGGCTGATCCAAGGCTATACGCTGACTGCGAAAGACCTTATCGAACTGCTGCACAGCGGCTTGCAAATAGGACTCGCGATCCATGCTTTGCTTGCCGGAACAGTAGTCCTGCACCTTACGCTGATACTGGTTGTCGCCGATCTCGACGGTTATCCGCTGGATCCTTGGCGGATTGGCCCGCAGGTCGCCGGGCCTCTCCGACATGTTGGCCACTGCCAAGCTCATCCGCATCTCGCCCATATCTCGGGTGTCGGAGGTCAGGTTAAAAGTGAGCTGCTGCGCACCCGGCTGAAAGTGATAGGAAAATTCGCCATCGGTTTCGAAGGTGCGGTAACCCATATCCAACAGTTCCACGGTGCCGATGGTGCGGACCTTGCCGCAGACCACTTCGCTCATGGCAGTGAAGACACTGCGCTCGGCCGGCGTATCGTATAACTGCTGCATAAAGGGGCCATGGACATCGAGGGCCAGGCCCTTGAGGCTCACTGCCATTTGCTCGGGAAACTTGCCTTCGGCTAAACGTTCTTTAAAACGTAACAACTCGCCCAAACCATTGAACTTCAATTCGGCATGCTCGATGCGCAGACTGTCGCGCATAGCCGGGACGGAAATTTCGACTTTCTCCAGCCCAACACGGCCATCGAAGGAAGAGGAGATACCGCCGTAACGGATAGTCATGACCGAGGACATGCGGTCGGCCGCATCGGTCATGATCGAGCGCACCGACAACCAGAGCGACAACTTGATCAACAGCGCAATCGCCAATAGCGAAAGAATTCCCCATTTAATCAATTTAGACATGCATACGTCCTTGAATCTGCACAGTGGCTTCCAGTTCGAACGGGGGCTAGCTTATCAGGCCGGCATCCACTATGCGAATCAAAGGCTTAGAGCACGCTCAAGACCCCGATACAGCAAAGCACGGCGATTACCGGAACCATCACCGTCATCACGAAAATATCCTTGTAAGCCTGCCTATGATTGAGGCCCATGATCATCAGCATGGCGATCACCGCGCCGCAATGCGGTAAGGAGTCGAAGCCGCCGGAGGCGATATTGGCGATCCGGTGAAGAATTTCCGGCTCCACGCCCATTTCCAAATACTTGGTCGCCAGGGTTTGCATGAATATCTGCAACCCGCCGGAAGAGGAACCGACAATCCCGGAGACCACACTGACCGAGGCGAATACCGACAGTAGCGGGGGTAGATCGACGGTGAGTATCCACTGGGAAAACTGGCTGAATCCGGTCGTCTGCGTAACCACACCGCCAAAGCCGATCACCGCTGCGGTATTGAGCAATGGCATGATCGAGTCATCGGCGCCCTGCCCTAGCACCGCAACAGTGTTGCGCCGCAAGCCGGGAAACAGCGCAACGGCCACAGCGGTGGCCAGGACCAAGGCGAGACTCGGCCAGATAATCGGCTGCTGCTGGCTGAACCCTACCACTTGCCCCAGCACGCCTTGCCCAGACACGACCGCGCCACTCAACAGCAGCAGCCGCGGCAAGACAATCACCCCCAAGACCACCACAATCGGCAGCAAGGCAACCCCCCAATGCGGGCCGGCTCCCGGCGCGCCAGCCAGTTGCTCCATGCGCATATCCTGAGCATTGGCCTCGAAACCCTCACCGCGCTCGCGCGCCACGCGCCATTCACGCTGCACATAAGCCATGCCCAATCCGACCATCAAGACACTGGCCAATAAACCGATCCAGGCGCCGGCGAACAGATCCGTGCCCAAAGCACTGGCGGCGATCACGTTATGAATGGAGGGGGTACCCGGCAATGCGGTCATGGTGAATGTACCGGCGCCCAGGGCTGTCGCCGCACAGAATAGCCGCTTGGGTAGATTCGCCTCGCGCATCAAGGTGATACCCAATGGATACATCGTGAAAATCACCACGAAGACCACTACGCCCCCATAGGTGAGCAGCGCGCATACCAGCATTGTGACCCAGAGCGTCCTCTGGATGCCGAGTGTGGCGATGATCGCCTGGGCAATGCTATTGGCGGCTTGGCTGGTTGCCATGGCCTTGCCGAAAATCGCGCCACAGAGAAACAGCACGAAAAACTTCCCGGCGAAGGTGAACGCCCCCAAAGGCCCGAAAGGAAAAAACTCGAGCAATGCCTGCGGCGCGGCTAAACCATTGCTCAGGGCCACGACCAGCGAACAGGTCAACGCGGCAATAAAGATGTTCACACCGCGTAGAGCCATGAACATCAGCAAAACCAAACCCAGCAACAAGCCCAGATTCCCTAGCATGGTTCGCCTCCGTTTAAACGTTGGGGTAGGTAAGTTTCAGCTGTTGGAAAGAAGCAGGCCAGAGTCTTGCCCGTATTTAAGACCGGGGAGCCAAGCGCCAGGGCCGGCTCACTATCCAACAGCAAAGCTGTATATTTTTCATCCAAAAAAGTGTTATTTATTGAAACCGAGTTGGACTGTAGCAAAAAAATTTGCGGCGCTTGCCCCTCCTCCGTTTACTTACTACAAGTAACAGGTACTATGTACGCCGGCTGATTTCCGACGGTTGGAAACTGCTTTATGGATAAACTTCACCCCAAGGGGAACACAATGAACAACGTTCTGAAATTCTCTGCTCTGGCATTGGCCGCAGTTCTGGCTACCGGTTGCAGCAGCATGTCCAAAGAAACCGAAGCTCGTTTGACTGCAACCGAAGATGCAGCCGCTCGCGCTCAAGCCCGTGCTGACGAAGCCTACCGCAAGGCTGACGAAGCTATGGCCGCTGCTCAGAAGGCTCAGCAAACCGCTGACGAAGCCAATGAGCGCGCTCTGCGTATGCTGGAAAAAGCCAGCCGCAAGTAATAGCCCAAAAGGCTGACGAAAGCCGATCCAGGCAACTGGGTCGGCTTTTTTATTGCCCTTGGAAGACAGCCACGCAGCTTGTCTGAGTCAACTCCGCACCCTCAGGTTGCAGCTAGAATTGCGGTTGCCACAAGTATGCGTAAGCCCTCTCGGAGGCGACTCGATGCTAAAGCCTCGCATGGCACGCGGAAACAACCCCACAGCGCACCGGGGTTCAAGCCACGGCGTGGGTACATATGCATCTCGCAAAGTTCAATAAATAAAACGTGCTTATTGCCGGCACATAGAAAACCATAGGCAATAAAAAACCCGCCGGCATTAATACTCGGCGGGTTCCGATCATACTTTCGGATTAGATGCTCGGCTGTTCTCCGCTGGCGATCGCGATATCCGGTTCGGCGATTTCAACGGGCAGGCCGTCTTCAGCCGCGACCACTTCGCGCACCACATCCCAATCCAAACGCAGATTCACCAGCTCGTCTCGCTTGAGCAGCGTATTGATGACTTCAGTGTGCTTATCGACGATCGACAGCTCCCCGCTTTCGGTCAGCGGCGCATGGGCCTCGAGGTAAACTTTCCCGTTGCTGCGACCGAACTTGTACGGCTCATTGACGATACGTACCGGCGTACCCACCGGTGCCATGCTCGCCAGCTCCAGTACATTGGGATTGAGCATGCGGAAGCAGCCATGGCTGACGCGCATGCCAATACCGAACTTCTTGTTCGAGCCGTGAATCAGGTAACCCGGCACCGACAGGGTAAATTTATAAGGTCCAAGCGGATTGTTCGGCCCCGGAGGCACGTAGCTCGGCAAAGGATCGCCGTCGGCAGCGTGCTCTTCGCGGATCGACTGGGGCGGCGTCCATCCCGGATTCGGTGTTTTCGCCGTGATACGCGCGTTGGTGACCGGTGAGCTCCAGCCTTCGCGACCGATCCCCAAGGGATAGGTGTGCACCACGTTCCGGCCTTTCGGGAAGTAATACAGACGGTACTCCGCCAGGTTGATCACAATGCCTTCGCGCGGGCCTGGCGGCAGGATGAAACGTGTGGGCAGCACCACCTCGGTCCCCTCGCCCGGCAACCAGGGATCGACCCCGGGATTGGCCACAACCATTTCCAGATAACCCAGATCGTTGGCGGCCCCCAGGTCGGCGAAGGTGTCTTCGTATTTAGCGGTGACGACCTGAACCTGGCCGACGATGTCATCGCCGGGCGGCGGCAATGGCCATTCCGTCGCGGCGACGGGCCCCAGGCAGAACAGTGCGCAAAGCGCGAGGCAACGAGGGACGGGCGACATCCGGTAATCCTTGGCAAAAATGGTTGATGAACAGGTCGGCAATTGTACACCTGCACTTATGACTTCGGGAGTGCTCAGCGCTCCAGCCAATGGGGCCGCTCGCCCCGCCGGTGAGCGTCCAAGGTGGCTCGACAGGCCTGGCATAGGCGCTTGTCGCGCAGCATCTGCTTGTTCAGTTCGCGCCTCAGCGGCTGGGCTGGCAATAACCCGCCACATAAGGTGCGATCGGCAAAGCCCGATAACTCCAGTTGTCGGGCGATCAAATGCACGCGTACTTCACGGCAGGCGAACAGGTCGAGCTGCTCGTCCGGCTCGATCAACTGATAGGCATGTAACGACCAGGCGGGACGCGGCATAGGGCCTCCAGAACGGGAGCGCCACATTAGCCGAAAGGTTGCTGCCGGAAAAGCCCATCAGAGCAGTGGTTTCAGGACTGGCCAGACATTTTCGAGCAGCACTGGCTGGGCCTTCAAGGCGGGGTGAATCCCATCGTTTTGCATCATTGTGGGGACGCCGCCGACGCCTTCGAGAAAAAACGGCACGAGCGCCACATCCTTCTCTTCGGCCAGCGCGGTATAGACCCGGGCGAAAGCGGTGGTGTAACGCACGCCATAGTTTGGCGGCAGCAACATGCCGAGCAATACCACCTGCGCGCCACTGGCCTGCGCCTTATCGATCATCGCCGCAAGATTCTGTTGCAATTGAGCGGGCGGCAGACCACGCAAACCATCATTGCCGCCGAGCCCCAAAATCACCCAGTCGGGACGGTGCTCGGCCAGCAACCTGGGTAGCCGCGCGGCCCCGCCCGCACTGGTATCGCCGGTGATGGAGGCATTCACCACCCGGTGCGAAGAGCCCTGTTCGGCGAGGCGTTTTTCCAGCAACGCTACCCAGCCTTGGCGGGTATCCAGGCCAAAAGCGGCGCTGATACTATCGCCGAGGACCAATACGGTTCCCGCTAGCGCGGCCTGGCTCCACATCGCCAGGCACAAAACCGCGCCCAATAACCCTTTACGCATCGGATTCTCCATGAGCTCAAGCATTCTCAGTGCGCGGAACCTTAGCAAAGTGGTCCCCAGCGCAGAAGGTGAATTGACCATATTGCATGATCTGTCCCTTAGCCTTGACAAGGGCGACAGCCTGGCGATCGTCGGCAGTTCGGGCTCAGGCAAGTCCACCCTGCTCGGCTTGCTCGCCGGGCTCGACCTGCCGAGCGCGGGCCAGGTGACGCTGGCCGGACACGACCTCGGCAACCTAGACGAGGACCGCAGAGCACGCGTGCGCGCCGAACATGTGGGCTTCGTGTTTCAGTCGTTTCAACTGCTCGATAGCCTGAACGCCCTGGAAAACGTCATGCTGCCGCTCGAGCTGGAAGGCCATGCCGACGCTCGCGAACGCGCCCGCGCCTTACTCGAGCGGGTCGGCCTGGGCCGACGTCTGAGCCATTCGCCGCGCCAACTGTCCGGCGGCGAGCAGCAGCGTGTGGCCATCGCCCGCGCCTTCGCCGCGGAGCCCGACGTGCTGTTCGCCGACGAGCCCACCGGCAACCTCGACAGCCACACCGGCGAACGCATCAGCGATTTGCTCTTCGAATTGAATCAGGAGCGCGGCGCGACCCTGGTCCTGGTCAGCCATGACGAGCGCCTGGCCCATCGTTGCCACCGCCTGATCCGCCTTGAAGGTGGCCAACTGGTCGACCGCCAGGAGCCCTGATGACCCATATGCCCTTCGCCCGCCTGTGCGCCCTCGCCGCCCGTCAATTGCTGCGCGACGCGCGCCTGGGCGAGGTGCGCGTGCTGTTCTGCGCCATGATCATCGCCGTGGCGGCCAGCACCGCGATCGGCTACTTCAGCGCGCGCCTGAACGACGGCATGCTGTTGCGCGCGACCGAGTTCCTCGGCGCCGACCTGGTACTGAGCGGCAGCTCGCCCGCCGAGCAAGCGCAGATAGACCGTGGTAAGCAGTTGGGCCTGGAGCACGCGCAACTGGTCGAATTCGCCAGCGTGATCGCCACCGACGACGCCATCCAATTGGCCAGCGTCAAAGCCGCCGACAGCGCCTATCCGTTGCGCGGGCAACTGAAGAGCGCCGACGCGCTCTACGGCGCAGAACAGGTGAGCAATGGCCCTGCGCCGGGCGAGGCCTGGGCCGAGGCGCGGCTGTTCGCCGCGCTGCAACTGCAGATCGGCGATACCATCGAAGTAGGCGCCAAACCGCTGCGCCTGACCAGAGTACTGACCTACCTGCCGGATGAAGCCGGCGACTTTTACAGCCTCAACCCCCACGTGCTGATGCACCTGGACGATCTCGCGGCCACCGGCGTGGTGCAGCCCGGCAGTCGCGTGCGTTATCGAGAATTGTGGCGCGGCTCGGCCGAAAACTTGCGCGCCTACCGCGCCGCGGTCGCCGACCAATTGGCGGCCCACCAGCGCCTGGAAGATGCACGCGATGGCAATCGCCAAGTCGGCAACGCGCTAGGCCGCGCCGAGCGCTACTTGAACCTCGCCAGCCTCGCCGCCGTGCTGCTCGCCGGTGTGGCGGTGGCGCTTTCGGCGGCGCGCTTCGCCAGCCGGCGCTTCGATGCCAGCGCCTTGCTGCGCTGCCTCGGCTTGTCGCGTTTGCAGGCGCTGAGCCTGTTCGGCATGCAGTTGGCGATGCTCGGGCTGAGCGCGAGCCTGTTTGGCGCCCTGCTCGGCTGGTTGGCGCAGCAAGGCTTGTTCCAGCTATTGCAAGGCTTGCTCCCGGCGCAGATCCCCGCGGGCGGTCTATGGCCCGCCGTGGCTGGCATTGCCACCGGTTTGGTGGCGCTCGCAGGCTTCGCTTTACCGCCGCTTGCCGCCTTGGGCCGGGTACCGCCGTTGCGTGTATTGCGCCGCGATCTCTTACCCGTGCCGCCCAGTTCCTGGTTGGTGTACGGCGCGGCGATACTGGCATTGGCGCTGATCATGTGGCGCCTGAGCCTGGACCTGGTGTTGACCTTCACCCTGATTGGCGGTGGCTTGTTGGCCGCCGCGCTGCTCGGCGGCTTGCTCTTGCTCGGCCTGCAGAGCCTGCGCCGCCTGTTGGCCCGGGCGGCTTTGCCATGGCGCCTGGGGTTGGGGCAGTTGCTGCGCCATCCGTTGGCCGCGGCGGGGCAAATTCTGGCGTTCGGACTGATCATTCTGGCCATGGCACTGATCGCCCTGCTGCGCGGCGAGCTGCTGGATACCTGGCAGGATCAGTTACCGGAACAGGCGCCCAATCATTTCGCGCTGAACGTATTGCCGGACGATAAAGACGCCTTTGCCGCACGCCTGGTCGAGCTTTCACCGCATCCCGCCCCGCTTTACCCGGTTGTGCGCGGGCGCCTGATAGAAATCAACGGCGAGCCGGTACGCCAGATCGTCAGCAAGGAATCCCAGGGCGAACGCGCCACCCGCCGCGACCTCAGCCTGACCTGGTCGGCCGACCTGCCCGCGGACAACAACCTGCTGGCCGGCCAGTGGTGGAACGACGAGACCGCCGGCGACTTGCCGGGGGTCTCGGTCGAGTCCGAGTTGGCGGAGAATCTCCAGCTCAAGCTCGGCGACCGCCTGACCTTCAGCGTCGGCGGCCTCAACCGCGACGCGACTGTGACCAGCCTGCGTGAAGTGGACTGGAACAACTTCCAACCCAACTTCTACATGATCTTCCAGCCAGGCACCCTGGCCGATCTGCCGGTCACCTACCTGACCAGCTTTTACCTGCCGGCGCAGCAGGAGCGTCAATTGGTGGAACTGGCCAGGGCCTTCCCAACCGTTACCCTGCTGCAGGTCGAAGCCCTGCTCGCGCAGCTGCGCAGCATCCTCGCGCAAGTCACCCTGGCCGTCGAATTCGTCCTGTTGTTCGTCCTCGCCGCCGGCCTTGCGGTGCTGTTCGCCGGTTTGCAGGCGACCCTCGACGAGCGCATACGCCAGGGTGGGCTACTGCGCGCCCTGGGCGCCGAACGCAAGGTGTTGCAACAGGCACGGCGGGCGGAGTTCGGTTTGCTCGGCGCCGCCAGCGGTTTGTTGGCGGCGATCGGCTGCGAGCTGATCAGTTTTCTGTTGTATCGCTATGCCTTCGAGCTGCAATGGCAACCGCACTTCTGGCTGCTGCTGTTGCCCTTGGCCGGTGCGCTGCTGGTCGGCGCCGCGGGGGTACTCGGCACTCGCCGGGCGTTGAATGTCAGCCCGCTGGCGGTATTGCGCGAAGGCTGAGGCGCTGCGGCAGGCTCGCTTACCCGGGCCGAGCACGGCTAAACTTCGCGATTTCCGCCCAGGCAACAACCGATGAGTCGCTATCGTCCACCCCGCTCCGCCGGTACCCCGCTGATCACCCCGGAAGGTGAGGCGCGCTTGCGTGCCGAATTGCACGAGCTGTGGCACGTGCGCAGGCCGCAGGTGACCCAAGCGGTCAGCGAAGCAGCGGCGCAAGGTGATCGCTCGGAGAACGCCGAATACACCTATGGCAAGAAGATGCTGCGCGAAATCGACAGCCGCGTGCGCTTCCTGACCAAACGCCTGGAAAGCCTCAAGGTCGTCAGTGCTCGCCCCAGCGACCCGGACAAGGTGTACTTCGGCGCCTGGGTCAGCCTGGAGGACGAGGACGGCGTGGAAGCGCGTTACCGCATCGTCGGCCCGGACGAGCTGGACCTGAAGCTCAACCTGATCAGCATCGACTCGCCTCTGGCCCGCGCCCTGGTAGGCAAGACCCTGGATGCGGAAATCCGCGTGGCCACGCCGACAGGCGAGAAAACCTGGTACCTGGTCGCCATCGAATACCCCTGAGCTTCAACGCCGGGTGATCAAGCCCTGCTTGGCGACCCGCGTCAGTTCGCGCAAGGTCACGTGTAGATGTTCGGCGCTGGGCGCCTGCAGCACGGCTAGGTCGAAGCTGTCGTCGGCAAAGCGTGCGAGCGACTCGCCGTCGTCGACGAACTGAATCAAGAACGCCCGCGGGCGATGATTCCAGCGTTTCGACCAACCGTCGAGATAGCGCAATAGCGTCGGTTGATGGCTGCCGCCGAGAAGAATTCTGGGATTGCGCTGCGCCAGCCCTGAGGTGATCGGGGCCAGACGGATAAGCGGCTGGGGACAGTTCATGTAGGGATCTCCGCCTCGTATGCTCGCTGGGCAGCGGTGAGAGGCGACACCGAACCAGCGCTTTAGCGGTATTTCGAAGTCTTCCCGGAAGAGTCTTCTTGGAGCCTTTGAAATGGCTCTCGGCGCCCCGCAAGTAGCTGTTTAAATCGGCGCATGGGCAGCATCCTAGAGAAGCCGGCTCACGGCTGTCAAGGCGAGCGCCAGCGTTGCACCGCAGCACCCCAACCTTTGATTGGTAAGGCTCGACTCGCCCTCACGCGGCGCCGCAAAACGCCATGCTTTTGGCGCCTGAGAATGGCTGCAAACGGGCCAATGCGTAGCGCTCGCGTTTCGCCGTGTAACAACACCAAAGCGCTGCAAGCAACCATCAAAGCCGCGGCCCTTGGCGTCTAACCCTCGGCGCAGACACCTCGCTCGACTTCCGCGGCGGCCTGGCATGTTTCATGCGCTATGCCGATAGCCGACGTTGGCGCCACAGGAAGGGCGCAGAGGCTGCAAGGAATGCGTTCACCGCCCGTTTCAATCCTTACGAGAGCGCTAATGAACACCAACAAAAATAACAACAAGAAAACCCTGCTCGCCCTCTGCCTGGGAACCGGTCTGCTCGCCGCCGGTCAAGCCGAAGCATTCTGGTTCGGTTCCTCCGGCTATACCCAGACCAAATACCCGGTGGTACTCACCCACGGTATGCTCGGTTTCGACAGCCTGCTAGGAGTCGACTACTGGTATGGCATTCCTGCGGCGCTACGGCGCGACGGCGCCAGCGTCTACGTCACCGAGGTCAGCCAGTTGAATACCTCGGAGGCGCGCGGCGAAGAGCTGTTGCAACAGGTCGAGGATATCGTCGCCATCAGCGGCAAGCCCAAGGTCAACCTGATCGGCCACAGCCACGGCGGCCCTACCGTTCGTTACGTCGCGGCGGTCCGGCCCGACCTGATCGCCTCGGTCACCAGCGTCGGCGCACCGCACAAGGGTTCGGCCACCGCCGACTTCATCCGCCAGGTGCCGCCGGGCTCCGCCGGGGAAACCCTGCTCGCGGGCATCGTCAACGGTCTAGGAACCTTGATCAATTTCCTCTCCGGTAGTTCCAGCACCTCGCCGCAGAATGCCCTGGGTTCGCTGGAATCGCTGAACAGTGCGGGCGCGGCAGTATTCAATGCCAAGTTCCCCCAAGGCATCCCGACCACGGCCTGCGGCGAAGGCGCCTACAGCGTGCGCGGCGTGCGCTACTACTCCTGGAGCGGCACCAGCCCGGTGACCAACATCTTCGACCCCAGCGATCTGCTGCTCGGCGCGACCTCGCTGACCTTCAACGGCGAAGACAACGATGGCCTGGTCGGTCGCTGTAGCTCGCACATGGGCAAGGTGATCCGCGATAACTACCGTATGAACCACCTCGACGAGGTCAACCAGACCCTGGGGCTGACCCACCTGTTCGAGACCGATCCGGTCACGGTCTATCGTCAGCATGCCAATCGCCTGAAGAACGACGGGCTGTAATCCAACCCCGCCGACAAGACCGCAGCGGAGCCCTGAGGGGCTCCGCTGCGCCTTCGCACCATCTGGCCGTGAAAGAACCGTGAAAAAACTCCTGCTGCTCGTACCCGTGGCCTTTATCTCGGCTATCGCCGGCATGCTTTATCTGGACCCGACGGATGGCCCCACGCCGCTCGAACGGGGCGTCGGTGAGCCTCTGAACACCGAACGCAGCGTCGCGACGCACCCCTCGAGCACGCCGCCGAAGGCACCGGCCCGCCCTCAAGCAATGCAAGCCTTGCCCGCCTCCTTCGACGGCACCCAGGTGGATGGCAGGTTTCGCGTCGACGCCGCGGGCCACTTGATCGTCAGCGAAGACATCCGGCGGATTTTCGATTATTTCCTCGCTGCGGTCGGCGAGGAACCGCTGCGCAAAAGCGTCGAGCGCCTGCAAGGCTATATCGCCAGCCAACTGCAGGAGCCTGCGCGCCAACAAGCGCTGGGCTTGCTCGAGCAGTATCTGGCCTATAAGCGCGAACTGATCCTGTTGGAGCGGGATCTGCCGCAGATCGCCGACCTGCAAGCCATGCGTCAACGCGAAACCGCGGTACAGGCCTTGCGCGCGCGGATCTTCAGCGCCGAAGCCCAGCAAGCGTTTTTCGCCCGGGAGCAGGCCTACAACCAATTCACCCTGGAGCGCCTGACCATCCTCCAGGACAGCCGACTCGATGACGCGGCAAAGGCCGCGGCGGTCGACCAATTGCGAAACAGCTTGCCGCCGGAAATGCACGACAGCGTGCTGCCTCAGCTGCAAAACGATCTGCGCCAGCAAACCGCCAAGCTGCAGGCCGAAGGCGCCAGCGCCGCGCAAATCCGCCAGCTGCGTCAGCAACTGGTCGGCGCCGAAGCCACTCAACGCCTCGAAGCACTCGATCGTAAGCGCCAAACCTGGAACCAGCGGGTGAGTCGCTACCTGACGGAGAAAGCCAAGATCGAGGCCAATCTGGGCCTGAGCGCGAGCGACAAAGCCAGCGCGATCGCGCAATTGGCCGAAGCCGACTTCAACCAGCAGGAGCGCCTGCGTCTGGACGCCGCCGAACAGCTGGCGGCGACGCGTCGGCCAAGTGCGCCCTGATCGCGAAAAAACCCAGGCATGAAAAAACGCCGCTCATGCGCATGGAAGGAGCGGCGTTCGCTGGAATCGTTCGGAGCTTGAACTCAGCCGGCGATGCGCTTATCCAGCGAGAGCTTGCCCGCGCCTTCGATCATCACCGCCAGGCTGATCGCCAGCAGAGCCAGGGCGAATTCATAACCGTTGTTGCTCATGAAGAAACCATTGGCCAGGTGCACGGTGACTATCGCCACCAGCATGGTCACGGCCAATACCGCGGCCGCGGGACGCACCAGCAAACCGACGATCAGCGCCAAACCGCCGAAGAATTCGGCGCTACCGGCCAGCAGTGCCATCAGGTAGCCCGGCGCCAGGCCGATGCTTTCCATCCACTGGCCGACGCCGGACAAACCATAGCCGCCGAACCAGCCGAAGAGTTTTTGCGAACCGTGGGCGGCGAAGGTCACGCCGGCGATCACGCGAAGGAGCGTAAGGCCGTAACCGGCTTGGGTGGAAAGTAGACGCTGGATCTGTGTATTCATGCTGAGTATTCCTGTTTGCTGGAAGAGAGAAGATGAGGCATAGAATAACCAGATTTATAGATACTTAAAGCGGATATTGTCGCTAATTTAAATCTATTTATTAGATTAATCAGCCACATTCCTGGCCACGGCCTGCGGCTCCAGCAAATAGCGTTCGCGATCATAGGCCAGGTAGTACTTGTTGACGCTGTTGACGTAGCTGACCACCCCCATACCGACTTGCTCCATGGCGATCCGCTCGACCTGAAAAAACCATTGATTGGGATTCAAGCCCCGTCGCTTGGCTTCGGCACGCATGCTCTGCACCCGCTGCGGCCCCATGTTGTAGCCCGCCAGGACGAAGGCCATGCGCTCGCGTTCATTGAGCTGCGGGCTATTGAAGAAGTTGCGCCGGATCGCGGCCAGGTACTTGGCGGCGGCGAGCACGTTGTTTTCCAGCGCTGCGATATTGCTGACCCCAACGCTGCGACCGGCCGCCGGAGTGACCTGCATCAACCCGGTGGCGCCGCCGCTGCCCCGCGCCGCCGGGTTGAGGGTCGACTCTTTATAGGCCACCGCCGCCAACATCAGCCAATCGAAGCGCTGTTGCGTGGCCTGCCGCTGCAGCACCGGACGCACTTTCTCGAGGCGCTGGCGTTCGATGCGGCCAAGGGGATAGCGCACCTTGTACAGGCGTCGATAGACCCGCTGAAAAGTGGCGTCCAGATCGGCCGGCTCACGGTAGCTTTTCAGGAAACGGTCGATGCTGGCCCTCAGCATCGATGCGTCGCGACGCACGTACCAACGCATGTCGCCGTCCTCAGCCAAGGGAATGTGGCGATCGAGGCGTAGTTTCGGCAACACCTTGGCCCAGCGTTCGGCAATCGGCTGTTCCACCACGGTCAGGTTGTAGATGCCGGCATGCACCATTTCCAGCACATCTTCGACGGCCAGGCTGGGGTCGGCCCACTCGATGATCAGCGGTTGCAGTTTGCGCTGTATCAGCCGTTGATTGAGTTGGCGGATGGCCTCGCCGGCGGCGCTACCGGCCGGCAGCGCGAAGCTTCGCCCGGAGAGATCGTCGAGGCTCTGATAGCGGCGATTGCCCTGGCGCGCCACAATGATCAGCGGCACATCGCGGCGAATCGCGCTGCTGGCACTCACCGCACCGCCGCCGCGCAGCGCGAGCAACTCACCGGGGGCGACCAGATCGCCATCGCCACGCTGCAATGCGCCCAACAGCTGATCCTTGGCCACCGGCACGATTTTTAACTTGAGCCGCCGCCCGTCTCCGGCGTCGCGATTGAGGTACTGCTCGAATGCGCGCAGCCGGCGGTATTCCACGCCGATACTCTGCCCCTTGATCTCACCGGAGCTGTTGCGGCTCTGATTGACCAACACACGCAGCTCGCCGCTGCGCCTGATACTCGCCAGATCCCGGGCGACCGCAGGCTGCGCGACTTCCGGCGGCCCGGCCAGCCGCGCACCGGCCGACAACGGCCATAGCGCCAACAGGCAAAGCAGCAATAGCAGTCGTGGCATCGGGGCTCCAGGGCAACGTCGGCTCGCTCTGAGCGAGGCTGATCGACTGAACGTAAAGCGACCTGCGGCAAGGCTGCCAACGCAGGGCGCGGAGGTTCGCACAGCCAGCAAGCGGATGCCAGCCGCAACTCGCGACTGGCTTACAAGTCGGCTCTAATACACTGAAAACATTGACTTAATAACTGGAAGAAAAGCTCTGCTATGCTGCCTCACCGCAGTCAATTCGACCGCCTTCAACGCGGCATAGGTAGGCACCATGCAACTCATCGACATCGGCGTCAATCTGACCCACCCAAGCTTTGCCGAACAGCGTGAGGCACTGCTCACTCGCGCCTATGCCGCCGGTGTTTGCCAAATGCTCCTGACCGGCACCAGCCTCGAAGAGAGCGCGCACGCCTTGGACCTATGCCGACAACTGGATAGCAGCGGCCGACGGCTATTCAGCACCGCCGGCGTGCACCCGCATGACGCCAGTAGCTGGAACTCGGCCAGCGTCAACGAACTCAAGGCGCTGCTGAAACAGCCACAGGTACGGGCCGTTGGCGAATGCGGGCTTGATTTCAACCGCGACTTCTCCCCTCGCCCCGCCCAGGAGAAAGCCCTGGAAGAGCAATTGGCCCTGGCCGTCGAATTGCAGATGCCGGTATTTCTGCACGAGCGCGATGCCGATGAACGTCTGCTGGCGATCCTACGTGATTATCGCGACCGCCTGCCCGCTGCCGTGGTGCACTGTTTTACCGGGGAAAAACGCGCGCTGTTCGCCTACCTCGATATGGATCTGCACATCGGCATCACCGGCTGGATCTGCGATGAACGCCGCGGTAACCACTTGCATCCCTTGGTGCGGGAAATTCCCGAAGGCCGGCTAATGCTCGAAAGCGACTCGCCTTTTCTGCTACCGCGCAGCCTGCGTCCGAAACCCAAGAATGGCCGCAACGAACCGGCTTTTCTGGGCGAAGTATTGCGCGAGGTGGCGCGGCACCGCGGCGAAAGCCCGGAGCGACTGGCAGCCCATAGCAGCGCCTGCGCCCGGCGGTTTTTCGGCCTGCCTACGCTCGACGAAACTGAAGGCAAATGAGCCCGGCCGCCGATTAAAGTCCGGCACACCACAGCCGTTAAATACCTCAGTTGACCGGGATCAACGGCGGCCATGGCCGGACACGCGATACTGGCACCCTGCCACAAACCTAACCGACACTTGAAGAAGACATTATGGGCTCCTGGATCCGCGACCTCTCGCTGAAGTACAAGTTTTGGGCAGTGAATGCCGTGGCGTTCGGCACGACCCTGCTGCTGGTGCTCTACGCCTTGGATGTCGAGCGCGAGGCGCGCATGCATGCCGCGCAACAGCTCGCCCAGGCCCAGGCCAAATTGCTGGATGCCTGGCCTGAAGGACAGACCCCGCCGACCGCTAGCCATCTCGTACGTTTTGCCGAGGGCCAAAGCCCACGCCTGGCGAACGACCAGGGCGGTGCGCTGAGCCGCGCCAGCGGCTGGGTGGCGTTCGAGGCGGACGCACTATCCTCCGCCGATGCACTGATCGGCGCCCAGGTCGTCGACCTCGGTCAGGGTCAGCGCCTGGCCGTACTGGCCCATGCGCCAAGCTTGCTGCAAGTCTTCGGCGAGCGCGCACTGAGCTACGCGTTGGTGGTCGCCCTGTTGATGTTGATCCTGCTGGCGGCGTCCCAGTTGCTGATCCGTTTCCTCCTCAGCCATCTCAACACCCTTAAGGATGTGATGCTGCAAGTGGAGAAAAGCGGCGATCTGGCCGCCCGCGTGCCGCTCGACTGCCGCGACGAAGTCGGCCAGATGGCCAGCGCCTTCAACGCCATGCAAGCCGGCTACCAGCGCGTGGTCGGGGTGGTCGCGCAGACCGCTGCCCGTCTGGACGAAGGCGCCGAACGTCTGGCGGCGAGCATGGGCGAGGTACGTCGCGGCATGCTCGACCAGCAGAGCGAAACCGAACAGGCTGCCACCGCGATCAACGAAATGACCAGCACGGTGCAGCACATCGCCCAGCATGCGGCCGACACTCGCGACCAATCGAAGACCGCCGAACAGCTCGCCGGCAATGGCCAGCAGATGGTCGACCGCGTCACCCAATCGATCACCGGCTTGTCCAGCGGCGTGCAGCAGACCGCGAAGATGATCGAACGCCTGGCCGCCGACAGCCAAAAGATCAGCGGCGTGGTCAGTGAGATCCACGGCATCGCCGAACAGACCAACCTGCTAGCGCTCAATGCCGCCATCGAAGCGGCGCGCGCCGGCGAGATGGGCCGCGGCTTCGCCGTGGTGGCCGATGAAGTACGCAACCTGGCCAAACGCGTGCAGGACTCCACCGACGAAATCACCAAAATGATCGGCACGCTGCAAAGCGGCACCCACGACGCAGTGGAGTTCATGCAGGAGAGTTCGTTGAAAGCCGACGATTGCGTGCAGCAAGCCGACGAAGCCGGTCAGGCCTTGAGCGCGATCACCGCATCGGTGGCGCATATGCGCGAAAGCAATACCCAGATCGCGGTCGCGGTCGAACAGCAGAGCCAGGTCGCCGAGGAGATGAACCGCTCGGTGGTGAAGATTCACGACGTCACCGAAGGCACGGTCAGGCAAACCAGCGCATCGGCCGCCACCAGCAGCGAGCTGGCGGCATTGGCCGGCGAGCTGAACAAAGCGATACGGATGCTCAAGCTCTAGACAATAGCGACCAGCCGCGAGCGGAGCACCGGGCGGATCGAGATTCCGTCCGGCCTCGCGGCCTCTAACCGAACACGCTGACCGTCTGCCGGCTGATCGCCAGCAGCTCGCCCTGGGGTGACCACAAGGCGGCGGCGATATGCCCATAGCCGTCGCGCGCGTGTTCGATCTGCGCCTTGTAAAGGCACCAATCGAGGGTGCTCAGCTCGCTCACCGGCTGTACGAATTCGATGGTCCAGGTCAGCGAACTACCCGGCGCCGGCGTGCTCAGGTGCGGCAACACAGCCGGCGGCCAGGCATCGACCAGGGCGAGCAGATGCGCTTCGTCGACCGGGCGCGCTTCGGACTCGTCGCGCAGGCGCACCCAACCGCCCATTTCCCGCGATTTGTTGCCGCTGAACGGCATGCCGCCAATCGCCCAGCGCATCGCCAGAAAGCGGGTGAACTCCGGGGTGACATTGGCGATATAGGGCAACTCCTGGCACTGCTCGACTGCGGCGATCTGCGGTGCCGGCTCGGCAGCGACCTGGATCGCCGAGTCACGCGCTGCGCCGAAGCTGCCCTGCACCAGCGTCACCACCTGACCATTCTGCACGGCCCGGCCCAGCACCTGGCTGACCGCTTTGCCTTCGCGCAACACCTCGACCTCGAAGCCCAGCGGCACATCCGGTTCTGCCGGGCCGACAAAGGTAATCGCCAAGGAGCGCGGCGGACGCCCCGCCGGTACCTGGGCGCGCATGGCCTGATACACCAGCGCCGCCATCAAACCGCCGAAACTGGCCCGCCCCTGCGCCCAAACGCCGGGGATCACCACGGCCTGTGGATCGCGCTCAACTGCCTGGAGCAACTCGGTAAACGTCATAACCGCCTCGAAAATAAAATACGCAGGGGGGATCTTAGGGGATAGCCAGAATCCAGCGTTATAACGCATTGCATGCCATTTCGGCCAAATTTACCGAGAAAACGGCGAATAAGCCCTATCAGGCCGTGGAAAAACGTAGGCGAGGCAGGCAAGACAATACCGATGGCGGCCCCGCAAAAACAGGCGAGGAAGCGGACTGGGCTCGCACGCGAGTTTACGAACTGTAAATGAGCATTCCGAGCCCTGCTTTTAACGCCGTATTGCCAACGCAGGTAGTTTTTCAATGGCCTGCTATGGGCCGATGGCATCGAGCGGCATCAATCGATACCGGAGAATTGCCCATGCAACGCCAACAGCGCGCTATCGACCTGCTGTTCGGCTGCCTGCAAGGCACGCTGCCAATGTTCCACGCAGGGCGCCAGATCGTCCGCATGCTCGGCGCGCAGCAACCACTGCAAATGGTCGTGCCAATCGCCCAGGGCGCTTTGCGCCTGTTTCAGACGGGCCTGCTCGAGGGATGACAAACCGGTCAACGCCGGGTAGACCTCGGCGGCGTAACGCAGCCGTTTGATCAGCAGGCGCAAACGGTGGCGGTCGTAAGCGGGATCCGCCAAGGCGGCGATCAGACGGCGTTGGTGCTTCGCCAGACGCTTGCCGATCCGCTTGCCAAGACCGCGCAACTCGCCATTGGCTTTGGCCTGATACCAGCGCGCGGGGAACTCGTCCAAGGCGGCGAACAGCGCCTGCAACTGCGGGCCAGAGGATAGCGCCGCATAACCGGGTTGCAGCTGCGCCTGACGGGCGCAGGACGCGGCTTTCTCGCCCTGGCGGGCCAACTCCTGTTGCAGAACCTGCATATCGCGCAACGGCCCACTCGCACGACCGAACTCCGCCGCACGTTGTTGCACGGCCGCACAAGCGGGTAACTCGGCAAGCGGCTTGAGCACGCTGCGCAGCGTGCGCACGGCAATGCGCAGATCATGCAGGGCTTCATCGTCGGTCGCAGCCGCCAGACGTTCGCGACAGGCATACAGACGCACCTGCAACCGCAGCACCTGAGCTAATAGATCGTCGGAAAGACTGGCCATTGACTCACTCCTCGTCCATCGGCTGGGCCGATGCGCCTTTTATTGGCCGGGTTCATCGTCGTTTCATCGGCCGACAGCACCTAGCTCGGATCCGCTCGGGTAAAACGCCAGGGCAGCGCGCGGCGCAGGGCGCGCAGAAGCCGCTGCAATTCACCGGGCGAGGCGCCATGCCCCGCATAACGCTGCGCCTCGAATGCCGTACTGAACGCGTCGATGGCTCGCGCCTGTCCGGGCAATGTAGCTGACGCGCGGGCAGCGAATGCGCGCGGCCCTTCGCCAGCGAAACGCCGCACGCCATGGCGCGCCAGCAGCTGCTCGAAACGCCGATAGAGGCGCTGCTGCGGGTCCCGCTCGCGTTGCCAGGGCTTGAACAGCCAGAGCGCCAGCAAGCTCAACAGCAAGGCGCCGCCGCCGACCAGGCTGATCGCCAGCAAGCGCGCGTCGATGCGCCCGAACCAACGCTGCAACACTTGCAGTTGCTGCGCGCTCTGGTAACCCAATACCCAGCGCTGCCAGCCGTAATTGAGGTTATCCCAGCCCAGGCGCAGCTGATTGAGCCAGGTCAATTGGCGATAGCGCAGTGGCGAAAAGGGCGAGCCTTCGAGAAAGCTCTGCTCGCCGGCCACCGCCTCTTCCAGCCCCAGTTCGATACGCTCCGGCGCCACTTGAAACGTCGGGTCGACGCTGATCCAGCCGCGACCGGGCTGCCAGTACTCCACCCAGGCGTGGGCATCGAATTGGCGCACCTGGACGTAATTGCCGCCGGGGTTGTATTCGCCGCCCTGGTAACCGGCCACCACCCGCGCCGGAATACCGGCCGCGCGCAACACGAAGGTCATGGCGCCGGCGTAATGCGCGCAAAAGCCGTTACGGGTTTTGAAGAGAAAGTCGTCGATGCTGTCCAGGCCGACCGACGGCGGGCGCAGGGTGTAGCCATAAGGCTCGCGGTTGAAATGGCCGAGCAGCGCCTGCACCAACTCTTCGCTTTGCGGGTATTGCCGCTTCAGCTCGACGGCCCAGGCGCGGCTGCGCGGGTCGCCCTCGTCGGGCAACTGCAGGGCGTGGCGCAAGCCATTGCCCAGGCTCGCGGGCTGGCGCACGGCTTCAGGCCAGGAGGTGACCGAATACTGCAAGGTACGCTCGACCGGGCGCCGGCGCTGCAGGCGGAAGTCGCTCATTTGCTGGGCGCTTTCCAGCCCGGTCTCGCCGACATCCAGGGCGAACAACCAGGGCTTGGCGCTCGGCTGCATCAGGATGCTGTAGCGCAGCGGTTCGCCGCGCTTCTCCCAAGCCGGCGTCTGCGGCACCTGGGCGAAACTGGACTGCGACCAGCGCCGCCCATCGAAGCGTTCCAAGGTCAGGGCGCGCCAGTACAGCTGGCTGCGATCCGGCGTTTGCCCCTCGAAACTGGCGCGAAACGCCAGGGCGTCGGAGCGGCTCAACTCGGCGATATCGGCTGGCGCCATGCTGTCGGACAAACCGCTAAGCGTCTTATCACTCGGCTGCGGCAAGGACCACAGGGGGCCCAGACGCGGAAAGAACACAAACAACAGCAGCATCAACGGAATCGCCTGCAACAGCAGGCTCGCCGCCAGCCGCCCGGTTTGCCAGGGTTGAGTGGCCACGGCGCTTTGCTGCAAGCCGATCAAAGCGGCCAGCAGCGCCGTCACCGGCAGTAGGCTGAATAGCGCCAGGAGCATGCGGTCGTCGAACAAGTAAGCGGTGACCACGGTAAAGAAGCCGAGGAAGATCAGCACCAGCGCATCGCGCCGGCTGCGCATCTCCAGCAATTTGAGGATAAAGGCCGCAATCAGCAGCACCACTCCGGCATCCAGACCGACCAGACTGCCACGCGAGAGAAATACGCCGATGGCGGCGCCCAGCATCAAGCCGGCTTTGGCCCAGGCGTTGGGGTAGGCCGCGCGCATGCGGAAAATCTGAATGCGCCAGGCCGCGCAACCCAGCCACAAGCCGATCACCCACAATGGCAGATGGCCGAGATGGGGAATTATCACCAGCACCTGGGCGACCAGCAGCCAGGTCAAGCTGATCCGCGGAATCGCCTGGACCCGGCTCATGGCGCGACCCCATACAGCGCCAACGCGCGCAGACAGGCCTCGCGATGGCCGTCACCGCTGTCGGGCGGCAGCACGCAGCCCGGCAGGCGCATGGCGAAGGGTTGCTGACGCTCGGACAGTTGCAGCACCCAATGACAAAGCAACGACAGGCGCGTCTCGATATCCCCGCCAACCACCTCGAAATCCAACCACAAGTCGCGCCCGCTGAGTGCGGCGAAATCCTTGACCAGCAAACCCTGGCCGCGGGAATAGGCTTTCCAGTGCAGGCGCCTTTTCGAATCGCCCGGCTGGTAGCTTTTCAGCCCCTGAAAGTCATCGGCGCCGCGGCCATGGGCGCGACCGCCCTGCTCTTCCGGATCGTCGCTGGCGCCGGCGGCGACCGGCAACTCGCCCTCCAGCGGCCGTGGGTAGACCAACAGTGCCTGATCCAGGTCGACCCAGCTCCAGGCAACCAGAATCCCCAGCGGAAAACGGCTCTCGACCCGCATACGGCCCGGCCGTAGCCAACCGCGGCGTAGCGCCGGCAGGCTCAACTCGCACTCGCCGACGCCCAGCTCGGGCACATCGAGCACCTGCAGCTCGGCCGGTGGCCAGCCGAGGGCAACGGCTTGATGGGCCCGCGCGCTGCTTTCCAAGCGCACCCGGAAGCGCCCCTGTTCGCCGACGAATACCGCCCCGGCGCCAGACGCCTTGAGGATCAGGCCGGCCAGATTGCGGTAGGTATGCAGGATGGCCACGACGAACACCGAGGCCAGCAGGAAGGTCAGGCCATAGGCCAGGCTGTTCTGGTAATTGATCGCCGCCAACAACATCAACACCAGAGCCAGGGCGAAGGCGCCACCGACCAAGCTGGGTATGATGAAAATCCGCCGTTGATTGAGGCGCACGCTGGCCGCAGGCGGGATGCGCCGGGCCAACCAGCGGCCCCAGCGCCGCTTGAACGCCGCCTTCAAAGCGCCGGCACTTCGCGCAGCAACCATTGCACCAGGGCGCCGCCGCCATGCCCGGTCGGGTCGGCACGTTCGCGCAAGCGATGACCGACTACCGAAGGCAACACCGCCTGCACGTCCTCGGGGATCACATAGTCGCGTCGATCGAGGAAGGCCCACGCCCGCGCCGCCGCCAGCAGCGCCAGGCTGGCCCGCGGCGACAGGCCCCAGGCGAACTGCGGCTGGGTGCGTGTGGCCTCGACCAGGCGCAGCACATAATCGACCAAGGCATCGCTGGCCCGTACCTTCGGCACTTCGGCTTGCAGCAGCGCCAGCTCGCGGTGGTCGAGAATCGGCTCCAGACGCGGCAGCAGCGAGCGCCGCGAATCGCCGAGAAGCAGCGCCTTCTCCGCCGCCATGCCGGGATAGCCGAGGGACAGGCGCATCAGAAAACGGTCGAGCTGCGACTCCGGCAAGGCGAAGGTACCGCCCTGGCTGACCGGGTTCTGCGTGGCGATCACGAAGAAGGGTTCGGGCAGCGGCCGGGTCGCGCCCTCGATGGTCACCTGTCCCTCCTCCATGGCTTCGAGCAGCGCACTCTGGCTTTTCGGCGTGGCGCGGTTGATCTCGTCGGCCAACACCAGCTCGGCGAAGATCGGCCCCGGGTGAAACACGAATTGCCCGGTGTCCTTGTCGAACACCGAGGTGCCGAGAATGTCGCCCGGCAACAGGTCGGAGGTGAACTGGATACGCTGGAAACTCAAGCCCAGCACCTTGGCCAACGCCTGGCTGAGGGTGGTTTTGCCCATCCCCGGCAGGTCCTCGATCAACAGATGGCCGCGCGCCAACAGGCAGGTCAGAGCCAACCGCACCTGGCCCTCCTTGCCCAGCAATACCTGGTTCACCGCCTGCAATACGTCATCGAGTTTGCGCACCGTCGTTCTCCTTGAGCAATTCGTCGATGCTACTGGTCGCGCTCGCCGCGGCAAAGGCTGACTAAATCTTTACTGACAAATCTGTGAAGGAATGCCTTGATCCAGGCCAACGTCCGACCTCAACAAAACGCCTAAGGTGGCGTCAGACAGTCAATATCAAGCAAGGATGTCAGCATGAGCGCTCCCTCCCCTGGCGACTGGCATGCCCGTACCGGCGAAGAATGTCTGCGAGTACAGGATAGTCAACTCAGCGGCCTGGATAACGCCGAAGCCCAGCGCCGTCTGCGCCAACACGGCCCCAATCGTTTGCCTCAGGCGCGGCCTAAAGGCCCACTGCGGCGCCTGCTGCTGCAATTTCATAACCTGCTGATCTACGTCCTGCTGGCCGCCAGCCTGCTCACCCTGCTGCTCGGCGAGTGGCTCGACAGTGCGGTGATCTTCGCCGTGGTGCTGATCAATGCGCTGATCGGTTTCATCCAGGAAGGCAAAGCCGAACAGGCCATGCGTGCTATCCAGAACATGCTGACCCTGGAGAGCCGCGTGCGCCGCGACGGCAAGCTGCAGAACCTGCCGGCCGAACAACTGGTGCCCGGCGACCTGGTATTGCTGGAAGCCGGCGACCGGGTGCCGGCGGACTTGCGTCTGCTGCAAAGTCGCGATCTGCGCATCGAGGAAGCGGCCCTGACCGGCGAATCCATCCCGGCCAATAAACACATTGAATCGGTCGCAACCGATGCCAACCTGGGTGATCGTCACAACATGGCCTACTCCGGCACCCTGGTCAGCGCCGGCAATGGCGCGGGTGTGGTGGTCGCCACCGCCGGGCATACCGAACTGGGGCGCATCAGCCATATGCTCGGCGCCGTGGTCAGCCTGCAAACGCCGTTACTCGCGGATATGGCGCGCTTCGCCCGGCATCTCACCCTGGTCATTCTCGGCGCGGCGTTGCTCACCTTCGCCTTCGGCGTGTGGTTACGCGGCTACCATCCCACGGAGATGCTGATGGCCGCGGTCGGTCTGGCCGTCGCGGCGATTCCCGAGGGCCTGCCGGCGATCCTGACGATCATTCTCGCCCTGGGCGTGCAGCGCATGGCCAAACGTCAGGCGATTATCCGCCGCCTGCCGGCGGTGGAGAGCCTGGGCGCGGTCACGGTGATCTGCTCGGACAAGACCGGCACCCTGACGCGCAATGAAATGACCGTGCAGCAGGTGTTCACCAGTGTCCACCATTACCGGATCGAAGGTGTCGGCTACGCCCCCAAGGGCAGCGTGCACTGCGACGACGAGCAGTTCTGCCAGCTCGATAGCGCCGACGATCTGCGCGAGCTGGCGCGCGCCGGCCTGCTGGCCAATAACGCCAGCCTGCACATGCAGGACCTGGCCTGGTACATAAGCGGCGACCCCACCGAGGCCGCCCTGCTGACCCTGGCCGGCAAGCTCGGCCTGGAGCGCCAGCACGAGCTGCAGCACCTGCCGCAGATCGATGTCATACCCTTCAGCTCGGAACTGCGTTGCACCGCCAGCCTGCACCACGACCATGCCGGTCACGCATTCATCTACCTGCTCGGCGCGCCGGAGCGCTTGCTTGAGGTGTGTAACCGGCAATGGCGCGATGGCCGCGATGAGCCGCTCAATCTCAAGTATTGGCACGCCCGGCTCGCACAAGGTGCCAGTCAGGGCCTGCGTATGCTCGGCTTGGCCATGCGCACGCCAGCGAATGGCAAGCACGAATTGAGCTATGCCGACCTGGAAGGCGATTTCATCCTGCTGGGTCTGGTCGGCATGCTCGATCCGCCCCGTGAAGAAGCGATCCGTGCCATCGCCGACTGCCACAGCGCCGGCATCCGGGTGAAGATGATCACCGGCGACCACGCCGCCACCGCCAGCAATATCGCCGCACGTCTGGGCCTGGGCGGCGCGGCGGCGTTGACCGGAGCGCAGCTGGACCAGCTCAGCGACGCCGAGCTGGACGCGCGCCTGCGCGACACCCAGGTATTCGCCCGCACCAGCCCGGCGCATAAGTTGCGCCTGGTCGAACGTCTGCAAGCGGCCGGCGAACGGGTGGCGATGACCGGCGACGGGGTCAACGATGCGCCGGCGCTCAAACGCGCCGATATCGGTATCGCCATGGGCATCAAGGGCACCGCGGCGGCCAAGGAGGCGGCGCAGATGGTATTGGCCGACGACAACTTCGCCACCATCGCCCATGCCGTCGAGGAAGGTCGCGCGGTCTATGACAACCTGCGTAAGTCAATCCTCTTCATCATCCCCACCGGCGCCGGCGAAGCTTTGATTCTGCTGGCGGCCATCGCCCTGGGGCTGACCCTGCCGATCACCCCGCTGCAGATCCTCTGGGTCAATATGATCACCGCGGTGACCCTGGCCCTGGCGTTGGCCTTCGAGCCGGCCGAGGCCAACCTGATGCGCCGCCCGCCACGCGACCCACGCCTGCCGCTGCTGACGCCGCAACTGCTCTGGCGTGTGCTGGTAGTCGCCTTACTCATGACCCTGGCCAGCCTCGGCCTGTTTCTCTACAGCCAGACACTCGGCTGGAGCCTGGAAAGCAGCCGCTCCCTGGCGGTGAATACCCTGGTCGCCTGCGAAATCAGCTACCTGTTCAGCAGCCGTCGCCTGGAAGGCGCGGCCAACTTCGGCCTGCGCGACAACCCGGCGATCTGGGCCATGGTCGCGCTGCTGGTGGCCATGCAATTGGCGTTCACCTACTGGTCGCCGTTGCAGCGGCTGTTCGACACCGCCGCCCTGCCGGCACTCGCCTGGGGCGGGTGCCTGCTGGTGGCGGTCGCGCTTGGCGTGCTGATCGAAGCGGAAAAGTGGCTGATCCGCCACTTTCAGCGATAACTGCCGGGCAAAATCACAGCGCGGGCGAGCGCCTTACAAACGGAAGTGCCCGGCCATGGTTTGCAATTCGCGCCCTAGATCGGCGAGTTCCGCGCTGGAGGCGGCGGACGTCTGCATGGCCGCCGCGGACTGATCGGAAATATCACGGATGGAAGTCACGCTGCGA
This sequence comes from uncultured Pseudomonas sp., assembly GCF_946886105.1. The sequence continues at coordinate 23,005 of NZ_CAMPHV010000001.1, read as the reverse complement.
TTGATCTCCTCGGCCACTGCGGTCTGCTCTTCGGCCGCGGCGGCGATCTGCTGGTTCATCTCGAAAATCAGCGTCACGGCTTCGGCGATATCCGCCAAGGCGACCGCGGTCTGATTGGCGTCCGTTACCGCCTGGTCCACTCGCGTGCCGATCTGACGCATCGCGTCCACCGAACGCCGCGCGCCATCGCGCAGGACGATGACCAAGCCTTCGATCTCGGTCGTGGAGTGCTGCGTACGCTTGGCCAGCGCCCGCACTTCATCGGCCACCACGGCGAAACCACGCCCCTGATCGCCCGCCCTCGCCGCTTCGATGGCCGCATTCAAGGCAAGCAGGTTGGTCTGCTCGGCGACGCTCTTGATCACATCCAGAATCGCTTCGATCCGCTGAGTGTCCTGGCTCAGGGTTTCGATGCTCTGCGTGGTGTCGGTCATCGCCAACGCCAGTTGATTGATCCGTTCCAAGGTCTGGCGCACCACGGTGCCGCCGATGCCGACGCACTCGTCGGCGCGCCCGGTCGAGTTGGCCGCCGCCTCGGCGTTACGCGCGACCTCGTGCACGGTGGCGGTCATTTCGCTCATGGCGGTGGCGACCTGCTCGGTCTCCTCCTTCTGGGTGTCGACGCCCTGGCGGGTCTGTTCGGTGACCGTCGCCAGCCCCTGGGCCGAGGTGGAAAGCTGAATGACGCCGGCCTGCAAGCGACCGACCATGCTGCGCAAGTTATTCGACATTTCCTGCATTGCGGCGAATAACTGGCCGATTTCATCGCTGCGCCGCACCTCGATCCGCGCGCTCAGATCGCCGGCGGCAATCAACCTGGCCTGCTCGATCACCTGCTTCAACGGCCGCACGATCAACAGAGTGATCAGCACGGTGGCGAAAAGGCCGATGGCCAAGGCCAAAGCGCTGGCGATCAGGATCAGCCAGGTGCTGCGCTGCAACTGGTGCTGCATTTGCGTCTTCTGCAAGGCATAAGCCTGATCGACCCGGTCGAGAATCGCCGTGGCCTGTTCGGCCAGGCGCCCATGTTCCTCGCGTTGTTGCACCAACAGTCCGGTGTACTCCTGCAGCCGTTGGCCGAAGGAATCGACATTGCCGATGACCTCGACCAGAACCGAGGCATAACCGGGGGAGTTCATCGCATCGCGCAGTTCGGCCGCGAGCTTCTGCGCATCGCGGGCCTCGCTGATTTCGTCTTGGCTCGCCTCGCCGGTGCTGCGGCTTTGCTCGAGCCGTACGCGGGCCTGGACGAGCGCCTGCAGCAGCAACTGATGCACCCGACTCATTTGCCCGGCCTGGATCACCGACTCGGCCCCGCTAACGCCCTGGCTGTTCTTGAGCAGATCCAGGCCATCTTCCGCCAGCCCTTCCTTGAGCAAGTCGAGGCTGTTGGCGGCGCTGACCACCAGCCAGTTGGCGGCGTCGAGCGACAGGCTCATGTTTTCGCTGAGGTCGGCGTAGCGATCGAAAGCCAGCATGTATTGCGCGATCAGCGCCTCGACCTCGCTGAGGGCTTCGCCTTCGCTGGCCGGTAGTTCGGCCTTCAGCGATTCGCTGTCTTGCAGAATGGCTTGCGCCTGGGCATGCAACTGCTCGCGTTGTTGCTTGTCGCCGGTGAGGGCGAACGCCTGTTCGACCTGGCGCAGCTGTAGAACCTGGGTGTTGATGGCGCTCATCCGCTCGAGAAACGCTGAGCGCACGCCCAACTCGTGCAGCGCGGAAAAGCCGGTAGCGGCCACCACCGCGGTCAGCGCCAGAACCACGCCAAAACCGAGCATCAGCTTGGTAGCCGTGCTCAAACTGGCGACACGCCGTTGCATCGCAGCCCACATATATTCTCCCCCCGCGCAACTCGCCGACACGCGGCCAGAGCGCCGCGAGCGTACAACATAGGAGGACGAGGCTGCTGGCGACAAGCCAGCAGTGCGAGAGTGGAGTTTTTAGCTATGTGAGCGTCGTTTTTGTCCCTATGGACAGCCGCTCGACTATGGGAATGGCATGTCGATCATGTCGGCCGTTGCAGCTCGAAGCGCTCCTGGGTGCGGCTGTACGCCATACCGCCCAGGCGCCCGACCAGATCGAGTTTGCCCGCATCGATACGCCCTTGCACATCCAGTACCGCATCGTCGATATGCGCCAGCAGCACCTCGGCGAAAATCAAATGGCAGTTGGGCGTCGCAGCTGGATAAGGCTGGATCTGCGCCACACGGCATTCGAACGCGACGGGAGCGCCGAGCACGCGCGCCGGAGCGACCCTGAGCGATGGCTGGCTGGCGATGCCGCATTGCTCGAACTCGCTGACGCCATGCAGCAGCGCCGCGGACGATGCGTTCATCGCCTCGGCCTGGGCGAACGAGACCAGCTGAATCACCAGCTCGCCCGTCTCCTGCGCGTTGCGCAAAGTGTCCTTGAGGCCACCATCGCGCATGCCGACATTGATCATCAAGGTCGGCGGCGCATCGCTGATCACCTGAAAGAAGCTGAACGGCGCCAGGTTACTGGCGCCCGCGGCCGACAGGCTGGAAACCCAGGCGATCGGCCGCGGCGTCACCGTGGACGCCAGCCAGCGATAGCACTGCAGTGGAGAGAGTTGGGTGAAATCGAGCAGCATATTAGTAGGTCGTTGAAAACGTAGGCGAGGCAGGCAAGACAAGGCAAAAACAGGCGAGGAAGCGGACTGGGCTCGCACGCGAGTTTACGAGTTGTAAATGAGCATTACTCGCTTCGCTCGCCCTACGGGCCGCGCTGAAGCGCGTTAGCCGCAAGCGGCTTGCCGAGCCTGTTTTTAACGCCCTCGCTTTTATTGAGAGGGCCAACGTAGGTAGTTCTTCAACGGCCTACTAGCGACCGGCGCGCGATTCGCGGATGTAGAAACGCGCTTTCTCGGCTTTCTGCGCACAACCGCGGAAGGCTTCGAATTGCTGCTGGGTTTTCGCCCCGGTGAGCAACGACAGCGCCTTGGAGTAGCTCACGGTACCGGCGAAACCCTCGGCTTTGGCCAGATCCAGCTCACGCCAGGCGGCGTCCAACTGGTTAGCGCAGCTGTCGCGGTAAGCGGTTTTGCCGGCGCAACCGGTTAACGCAAGGGCAATCATCGAGATGCAGATCAATGCTTTCATACGTACCTCTAAATGCTGGATAGAGAAATGAAACACACAGGCGGTTCGACCTACGAGTGAGATTAAAGTGCCATCCGTCAGCGCGCGGCACGCTCGCGCAGGAACTCCACTACCGCCGCCTGCTCGCCGACGAACTCGATGCGGCCGGCCTTATTCTGTCGCTGATAGACATACATGGGGTCGTAGTACTCGACCAGCAACGCCTCGATCCAGTCGCGATGGGTATCGACGTTGCCGCTGCTGCCTTGCTCCTGCAGCGCTTGATCCATGATCGCCGCGAGGCGTTGATAGCGCTCTCCACCCAAGCGTTTGAGGATGTTGCTCAGGCTTTGCTGCAGACGCTCGGCAAAGGCCTTGAAGCCCGCCTCTGCGCCCAACAACGCGATGAAATCGGCGCTCAGGTCGACCACGTAATCCTTGAGAATACGCTCCACCCGTCCACTCAGGCTGTCCTCCAGCCAGACCAACGGGAACGCTTGCATGCCGCTATACAGTTCCAGCGGTAGCGAGCATCGGCCAATGATCCGTCCCTCGTCTTCGAGCACGAAGCGCTGCATGCCGGCGGCGCGCTTGCGCAGAAAGTCGACGGCCAGGGCATTCTCGAAATCGATCTGCGCCGGCTGGCCGGTGGCGCGCTTGCCGAAACTGGAACCGCGGTGGTTGGCATGGCCTTCCAGGTCCAGGCTGTTACTCAACTGGTCGATCACCTCGGTCTTGCCGGTGCCAGTCATGCCGCCGACCAGGATGAAATCGCATTGTTCGACGGCCTGCTGCGTCGTTTCCATCAAGAAGGTGCGCATCGCCTTGTAGCCGCCGATCACCCGCGGGTAGTCGATGCCGGCTTCTTCCTTCAGCCACTGCTGGACGATCTGCGAACGCAAACCGCCGCGAAAACAATATAAATAGCCCTCGGGATTGGCCTTGGCGAAGGCCGCCCAGGCGGCGACACGCTCGGCCTTGACCGCGCCGCTGACCAACTGATGGCCGAGTTCGATGGCCGCCTGCTGGCCGCGCTGTTTGTAACAGGTGCCGACTTTCTGCCGTTCGACATCGTCCATCAGCGGCAGGTTGAGCACGCCGGGAAAGGCACCCTTGACGAATTCAACAGGCGCGCGGGCATCCATCATCGGCGCGCCCGAGAGAAACAGCTGGCGGTAGTCGCTGGTGTTGTCGCGCATCAAAACACCTCTACCGCATAAGTCTGTCGCTCCAGCAGTTCGCCGATCGGCTCTAGCGTCAGGCCGAGTTCAGCGGCCACGGCGAGAAATTCCGCCTCGCCGTCCGCGGTGACCGCCACCAGCAAGCCGCCGCTGGTTTGCGGGTCGCACAGCAGCTGCTTATGCCGTTCGCTCAAGGGCGCGAGCTTATCGCCATAGCTGTCGAAGTTACGCAGGGTGCCGCCGGGCACGCAGCCCTGTTCGAGGTAATAGTCGATACCAGGCAAACGCGGCACCTTGGCGAATTCGACGCGCGCGGTCAGGCCGCTGCCATCTGCCATTTCCACCAGATGGCCGAGCAGACCGAAGCCGGTGACGTCGGTCATGGCCATTACTCCAGCGAGCTTGCCGAAACGGCTGCCGGGCTTGTTCAGGGTGCACATCCAGTCGCGCGCCAGGCCCACGTCCTCGGCGCGCAATTTGGCCTTCTTCTCGGCGGTGGTGAGGATGCCGATGCCCAGCGGCTTGGTCAGGTAGAGCCGGCAACCGGCGGTGGCGGTGTCGTTGCGCTTCATATTGCGTTTGTCGAGCAAACCGGTGACCGCCAGGCCGAAGATCGGTTCGGGAGCATCGATCGAGTGGCCGCCGGCCAGGGGAATACCCGCCTCGTCGCAGATCGAACGGCCGCCGCGGATCACTTCGCGGGCCACTTCCGGCGCCAGCACATTCACCGGCCAGCCGAGAATCGCGATGGCCATCAAGGGATCGCCGCCCATGGCGTAGATATCGCTGATCGCATTGGTGGCGGCGATACGGCCGAAATCATAGGGATCGTCGACGATCGGCATGAAAAAGTCGGTGGTAGAGACCACGCCGCGCTCCTCGTCGATGGCATAGACCGCCGCATCGTCACGCGAGGTATTGCCCACCCAAAGCTTAGGGTCGAGATTTTGCGCGCCGCTGCCCGCCAAGATCACATCCAGCACCTTGGGGGAAATCTTGCAGCCGCAACCTGCACCGTGACTGTACTGGGTTAAACGTATGGGCTCGCTCATGGAATCGCTCGTATCGCCTCGACAAGGCGCGGATTCTAACAGGCCGGCGAAAAGCCTAGCGAGCGTGAACGTGCCCTTGGGATAAACGGAACCTGATCCCCGGAACGAATAGAGACTCCTGCGGATCAACCGCAAATGCGCCGGCTCGGTATCGGCGCCCACGGTATTTCCTCGTCGCGGATCCGCGGCGCTCTGGTGCGGGGGATCGGCGCAGGGTATGTTCCAGAGACAGAGGATTAACGGGGGTGTTATGAGCAAGCGCATTGCGCTGGTATTGGGGTCCGGCGGCGCACGTGGCTATGCGCATATCGGCGTGATCGAAGAATTGGAAGCCCGCGGTTACGAGATCGCCTGCATCGCCGGCTGCTCGATGGGCGCCGTGGTGGGCGGCATCTATGCAGCCGGCAAACTTGACGAATACCGCGACTGGACGCAAAGCCTCGATTACCTGGACGTGCTGCGCCTGCTCGACGTGAGTTTCCGCCTGGGCGCCATTCGCGGGGAGAAAGTGTTCGGCAAGATTCGCGAGATCGTCGGCGAGATCGATATCGAAGAGCTCTCGATCCCCTTCACCGCGGTGGCCACCGACCTCACCAACCAGCAGGAAATCTGGTTTCAGGAAGGCTGCCTGCATCAGGCCATGCGCGCTTCGGCGGCGATCCCCAGCCTGTTCACCCCGGTGGTTCAGGGCAAGCGCATGCTGGTCGACGGCGGCCTGTTGAACCCGCTGCCGATTGTGCCGGTGGTATCCAGCCACTGCGACCTGATAGTCGCGGTCAATCTCAACTCGACCAACCAGCAGCATTACCAATTGCCGGTGATCGAACGTACGCCCGCCCTGAAAACCCGTTTCGACCTGATGATGAGCACGCTCGGCTCACGTCTGCCATCGTTCCGCCGTAAAGGCGGCGAGGATGACGAACTGTTACTGCTGGAAAACCTCAGCGAACCCGTGCCGGCCGAAGCGATCAACCCCTGGGATCAGCGCCCGCCGAGCGCAGTGGAGAAAGCCGCCACGCCGAAATCCGCCAGCGGCTCGCGCATCGCCGACCTCGGCGGCCCGGCCTCCTTGCTCGAACTGGTCAACCAGAGCTTCGAGGTGATGCAGACCTCGCTGGCGCAATACAAGATAGCCGGCTACCCGCCGGATATCCTGATCAACGTACCCAAGCGCGTGTGCCGTTTCTTCGAGTTCTACAAGGCCCCCGAACTGATCATGCTCGGCCGGCAGATCGCCAGGGATACGTTGGACAAGTACGAGCGGGGCGATGTGTGAGCCGGCCTTATTGATGTTGACCGTCTGACTGCGCTGGGCCTGCTGCAGGCTCGCCATGCACGGCTTTATCCGCCACCCAATCGCTGAGCAGGCTGTAGGCCACGGCGAGCAAGGTTGGGCCGAGGAACAGGCCCATAAAGCCGAAGGCCAGGATGCCGCCGAATACGCCGAGCAGCACCACCACCAACGGCAGGTTGCCGCCGCGGCTGATCAGGTAGGGTTTGAGGATGTTGTCCACGCCGCTGATCACGAACAGGCCCCAGACACCGAGGAAGATCGCCATACCGATCTCGCCTTGCCAGATCAACCAGGCCACGGCCGGGGCCCAGATCAGCGGCGGTACCATGATCAGGCTCGCGCCGAAGGTCAGCAGGCCGAGCAGCAAAGCGCCAGGAACGCCGGCGATCATAAAACCGATGCAGGCCAGAATCGCTTGGGCGGCGGCGGTGCCGATCACGCCGTTGACCACGCGCTGCACGGTGCCGGCGATCAGTTCCAGATAATGCTCGGCACGCTCGCCGATCAGACGCTCCAGCAGGCTTTCGGCGAAGGACGCCAGGCGCGGGCCATCGCGGTAGAAGAAGAACACCAGAATCAGGCTCAGGGCCAACTCCAGTATGCCGCCGCCGATCTGCGCGCTACGCGCCAGCAGCCAATTGCCGACTTGACCAAGATAAGGCCGTACGGTGGCGAAAAAAGCCGCACCTTGTTCGTCGATGGTTTCCCAGAACCCCACCAGGCGCTCGCCGACCAAGGGCACCCCTTCCAACCAGGTCGGATGCGGCGGCAGGCCTTCGACCTGGAAGCCCTTGACCAGGGCGGTTGCATCCTTGATATGGTCGGCCAGATTGAACCCCAGCATGACCAGCGGTACGGCGACCAGCACGGTCCAGCCCAGGGTCAGCAAGCCTGCAGCCATCGACTGCCGGCCGCGCAATAAGCGCGTCAATACGCGCATCACCGGCCAACTGGCGAACGACAGTACGGCGGCCCAGAACAACGCCGACCAGAACGGCGCCAACACCCACATGCTCGCACCCAGCAGGGCGAGCAACAGGATCTGCACCAGCAAGCGATCGTTATTGGCCATGCGCACAACTCCACACACAAGGAAACGGCAAAAAGGCTCTACGCGGATGCGCAAAGCCTCGAAGGGAAAGTTCGGTAGGTATCAATCCGACGTTTGGATCGTCTCGTCCGTCAACGCAGCAATGTTACACGCAAGCCCGGTGTTTCCTGCTCGGCCAATTCCAGGCGTGCCGCCCGCACACGTTGCTCGATCAGCGCGTCGCGCCAGGCACCCGCCTCAGGCCCGCTGAGGCTTACGCGCAGGGTGCTGTCGAGATTCAAGCTGCGCGCCAGCAACGCCACCCAGGCCTCGCTGGGCGTGGTTCTCTTGGCCAGGCGCAACTCGCCGCTGCTCTTCAACTGCCGCAGCAAGGTGGCCGGAGTGGGCAGTAGATCGGCGAGCGGCTGATCGGCTTCCAGCAGCTCGGCATGCAGGTAAGCGCGCTTGTTGCCGCGGGTAATGCTGTAGAGCGCCAACAGGCTGTTCTGCTGCGGCTCGGCCAGACGCATCAGCAAGTACGCCTGCTGATCGTCGGAGCCGTAGAGAATCGATTGATCGAAAACCGCATTGGCCCACAGGCTGCTCGAGCCGCATTCGCGCCCCTGACACCAATAAAGCAACTCGGCATCCTGCGCCTGCAAAGCTTTGCGCGCCGCGGTGAAGACTTCGTCGGCGCTATGGCTGCGCGGCAGTTCGTAGGTCACCGCGGTGAGCTGGCCCTGCAGCGCCACCTCCCGCTCGTAACGCAAGCGACCGCTAATGCGCCGGATGGAGCCTTGCGGGTAGATACGCTCCTGGTCGGCAGCTTGTTCAAAGCCAACGATCTTGCTCCCGGGAAAGCGCGGCAATACCTCGAGGTCATGGCTACCGGGGACATCGGCGCTCGCCGCGCCGCTGGCCAGTGCCAACACCAGCCCTAAAACACTCAAACAACGCATGCGTGCCCTCACTTGATCAGCATCGACTGGGCGGCCTTGACCAGCTTTTCGCCGTCCTCTTCACGGCGCGGCACTGATAGGCCGCGCTGCACCGCGGGGCGCTCGTTCAGGGCGTTCATCCAGCGCTGAAGATGCTCCAGCCCATCCACCGAAACGCCGGCCCAATCATGTATCCGTACCCAAGGATAGGTGGCGATATCGGCAATGCTGTAATCGCCGGCCAAATATTCGGCTTCGCCCAGGCGCGTATCCAGCACCTCGTAGAGGCGCCGGGTTTCATGCTGATAACGATCGATGGCGCCTTGCAGCTTTTCCGGGAAATAGCGGAAGAACACATTGGCCTGGCCCTGCATAGGACCGACCCCGCCCATCTGGAACATCAGCCACTGCACGACCTGCGAACGGCCCTTGGCGTCGGCCGGCAGCAGTTGGCCGGTTCGCTCGGCGAGGTAGAGCAAGATCGCGCCGGACTCGAACACGGCGAAGTCGCCGTTGTCGCGGTCGACAATCGCCGGAATCCGTCCGTTGGGGTTGATCTTGAGAAATGCCGGCGTTTTCTGCTCCTGCTTATCGAAGCGCAGGGCATGTACCTGGTAAGGCAAACCAAGCTCTTCCAGAGCGATGGACACCTTGTGCCCGTTGGGTGTCGCGGCTGTGTACAGGTCGATCATGCGATTCTCCATTGCAATCGACCACACCTTCCCCAGTTGTCTTTAGCAAGTCAAGGCGACTGCAGGAAAGCTTTGAAACAGTCTGCTACCAGCGCCGCGCCCGCTTCGTCGTCCAGGTGCAGATGATGGCCGCCGGGCAAGGTGTGGGTTTCGATCGGCAAACCTTCGAGCAACTCGGTCACCCGCGGTTGCGCGTGCAACATGCCCTGCTCGGCCAATACCAGGCTGGCGGGGCATTGCAGACGGCGGGCGAAGGCCAGGGCATGGGCGTGGGTCAAGCGCAGCGGCGACGGCAAGGTCAGGCGGCTGTCGGTGCGCCAGGTGTAGCCGCCGGGCACCGGCATCAGGCCGCGTTGCGCCAGCAGCTCGGCCGCTTCGCGACTGACCGCACCGACGCCGCGCATCCGCGCCTCCACCGCGCGGCTGAACTCGGCATACACCGGTTTGCTTTTACCTGCCAGGGCCAGCTGCGCCCTGAGCGCCTCGCCGAGTTTTTGCGGCGCGCTATCGGCCTCGCCGGTGTAGGGAATCAGCCCGTCGATCAGCGCAAGGCGTTTGACTCGCTCGGGCATGGCGCCGGCCAGCAGCACGGAGACGATCGCGCCCATGGAATGGCCGAGCAGGGAAAAGCGCTGCCAACCGAATTGTTCGGCGACCTGCAGCACGTCATGGGCGTAATCCCAGATCGCATAGCTGCCGCCCGGAGGGCGATGGTCGGAATGGCCGTGGCCGGCGAAATCCAGGGCGACGATGCGCAGCCCCGGCAGCTTCGGCGCCAGGCGTGCGAAGCTCGCCGCGTTGTCCAGCCAGCCGTGCAGCGCGATTACCGGCTCGCCATCCGGCGGGCCGTAGAGGTGCGCGGCCAGTTCGATATGCGGCAGGCTCAGGCGAACTTCTTCGAAATCCATATTCATGCCGATTGCTCCAGGCTTGGCTTCTCGCTCCAGCGCGCGAAGAGCTGTTTGAGCAGCGCGGCGGTGTCCTGGGGCCGCTCCAGCGGAAACATGTGGCCACCGGGCAATGTCAGGTATTCGCCGCGCGGCACGCGGCGTACCAGATGGGCATGATGCGGCAACACCACCCGGCTGTGCCGGCCGCGCACCAATGCCAGGGGTACCTGCAACTGCTGCGGACGGCCCGGGCTGGTGTGCGGCACGCTGCGGTAAATGCTGATTTCGGTGGCGGCGTCGAAACGCAGGCGCAGACGTTCGCCCGCCGGCTGCAGACCGTGCTGGACGTAGGCGTCCAGGCAATCGGGGTCGAAGCGGCGGAACAGAGTCTTGGCGGCGAAATAGTCGCGCGCCTCGGCCAGGTCGACGAATTCCTCGCGACGCCCCAGGGTGCGCCCGGCCGGAGTGATGCGATCGATAAAGCCGAAGCGCTTGGCCGCGCGGATCACCACCTTGTCGGCCAGGGTCAGCACCGGCGAGTCGAGCATCGCCACGCCGCGATAAAGCTCGGGACGCAACAGGGCCGCGTGGTAATGCAGCACACCGCCGAGGGAATGGCCGACGCCCCACACAGGCTCGTCGCCTTGTTCGAGATGATGGATCAACTCGTCGACCAGGTTGCTCCAGTTGTCGTTCACCGGAAAACGCGGATCGTGGCCATGCTGCGGTAGATGCCGCACCTGATAATCCGGCGCCAAGGAAGCGAACAGCTTGCCGTAGGTGGCCGAGGGGAAGCCATTGGCATGGGCGAAGAATAGGGTCTGGGTCATGACGGCTGGCTTTTGGCGAAAGGTTCGGCAGATTGTCCGGCAGCCGCGTCGGCACAGCAATGACAAACCGGCCAGTGAATGACGGCACTATGGCCAAACTTCAGGGGAATGGTGTCATCCGCCCTCGCCCGCAGCCGAATAAGCCTAAGCGCAATCCGGGATGGGTTTTCGCCCCGGCAACCGCTCCCCGGATTGCATCCGGGCTACAAGAGCGACCTTTGACTAGCGTTGCGCCGGGCCGTTCTCGCCCAGGGGCACTATGGCCATGGTCAAACGCGAAATGCAGCTGGCCTTGCCATCCTCCCCGCTCAGGCGGATATCCCAGACATGGGTGGTGCGCCCCAGGTGCACGGCACGGGCCACAGCGGTGACGCGGCCGCTGCGCAAACCGCGAAGGTGATTGGCGTTCACCTCCAGCCCCACGCAGTAGAAGCGGCTGCTGTCGATGCACAGGTAGCTGGCGGTGGAACCCAGGGTTTCCGCCAACACCACAGACGCGCCGCCATGCAGCAGACCGTAGGGCTGATGGGTACGCGGATCGACCACCATGCTCGCGGTCAGGGACTCGTCGTCATAGGACTCGAAACGGATATCGAGAACCTCACCGATGGTGTTTTTCAACGACTCGTTGAGTTTCGCCGGGTTGGGTGTTTGCTGCCAGATCTGCATAACCGCTCCTTGATCGAAAAATCGGTCGCTATCGACCGGTTCGCTGCGCGAATTTCACTCGTGCCAAAGCACGCTGTCGCTGTGTTCGCTCCACTCGCCGAAGCGCTCGCTGTAAGCCCCTTCGACCACCGCGCGCTTGATCTTCAGGGTCGGCGTGAGAAAGCCGTTGTCCACCGCCCAGACATCCTTGACCAGCACTAGGCGTTGCACCCGTTCGTGCTTGTAGAGATCCTGATTGACCTCCTCCAGCAGCTTTTCCAAGCTGTTTTTCAGCTCCTGCCGCGCACCGTTCAGGGTTTCGCTACGTCCCACCTCGGAAAGCACGCAAAGGGCCATGGGTTGCGCCATACCATCGCCGACCACGCAGACCTGCTCGATCCGCGTATGCTCGGCCAGGCGATTTTCGATTGGCGCCGGGGCCACGTACTTGCCCTTGCTGGTTTTGAAAATTTCCTTGATCCGCCCGGTCAGGCGCAAATTGCCCTCGGCGTCCTGCTCGCCCTTGTCGCCCGTGCGTAAAAAGCCATCGGCGGTGATGGTTTCCGCGGTTTTTTCCGGGTCAAGGTAATAGCCCTGCATGGTCGCGCCGCTGCGTACCTGCACCTCGCCATCCTCGGCGATGCGCACCTCGACGCCCGGGTTGTTCTGGCCGATCCAGCCCTGCTTGAATTTACCCGGCCGGCAAACATGGGAATAACCGCAGTTTTCGGTCATGCCGTAGACCTCGAGCACATCCAGGCCCAGGCGTTTGTACCAGTTGAGCAAGGCCTCGGGCACCGGCGCCGCGCCGGACAGCGCATAGCGCACCGCATCCAGCCCCAGACCCGCCAGCACCCGCTTACCGACGATGCGGCCGATAAGCGGCAACTTCAGCAGAAAGTCGAGGCGCGCCGCTGGCATCTTGCTGTAGACGCCCATCTGGAACTTGGTCCAGATGCGCGGCACGCCGAAAATCACCGTCGGCCGCGCGCGCTTGAGATCGATCAGAAAGCTGTCGAGGCTTTCGGCGAAATAGATCGTCTGCCCGGAGTAAAGCGAGGCCAACTCGACGAACATGCGCTCGGCGACGTGGCACAGTGGCAAATAGGACAGCACCCGGTCCTGCTCGCCGACGCCGAACAGCTCGGTGGCATGGCTGGCGGCGAAACCGAAAGTGCCGAAGCTGTGCATCACGCCCTTGGGCATGCCGGTGGTGCCGGAGGTGTAGATGATGGTGGCGAGTTGGTCGGCGGGATAGGTAGGGTTGTCGCGGATCGGCGAACGACTCTGCAGCTCGTCCCAACCATGACTGAAGGTACCTGCCGGATGCAGCGGCAGGCTTATGGTCGGTAGTTCCGCCGGCACCCCGGGCGCCATGCTGGCCCAGTCGTCCAGTTTGCCGACGAACAACAGTGCCGCGCCGGAATGCAGCAACACTTGCCGGACCGACTCGGCGGTCAGGTTCGGGTACAGCGGCACCGAAACATGCCCGGCCATCCAGATCGCCAAGTCGGCGACTATCCAATGCGCGCAGTTCTTCGACAACATCGCCACCCGGCTGCCCGGCGGCAACTCCTGGCTACGCAACCAACTGGCGGCGCGCCGCGCCTGCTCGCCGACCTCGGCCCAACTCAGCTCCTGCAGCTGGCCGCCCGGCAGCGGCTGAACCATGAAGATCTTATGCGGGTGCCGAGCCTCGCGTTGATAAAACACCTCGAGCGGCAAACTGATTGCATCAGCCACAGGGCTTCCTCCTTGTTGTTATTGTGGGAACTACGGAGCCAACCAAGCAATTGCTTGGTCAGCCTATTCCACGTACAAGGAGCGCCGCAAGTAGAGATATGTTTCGCGCAGTAGCGTTTTGTTAAATGCGTTACGGATGCGTCAGTGCCAGCAGGTCCATCGCGCCGGCGACCGGCATCTCGCCTTCCAGCGCGGCCAGACTGGCGGTCGCCATGGCCAGGGGTTGCTGGCGATGACCGTGCACCAGCCAACCGCCCAGGCCGCCGACCAGGGGTTGGTGGGTAACCAGGAGCAACTCTGCCGCAGCGTAGCGTTCGAGCTTGGCCAGCACCTCGCGGGGATCGCTATCGGGGGTCAACCAGGTCACGCTGCGTAGCTCGCCGTCGTAAGCCAAAGCCTGTTTGACCAGGGCGGCGGTCTGCTGGGCGCGCACATAAGGGCTGACCAGAATGAGGTCCAAGGAACGCCCCTGCAACTGCTGCGCAGCCTGCAGAACCTCTTGCCGCCCATGGTCCGTCAAGGCGCGTTCGGCATCGCTGCGCGCATGAGCTTCGGCTTCGCCATGGCGGAGCAGCCACAGCCTCATCGGACACTACTCACAGGCGCGGCTCCTCGTCGTGCACCGAATGCGCCGCCGGCGGGATGCTGTGCGGCGCTTCGCCTTGCGGGGCCTGCGGGGTCGGCCAATCGGTGAACGGCCAGGGTTTCTCGTCGCTATTGAAGGTGCCGAAGCGACCGATCTGCGCCAGGTACTGACACAGGCTGTCGCCGAAACCGAGCAGGCTCCCGCTCGGCGCCCCGTAGAACAGCCGATAACCGAGTTGCAGCAACACCACAGCGCCCAACAGCAGCTCGGCCAACTGCCAAATGACCACGAACAGCAGCATCCACAGAATCCGCAGAGCGATGGATTCGCGCTCCAGTGTTTTACCTTCTTCGCTCATCTTCGCTTCACTCATGTTCATCTCCTTATAAAAACCCCACGATCGGGCAGTTGCCGAACCCGGCGCCAAGCCCGGTAAATACGGGGGTTCGAACTAAAAGCCCGTGATGGGAATGAAATCGACGTCGGTTTTCGGTTCGGCGCGCATCAGCCCTTCGACCACCTGATCCAAGGTACGCCCTTCGAACAGAATGGCATGCAAACCGGCAACCAGCGGCATGTACACCTGTAACTCCTCGGCCTTGGACTTCAACACCTTGATCGTGTTCACCCCCTCCGCCACTTCGCCAAGGCGTGCGACTGCGTCCTCCAGGCTCAGGCCTTCGCCCAGGGCGAAACCGACCTGGTAGTTGCGGCTTTTCGACGACGAGCAGGTGACGATCAGGTCACCGACGCCGGCCAGGCCGAGGAAGGTCATGGGGTTGGCGCCCAATTGCACGGCGAAGCGGGTCATTTCCGCCAGGGCGCGGGTGATCAGCATGCCTCGGGTGTTCTCGCCCATCCCCAGGGCGGCGGCCATCCCGGCGATGATCGCATAGACGTTCTTCAGCGCCCCGCCCAGCTCGACGCCGAAGCGATCGGTGCTGGCATAGACGCGAAAAGTACGGCCATGCAGCGCGTCCTGCACGCGCTGGCAGAGTTCCTCGTCTTCGCTGGCGATGACACTGGCGGTCAGTGCATGCTCGGCGACCTCCCTGGCCAGATTCGGCCCGGAGAGCACACCGATGCGCGCCTGCGGGGCGATGTCTTCGAGAATCTGGCTCATCAGCTTGAAGCTCTGCGCTTCGATGCCTTTGGTGGTGCTGATCAGCATTTTGCCTTGGAGTTTTTCCGCCATCGGCTGCAAAGCCTGGCGCAGGGCGCTGGATGGCAGGGCGACGAATACCAGCTCGCAGGCGTCGAGGGTCGCGGCCAGATCGCTGATCGGTTCGACACCAGCATGGATTTTCACGCCTTTCAGATAACGCGGATTCTCGCCGGTCAGACGAATCGCCTCGGCTTGCTCCGGGTCACGCATCCACAACAGGACGTGTTGGCCGTTTTCCGCCAACAGATTGGCAATCGCCGTACCGAAGCTACCGCCGCCTAGCACGGCTATGGGTTGCTGCTCAGTCATAAGGATTCCGTAGTGAGCCATGCGGTATGGCAGTCGGTGGTCATTATACGGAGCAAGGCTTCAGCGGCCAGCTTTTCGCTGGTTCGACACACAGAGCGCGAGACTTCGCTGGAAGCCCTGCGTCACTGCGCGACTTTCCGTTAATATGCAGCACCTTTAACGCTGACAAGGCTGTTGCGTGGCTACCAACACCCGAATTTCTCTCGCGCTGAGCGCCTTGGCCCTGGCGGTCGGCCCCCAGGCGCTCGCCGACGATTTATTCGGCGTCGAACAACCGCTGCCGCAGGTGCTGACCGCAACGCGGCTCAAACAAGCACCCGCGGCCGTTCCGGGCAGCATGACGGTACTCGACAGCGCGCTGATCAGGGCCAGCGGCGCGCGCGACATCGTCGAGTTGCTGCGCCTGGTACCGGGCATGATGATCGGCTACCGCAACGGCAACCAACCGACGGCTAATTACCACGGCAGCAATGTCACCGAAGCCCGGCGCCTGCAAGTGCTGGTCGACGGACGCTCGGTGTATCACCCGGGCCTGGCGACCGTGGATTGGACCGACATCCCCGTCGCTATAGAAGACATCGAACGCATCGAAGTGTTTCGCGGGCCGAATACCGTGAGCTATGGCGCCAATGCCCTGATGGGGGTGATCAGCATCACCACCCGCGCACCGCTCAATAGCCAGGGCACCCGTCTGAAGACCACGCAAGGCCATAACGGCATCCAGGATTGGTATGCCAGCCATGGCGTGGCTTGGGACCATGGCGCGTTGCGCCTGTCACTCTCCGGCCAGCAGGACGACGGCTTCGATCACGACGAGTTTGATCGCGACTACCGCGACAGCCGTCGGCTCAACCGCCTCAATCTCTCCGCCACTCAGCAACTCGATAGCCGGCATAGCCTGGATTGGCAGTTGGCACTCAAGGAAGGCAGCAACCAGAGTCGTTACAGCTACCAACCGGTATTCGGCGACTACGCGCCCGGCGATGACAACAGCGACAGCAAAGCCCGTGATTACGCCGCGGGCCTGCGCTGGAATATCGACTTCAGCAATCTGCACAGCCTGCAAGTATCGACCTCGCTGCAACACTGGGAGCGCCTGAGCAATTGGCGCGCCTGCGATGCGGCCATTGTCGTCAGCCCGCAGTTGAGCGCGCTATGGCGCCTGAACGCTGCGTTCGCCGAGCGTTTTGCCCGCTCGCCCACTCCGGCGGTGATAGCCAGCGGTACGCCGCAGGAACAGGCGCTGGCCAACCAGGTGGCGGCCCAACTGGCCAGCGGCGGGTTGGACAGGGTCTGCGGCAGCGTCAATCAGGACCTGCGCGAGAGCCGCTACGAGCTCGAACTGCAGGACACCCTGAGCCTGGGCGATGGCTTGCGTCTGCTCAGCGGCGCCAACTATCGGCATGACATCGCCGAGTCCGAAACCTTTTTCTCGGGGCAACTGCGCAACGACACCTGGCGCCTGTTCGGCCACCTGGAATGGCAAGCCAGCAGCCATTGGTTGCTGCAGACCGGGGCGATGTACGAGCGCGACCAACGCAGCGGCGACTCGCTGACCCCGCGCCTGGCCGTCAACTACCTGATCAACCCGCGTCATGGCCTGCGCGCGGTGTATTCGCAGGCGGTACGCTCGCCGGACATGCTGGAGAACGACGCCAATTGGAATTACCGGGTACGCGATATCGAGCCGCAGCCCTTCGGCCAGCGCGATGCCGACTATTTCGTCACCACCCCAGGGCCCGGCAATCTGCAACAGGAACGCATGCGTTCCTGGGAGCTGGGCTATAACGGCCAATCCGACAGCGGTGATCTGCACCTGGATCTCAAGCTGTTCGACGAACGCATCGACGACATGATCAGCGAGCCGCTGAGCAACGGCGCGGCACTACCCAGCAACGACAACTGGATAGAGTTCCGCGGGGCGGAGGGCCAACTCGACTGGCAACTCAGCCAAGCCGACCGCTTGCGCCTGAGCTACGCCTATGTCGATTTCGTCGCCAGCAGCGAACTCGACCAGCGCCTGACCGCACGCCACAGCGGCTCCGTCGGTTGGCTGCGCGATTGGGGCCAGGGCTGGTCGAGCGGGCTGTTCTACTACGGCGCCGACCAACTCAACCGCTATCGCTTCGAACGCATGGATCTGCGCATCGCCAAGCGCATCGCCATGGGCGGCGCGGCCTTGGAACTGGCGGCGGTCATGCAGCAACGCCTGGACGATGAACCGCTGACCTGGCGGGAAAACAATCAGGACAAGCGCCACCTGCTGTATTTCAGTGCCGAGTTAGAGTTCTAGCCATGCAACGCCAGCTAACCCGGACGAGAAACCCATGGCGCACGACAATCGGCCATTGGCTGCTGCTTTGCTGCCTATTGGCGTTGCAGCCCGCCCTGGCCGCCGAGATTATTCTCAGCAGCGCCGAGGACAACCCGGCGATCCGCACATTCACCGCCGATCTGGCGGCGCGCAGACCACACGACCAGGTGAGTTTCCGTCCCCTCGCCGAACTCGCCGCCGCCAACGCCCTCCCCGCCAGCAGCCGTTTGATCATATTCGGCGACGAGGCGCTCGAATGGCGCCTGAGCAGCGACAAGGGACCGCCGACGCTGGTCCTGCGTATCGCCAAGGTGCAGGCGCAGAAGCGTCTCGGCAATGCCCGCCCGCCATATCTGACGCTGCTCTGGAGCGACCCCTCGCCCCGGCGCCAGCTGCGTCTGGTGCGCACCCTTATGCCGCAGGTAAAACATATCGGCGTGCTCTACGATGCGCACAGCGCCTTCCTGCTCGACGAACTGCAACACGCCGCCAACTCGCAGGGTTTGCGAATTGTCAGCCGGGAATGGCCGGACAGGCGCGACAATCGCCCGCTGTTGGATGTATTGCAGCGCAGCGATCTGCTGTTCGGGCTTAACGACGACGACCTGTTCAATCCGCAAACCGCGAAGAATCTTTTGTTGACCAGCTATAGCCAACAACGCGCGATCATCGGCCCCAACGCCAGCTTCGTGCGCGCGGGTAGCCTGGCCAGCGTCTACAGCGATCAGGTCGATTGGTTGGCCAGCCTCGAACTATGGCTCGATCGTCCGCCCGCCGACTGGCCGCGCAGCGCTTACCCGACCCATTTCAAAGTACTCGGCAATCGCCAAGTGGCGCGCGCACTGGCTATCGAGTTGGCCGACGACGCTACCCTGACGCAACAAGTCGTCGAAGGAGATATCCCATGAAACTGCGGCATGGCTGGGATATCCATACCCGCACACAACTGATCAGCGTCGGCCCGGCATTACTGATGACCCTGCTACTGACCGGCTATTTCACCTTCGCCCGGCTCCAGGATCTTCGCCAGGAGCTCGATCACACCGGCCAACTGATCGCCAGCCAATTGGCGCCCGCGACCGAATACGGAGTCATTTCCGGCAACCTGGAAGTGCTCGAAACGCTCTTGAGCGCCACCTTGAAAACCCCCCATGTGCGCTTTATCGAGGTTCGCGACCGCGAAGAAAACATCCTGGTGTACGTCGAACAACCCGCCCATCAGGGACAAAACAGCCCCCAGGTCGAGGTGTTCCACTCCGCCATTCGCCTGCAACAAATCGCCTTGAACCAGGATTTCCTGCAGAACAGCAGCGTACGCCCGGATGCCGGGCAATCGGGCAACGACTACCTCGGGCGCGTGGTCGTGGGGATGTCGAACGACGCCTTCAACACCCGACAGCAGGAAATTCTCCTCAAGGCCGCCGTCTTGGCGCTGCTCGCCCTCTTCCTCACTTTTATCCTCGCGCGGCGGCTGGCCCGGCGCTTATCCCAACCGCTCAGCGCCATGGGCGAAGCGGTCGCCGCGATCCAGGCCGGCAATTACCGCACCGCCCTGCCCGAGCTCGGCGACAGCGAGCTGGGCGCGCTGGCCCGGCACATCAACAACCTGGCCAACGGCCTGGACCGCGCCAGCAGCGAGCAACAGCAAGCGATGGCGCTGCTGATCAAGGCCCGCGAAGAGTCGGAGCAAGCCAACCGCGCCAAATCCGACTTTCTCGCCATGATGAGCCATGAGCTGCGTACGCCCATGAACGGCGTACTGGGCATGCTGCAATTGCTGGAAACCACCGAAATGACCCGGGAGCAGGACGAATATGCCGCCCTGGCCACCGAGTCCACTGAGCATTTGTTGAAAGTCATCAACGACATCCTCGACTTCTCCCGGATCGAACGCGGCGCCCTGGAACTCGAATGCCTCACCTTCAACCTATTGGAGTTGCTGCAAAGCTCGATTCAGGTATTCCAATACAGCGCCCAGCAACGTGGCCTGGAATTGAACCTGCTGGTCCCGGATGGACTCGAACAGCTGGAAGTTCAGGGCGACCCGACGCGTATTCGACAAATCCTGGTCAACCTGATCGGTAATGCATTGAAATTCACCGAAGCAGGCAGTATCCGCGTGGAAACCCATTGGCAACTCCTGGATAAGCAAGTGCTGTGGTTCAGTTGCGCGGTGCACGACAGCGGCATCGGCATCTCACCCGAGCGCCTGGAGCATATGTTCGATGCGTTCCAGCAGGCCGACACCTCGATTTCCCGCCGCTACGGCGGAACCGGGCTCGGCTTGCCGATCGCGCGCACTCTGGCCGAACGCATGGGCGGCACCTTGACGGCGCAAAGCCAGGAAGGCCGGGGCTCGACCTTCATCCTGGAAATCCCCCTGCCGTTTTCCCGGGAGACCAAGCACTTGGTCCACAGCGGCCTGCTCGAAGAGTCTCAGGGCCAGGGCCAGGCGGTCCTGCTGGTCGAGGACAATCCAGTCAATCAAACGGTCATCGAAGCCATGCTGCGCAGCCTCGGCTATGAAGTCAGTCATGTCGGCGACGGCGCGCAAGCGGTTTATTGCATCGAACGCCAAGCCTTTGCCGCGGTCCTGATGGATTGCCGCCTGCCGATCATGGACGGCTATGAAGCGACCCGTCAGATTCGTCGTTTTAAATCTGCGGCCGATCTACCGATCATCGCCCTCACCGCCAACGCCCTGCAGGGTGACCGCGAAGCCTGTTTGAGCGCCGGAATGAACGATTATCTGGCCAAGCCCTTCAAACGGGTGGATTTACAACGGGTACTGCAGCGCTGGCTACCCTCCCGACCTTCGGCGAGTAGCGAGAGTGCGTGATCTGCTTCAAGCTGGCGAACGCGATAAGCATCGTCCGCGCAACAGCAGTCGAACAGCCCGCGCATGCCAACATGGCGAGGCTGATTTACAGCCCGAGCAGCGTAGCGCACGGGCTTACCAACGGTTGGTCGATGTAGCAGCAGGCGTCGCCCGGTGTACAACTGTGCCCCGTGCTGTGACTTTCATTACAACGCAACAGTCTATGACTAGGCTGCTGGCAGGCGCACCGATGCGCCGCCAGCCAGGACGATTCACCCAGCCTCGGCGGGTGGGACTATTGAGGAGCTCGCATGACCAAACAAAACGCCTTCACCCAGGAAGACCTGTTGCGCTGCAGCCGCGGCGAACTGTTCGGCCCAGGTAATGCGCAACTGCCCGCCCCGAACATGCTGATGATCGATCGCATTACCCATATCAGCGACACCGGCGGCAAATACGGCAAAGGCGAGATCGTCGCCGAGCTCGATATCAATCCGGACCTGTGGTTCTTCGCATGCCACTTCGAAGGCGACCCGGTAATGCCCGGCTGCCTCGGCCTCGACGCCATGTGGCAATTAGTCGGCTTCTTCCTCGGCTGGCAGGGCAACCCTGGCCGTGGCCGCGCACTCGGCTCGGGCGAAGTGAAGT
Source organism: uncultured Pseudomonas sp. (assembly GCF_946886105.1). Next base: position 1,769 of record NZ_CAMPHV010000001.1, on the reverse strand, counting down.
TTTTCGGCCAGGTACTGCCGACCGCCAAGAAGGTCACCTACAACATTCAGATCAAACGCACCATCACCCGCTCGTTGATCCTGGCCATCGCCGATGGCACCGTGAGCGTCGATGGTCGCGAGATTTATAGCGCCGAAGGTTTGCGCGTCGGCCTGTTCACTTCCACCGATAGCTTCTAAAGGATTCTTCGCATGCGCCGCGTCGTGATTACCGGCTTGGGTATTGTTTCCTGCCTGGGCACTGACAAAGAAACCGTTTCCGCCAACCTTCGCGCTGGCCGTCCCGGTATCCGCTTCAATCCGGAATACGCCGAGATGGGCCTGCGTAGCCAAGTGTCCGGCTCCGTCGACCTCAACCTCGAAGAGCTGATCGACCGCAAGGTCTATCGCTTTATGGGCGATGCCGCCGCGTTCGCCTACCTGTCCATGGAGCAGGCAATCAAGGATGCCGGCCTCAGCGCCGAGGAAGTCTCCAATCCGCGGGTCGGCCTGATCGCCGGTTCCGGTGGTGCTTCCACCTTCAACCAGATGGAAGCCATGGACATCCTACGCGAGAAAGGCGTCAAACGCGTCGGTCCCTATCGCGTACCCCGTACCATGGGCAGCACCGTATCGGCCTGCCTGGCCACGCCGTTCAAGATCAAGGGGATCAACTATTCGATCTCCTCGGCTTGCGCCACCAGCGCCCATTGCATCGGCAGCGCCATGGAACAGATCCAGATGGGCAAGCAGGACATCGTCTTCGCCGGCGGTGGCGAAGAAGAACATTGGAGCCAGAGCTTCCTGTTCGATGCCATGGGCGCCCTCTCCACCCAGTACAACGAAACCCCGGAAAAAGCTTCGCGCGCCTACGACGCCAAGCGTGACGGTTTCGTCATTGCCGGCGGCGGTGGCATGGTGGTGGTCGAAGAGCTGGAACACGCCCTCAAGCGTGGCGCCAAGATCTACGCCGAAGTGGTTGGCTACGGTGCGACTTCCGACGGTTACGACATGGTCGCGCCGAGCGGCGAAGGCGCAGTACGCTGCATGCAGCAAGCCCTGGCCACCGTCGACACGCCGATCGACTACCTCAACACCCATGGCACCTCGACCCCGGTCGGCGACGTGGCGGAAGGCCGCGCGGTACGTGAAGTGTTCGGCGACAAGGCCCCGGCCATCAGCTCGACCAAGAGCCTCTCGGGCCACTCCCTGGGCGCTGCCGGCGTGCAGGAAGCGATCTATTGCATGCTGATGATGGAAGGCAATTTCATCGCCGGCTCGGTCAATATCGATGAAGTCGACCCGGAAATGGCCGACCTGCCGATTCAGCTCAGCACCGTCGAAAACGCCAAGATCGATACCGTGATGAGCAACAGCTTCGGTTTCGGCGGCACCAACGCCACCCTGGTGTTGAAACGCTTCAAGGGCTAAACAGCTCGCAGAACAAAAAACGGCGCTCTTGAGCGCCGTTTTTTATGACCCTATGGCTCCAGCACCGAAACTCGCGACTTTGCCCAATCCGTATACATCAATATTATCAATAGCTTAGTACGATCCATCATATGCGGTGCTTTCTGAACCTCGGCCCGGCACCCACCCGTTTGACTCCCATCAGGCTCCTGGAACCGAGTCTTTCCGAGGAGTCAACATGGCTAAGATCAAGCTCACCAAATCCGCAGTCGATGCGGCACCACCCTAGGCGCAGCCCGTCGAACTGCGACACCTTCGCCCCCCCCCCCCGCGTGCGGGGCCAGCTTAACCCGGCAGGTCGCCAGGTGTGCCTGCGCCAGT